>CAZRFP010000072.1:0-21771 GCA_964599535.1 uncultured Planctomycetaceae bacterium
GCGAAGATTGCTGCGGTCAGGGCTGAACTCGTTGACGATCGGATCCCGCAGGCCGTCCGGCGCGATCATGCCGGGCAGAAATCCTCCGCCCTGCACGACGAAATTGGGCACGACGCGATGGAAAATCGTGCCATCGTAAAAGCCGTCTTCAACATACTGCAGGAAGTTGGCCGTCGTTACGGGAGCGTCGTCGACAAGCTCGAACACGACTTCGCCCAGCGATGTCGTCAGCCGCACGAGATTGGATGTCACGACGCGGAACGCGCCGTCGAGGCGAGCGATCGCGGTATCCGGGTTCTGGACAACGACGTCATAATCGCCCAGCGGAGCGCCGCGCAGATCAAAGTCCGCCCGCAGATGCATGTCGTCGCGGGTGGAGACGGTCGTTCCTTCGATTTGTGTCGAGCCGCGCTCCAGCCGAACTGTCGCGCCTTCGGCGAAATTAAACCCCCCGATGACAAGATCGATCACGTCCGTATCGACCTCGCCATAACGCTGAGACACCGACGTGACCAGCAACTCGTTGCTTGTCACAGTGACCGGGCTGAAGACGAAATCCGACACGCCCTGATCATCAAACACATCGAGCCGGACTAAATACTCGCCCGGCAAAGCATACAAATGTTCAACGTCGCGACCGCCGTCGATGAGAACCGTACCGTCGGCGAAGTCCCAGTCATAGCGGACAATTTCGCCGTCCGGATCGCTGCTGCGCGCCGCACTGAAACGCACGAAAAGCGGATTATCGCTGTCGACCTCAAAGCGAAATCTGGCCTCCGGAACTTCATTCACAAAAATGCTGCGCTCGGTAAACGTCCGGGCGCCGCGATCATCCTTGACCGACAGCCGCACGGTGTAGCGACCAGACCGCTGATACGTGTGTTCGACGATTTCGCCGAGTGCCTGCCCGCCATCGCCGAAGTCCCAGCGATACTCCACGATCGTACCGTCCGGATCTCGGCTGGCCGACGCGATGAAGCGCCGCGTGACGCCAGCCACTTCGTCCGAAGGCGGTATGTCTTCCACCGTGAATGATGCAATCGGAGGCTGATTCGGACCGAGCACATCAACGGGCAGCGTGCCGGTCGCCAAATGAACTGCCGGCCGATTCATGACGACATCCGGCGCAGAGAACAAATGCACGCGAACCGTGAAGGTCCCGTTCGACGAATAAACATAGGCGACGCGCCGGCCTTGTGCGACCGTCAGATCACGCCGGGATGCGCCGTCTCCAAACTCCCATGAGATGCGGGCCGTTTCGGGGTAGCTTCGAAGATCGACTTCGTAGATGCGCTCCGACACGCCATCGCCGGGAGAACTGGCCAGAATCGCCGGCGCGCCGCGAAACTCCAGGAACGCAAGATTCGCGCTTGAATCACATGCGCCGCCGTTAATTCCGAGCGACGCGCTCAGGCAGGCCAACAAACTCACGCATGTCCAACGTTTCATATTGTATACGCCCCACTCTTGGACGCGTTGTCCCCGCTGCAAACGCAAAGGCGCGGCCATCACCACCGCGCCGCCGCGTCATGCTCCGTATCTCATCATATTCCACGTACTCGTGGTAAGTCAGCGTCCACGGTCAATAACACCGCAATCGGCAGTCACCTTGAGGCTGACGTTCAAACAAATCGGTTAAGACAGGCTATACAGCCAGCAACTTTCAAACCGGTGAACCAGCGTGGTAAAAGTTACCCACGTGGGGAAAGGGAAAGACCCGTTTTTGTTACCCGGTTATGGGGTCAAGCCGTTGTCCCGATGAATGAGCGGTCATGGTCAATCCGTCGGCCAAAAAACTGTAAGCTCTGCGTTGACCATGTTTTAAGGCGGATACATCTATCGTACCAAAACGTGGGAGAAACGATTGGCATGATCCTTGCTCATCATTAACCATGTCGAGGTCAATGCACCGGAAACGGGCAGCGACTCGATGCTGATGATCGGACTACACGTCCGACACGACGGCTACTACCACCGGCGGCGAGTTGCGGTGATTCGCCCCGGATATCGTCGTGCCGATCCCAGAAATGGGACGGTTGTGTGTGAAGGGGCGGGCTTGAGTGCGAGGCAAGCCCGCCCCGTTTTTTTACACACCGAACAAGCCAAAGTTCACTTCAAGCGCGCACTTAACGACCTACATTCGCCATCAATCCCAGGAACGCAGCGCTGCTTCGCGCCCCGGCTTCAAAGTCGGATTCATGCAGAAATTCATTCGGCGAGTGGGCGTTGCAATTGGGCTGGCAATAACCCAGCATCAGGCTGTCCGCGCCAAGCAATTCCTTGAACATCGGTAGAATCGGCAGGCTGCCCCCCTCCCTCATCAGCACAGGCGCCTTGCCAAATCCCATTTCCACGGCCTGCCGTGCGACACGCATTCCGGCCGACGCGGTGTCGGCCAGATAGGGACCGCAAACGGCATGATCGAGAATCTCGGCGCGGACGGTATCGGGCACGCGGGCACGCACGGCCTCGTCAAAGAGCCGAGCGATCTCCTCGGCGTCCTGATTGGCCACGAGGCGCATCGAGACCTTTGCACCGGCGAATGATGGGATGATCGTGCTGCTGCCCTCCTTCATGTAGCCGCCGTAGATGCCGTTCACGTCAAGCGTCGGGCGCGCGGCCCGGCGCTGCAGCGTGGTGTAGCCTTTTTCTCCCCAGGTGCGGGGGCTGCCGACATCGGCCAAGTACGCGGCTTCGTCGAACGGCAGGCTCTGCATGGCCGACGCTTCTTCTGGTGTCATCTCCTTGACGCGATCGTAAAATCCGGGGATCGTCACGCGGCCGTCTGCATCGTGAAACGAGGCGATCAGGCGCGCCAGTTCGTTGGCCGGATTGGCGATGCTGCCGCCATAGGTGCCGCTATGCAGATCCTTCTGCGGACCGCGAATGATGACCTCCTTGTAGACCAGGCCGCGCGTGGCAACGGTCACGGCCGGCACGCCGACGCCGAACTGTGCCGTATCGTGAATGACGACGTAGTCGCAAGCCAGTCGCTGCCGGTGCTTTTCGACCAGCCCCTTGAGACTCTTCGAGCCGGCTTCCTCCTCGCCTTCGATACAGAACTTTACATTGATCGGCAGCGATCCGGCGGTCTTCATCCAGGCCTCGACCGCGAGTATCGCGCAGAAGAGCTGGCCCTTATCGTCCGCCGAGCCGCGGCAGATGATTATGCCGTCGCGCACGGTCGGCTCAAACGGACCGGTGTGCCAGAGCTTGAGGTCACCCTCCGGCTGCACGTCGAAATGGCCGTAGATCATGACGGTCGGACGACCCGGCCTCTGCTCGCCCTCGGCGATGACGGCCGGCAGACCGGGCGTATCAACGACTTCGGCCGTCAGACCGGCGGCCTTGCAACGATCGCGCGTCCACTCCGCGGCGCGGCGGACATCTGCGACATGCTCTTTCTGAGCGGAAATGCTGGGAATTCGAAGATAGTCGAACAGTTCTTCGCGAAAACGATTTCGATGCGTGGCGAGATATTCAATGCACTTCTGGATGGCTCCGTTGTCGGCCATGTCGGGTCCTTTCTGCCTGGAGGGGCTGTTGATGGGCGTCGCGCGGGCGATGCTTGCCGTCAGACAATTTACCGCGCTTGAGCCGCGAACGCACGCGGGCGTCGCGCGATCACATTCGCCGGCGGACGACGGCAAGGATAGAATCCATCATCGTGAAACCCGACGATGAAATCTGCTATTGCTATCATGTGTCGCTACGAAAGTTGATTCACTTCGCCCGGCGCGAAAAACCGTCTCGTGCATCGCGCATGTCAGAGTGCCTGAATGCGGGCACCGGCTGCGGCTGGTGCATTCCGATACTCAAGATGATCCACCAGCGCGCCGCATCGGATGCGCCGACCCCGGATGATCTCGACATGCCCGGTCTGCCGATCACGCCGCAAGAATATGAAGCGGCGCGCAAGGTCTATCTAAAGTCCGACGAGAAAAACACCTTCGAAAGCTGACCAGGCGGCGAGCGCGCTTGAGCTTGGAAGGCCGCTAATCCTGCTGAATGTGCAGCCGCCGCACATCGTAAGGAAACTCGTTCATCATGTAGACATACATCGGATTGCCGCGATGTTGGTACAACGAGCGCGGTTTCTCATAGGAGCCCATCTCCCCCTGCACGCCCGAGCCGCTATAGACCGCTCCGCCATATCCATCGGGCACATACGAGAGCATCGTCCACGGACTGACGTGGTCCTGCCGGCCGGTGATGAAGATTTTTCCCTTGGCGTTCACGGCGGCGCGATCGGCATCGACCAGCGGCGGAAGCTCAAGCACGAAGCGCGGCTCGCCCTCGCGAATGTCATAGACTCGGCAGCGGGTGCCATTCTTGTCCGTGGCGCGGAGGTGCCCGTGTGAAGGGGGGACGGGGGAAGGTCGTCGGAAGGGAAAGTCGGGATCGAGCAGTGCGACGAACGTGCCGCGGCCGTGGAGGGTCGGCGCCGGATGATTGCCCCGATCAGCCACATACATCCGCGAGGCATCGTCGATGGCGATATCGGCCGGATCGGAGAACTCGCCCTCTTTGATGCTTGAGCGGCCGGGCCATGCGTTGCGCTGCGGCAACGTTTCGATCAGTTCACTCCGCACCGGATCATAGAGTGCGAGTACATGATTCTCCGGATCCGTGACGATCAGCCGACCATCCGGCATGAACGCAATGCCCTCAAAGCCGGGGCGATATCCAGGAAGTGCATCTGTCTTCATCTGATGCGGTTGCGTGCCCGCGCGGCCATCCCAGAAGAACATGTGGGCCGCGCCCTCGCCGCGCGCCGTCATGAAAGCATATTGCTTATCGACGGCGAATCGCACGCCGTCTTTCTTATAAGGAACAAAACCGGGCGCGGAAAGGCCGCTTTCGTGACCCTCTTTATCGACGGTTGATACGGCGAAGTAGGTGTCGAGCGTGTGCGGTCCGTCGTATTTGAATTCATCAAAATAGGATTCGATGCCGTGCGGGAAATTTCTTCCAACGGGCGGATGATGCACGGAAACGAGCGTCCACGGCTTGGTCTCCTGGCCGGCAAAGCCCGTTCGCTTATAGACGCGAAACTCTTCAATGGACTCGCGCTCAACCTCCTTGGGAACGATCCATGTCAAAACAAGCGGCGGCGGGCTGCGATCGCGCTCCCACATCTCCACAGCGGCAAACGGCGGCTGCGGCAGCGTCGCATCGGGCGAGGCGAACCGCGTTTGAATGACGTGCTCGTACACGTCGCGATGGCCGCGAAGGTACGCCGCGTTGCAGACTTCGATCGGCAGAAAATGAAAGTCCTCGTCCATCGCGCCGGCACGAAGCCGCAACAGCAACAGGCCGTTCGAGCCATCCGGCGCCAACGGCCCGAATGGATTTGGACCGGTCGTGTATCCACCGGGCGTGGTCGTTTTGGGCGCGTCGAGATTGACAAGTTCCGCGCGGCCTTCGGCATCCGTCAACATGGAGACGATTGGATCATTGGAACCGATGCCGATGATTCGACCTGCATCGGGGCCTTCGCTCATCTTCTGGAACACGTCGATCTGCACATCACCAAGCGGTCGGCCGTCGGTCGCAAGGACCTTAATCGCTATCGTCTTGGGAAGCTGATGCAGATATTCGCCGCCCATTCCCTTCAGGCGCCCGATCGTCTGATTGAGGTAGGCGGCCTGCTCCTCAGTAAGGGCGAATCCGCCGGGCGTATGCATAAGCGACGCCCGCCAAGGCGAAAGGTACTGGAGCATGGCGTAACGTTCGGAAATGTCGAACACATAGCATTGATCGATCGATGTCTCTTTCAGCTTCAGATCAACCAGACCCAGATCACGGCCGATGCCCTTCAGCGCGCTCCAATCGACCATGAGTGCGTCGCGTGCTGCGGACTCGTCGCTTTCAAGCCGCCCAAAGCGTGCCAGCGCGGCGTATTCCGCCACGCCGTCAGGCCGCCCGTCGCGCTTCAGTGCCGACATCCAGGAGGCTTCGGCGGCGGCATCGAACGGATCATCCACGACGACGATGCGATCACATGCGATGCGATCCACAACACCAAGGGGCGATGCAGGATAAACCGACGCCGAAAACAGCGCGTTGAGGCACCGCACATGATATTGCGCGTAGTCTTCAAAACAAAACGAATCGACCACGTTGGGCGTGCGCGTGAAGGCCTCGTAGCGATCGCGGGCAACAACAAACACGACGGCCCGGGCCTGCGTCGGCTGTGTGAAAGTGTTGTTCCACCGGAGCAAATCGGCGACTTTGCCTTCAGGATCAATCTCCACGCGAAGCTCGTGCGAGCCGTCCTGCCAGTTCCATTTCACCTCCGACGCGTGAGATGCACCGGGCTTGAGCGCCGGCGCTTCGAATGTCGAAACCGCTTTGCCGCCGATTGAGACGCGGCAAGTAACGGGCGACGAGTCGGCCGCGCCTGCATTGAGGATGTGCAGACGATAGGTCACTTCATCACCGGCCTTCGGCGACCACTTCGACGCATCGGGCGCGGCGCTCGCAACGGCGATTCCGCCGCTCGTCGAAACGCGGCCGTGAAACGAAGGATCGCGCGGCAGACGCTCAACAAACGCAACGGTTAGATCGGGCAATGCGGGGCGCTCGTTGTGACGCTCAATTCGCCGAAGATCGATCGACTCGATTTCGCGGACCGGCCACGCGCGCAGCCCGCCGGCCGCGTCGTAAACGAGCACCTGATCCGCCCACTCCATCACTTTTCCGATCGCCTTTGCTTGATTGGTGAAAGTAACGACGTCCTTGTAATTGCGACCCGGTTGTTCGAGCCGATAGGCATACGAATCCGCAGCCGTCGGCGTGTCCGAGGCGGGCGACGGTGCATTGGCGAATGAAACGCAAACGATCGCAGCCGACGCAAGCAGCGCCGACACGCCAGCGGCTGTTCTTCGAAACCCCAAAAGAAACATATCTTGCACCCTCCCGGATCGTGGTTCTTCGATATCGCAAGCGCCAGGCCGGTAAGCCGCACTCGTTGCACATGGCGCGCCTTGATACATGCTTTCGCAAATTGTCTCAAGCGCGGCTGCGCATCGGGCTGCGAAAAAAACAAACGGTCGCCATCTTACTCCAACAGCGCTTCGGTGATCTTCTTGCGACAGTGTTCGGCACGCCCTTCGGCGTACTTTCCTGCGTTCCATCGAAAGCCGAGCCGATCGCCCTCGATGCGGGGGATCAGGTGAAAATGCAGATGAAACACAGCTTGTCCGCTTGATGCGCCGGTATTCTGCAGCAAATTCAAGCCGGACGCTCCCGTGGCCTGCATGATCGCGCGAGCCAGCCGAGGTACGATTCTTAACAGGTCGGCCAATATATCACCGTCGGCGTCGCGGATGTCGCCGAAATGCCGCTTCGGAATAAGCAGCGTGTGCCCCTCGGCGAGCGGGCCGATATCAAGAAACGCGATCACGCGGTCGTCTTCGTAGACTTTGGTCGCGGGTATCTCTCCGCGTGCGATCTTACAGAAAACGCAATTCGATTCTTGCATGGCACAACTCCCAACGTGCGCCTACGGTCACGGCTCGTTCGCGCCGCGTGATCTTAAATCACGCGGCAGCGACAAAAAAGCCCGAGGACGCAAATCCTCGGGCTGATTAAAACGAGCTGAAATATCCGGCGATGTGCTCGCCGGCGAATCACGCGATTATGTGGATTCAGCCGCATCATCAGATGCCTTGGCCGTGGGTGCCGCCTTTGTACCGCGCCGCCGCTGGCGCTGAGGCTTCTTACCCTCAAGCACGCGGATCCGATCCTGAACTTTTCGGCGGCGCAGACCCTGCGACTTTTTGGCATCAGCCGTCACTTGAACCGGGCCATCCTTGTCTGCGTCGATCAACTGCAGAATGGCCATATCACCGGCATCGCCGATGCGGCGCTTTGACAGGCGAATGATTCGTGTGTAACCGCCGGGTCGATCCTTAAACAGTGGCGCGACTTCCGTCATCAACTTATTGACGATGCTGTCGGCCACGAAGGGGACCTTCTTCTTGTTGTAAGCGGCCGGCACCTTGCCCGCACGGTGGCGGCGGCCGGAGCGCGCGACAAGAACTTTGCGACGGTCTGACATGGACATGGCTTCATACTGGCCTTCCTGTTCGCGGCTGAGAACCGCGCGATCGGTCAGGATTGCCTCAATGCGCTGCCTTGAACGGAGATCGCCCTTTCGAGCCAGTGTGATCAGCTTTTCCACGAAACTGCGCAGGGCCTTGGCCTTGACGAGGGTCGTTTCGATCTGACCGTACTGGATCAGACTCTGCGCCATATTGCGGCGCATGGCCAGCAGGTGCGCCGGCGTTCTCGCGAGATGTCGTTTTGAAGAAGCGTGCCTCATGGTGCTCTATCCTGTCAATTCCTGGTGTCTGATTCGCAATGGTTGACCGGCATCGGCGGCAGACGGTCGGCCGTTGCCGGAGTTTCGTTCTTTCGAGAACTTCTCAATAGCGACCGGCGTCCTTGTCGTCCTCGGCATTCGATGATGCCGGATACGGCGGGATCGAACCCATCGATCCCGAGTCGAGCGGCGCAATGCCCGGGCGACCGGCCGGCGTGCCCGTAAATTGGTTCGAGGCCGCCGGCGCGTCGTGCGAATCCATGTCGTCGGCATCATCGTCATCGTCGTCGTCCAGGTTAAGACCGATCGATGTGCGCAATGCCAGACCCAGATCCGCCAGCTTCCGCTTCACTTCGCGAAGCGAGGTTTTGCCGAAGCTTCGCAGTTTCAGCAAGTCGGCCTCTTCGCGCTGCAACAGCTCGCCGATGGTCCCGATATTGGCCGAAGCCAGACAGTTACTGGCTCGCACCGACAAGTCGAGCACGGACACCGGCAGATTGAGCTTTGCCTGATCGACGCCCGCGGTCCCTTCGGAATGTCCGCCGGACACCGGAGAACGCCCCTCGACGGCCAGGCCGCTGCCCAGCTCGAAATACTGCACGAACGGATTCAGGTGCTTGCGCAGAATCTTGGCGGCCTCGACGAGCGCCATCTCGGGCGTCACGGTGCCGTTGGTCCAGATTTCCATCACGAGGCGGTCATAGTTCGTCCGCTGGCCGACGCGCGTGTCCTCGACACGATAGCGCACGCGAGAAACGGGCGAGAAGACCGAATCGACCGGAATGACGCCGATGACCTGGTCCTGGTCCTCACCCTTGTTTTCCTCGGCGGTGACATAACCACGGCCGCGAGCGACGGTCATTTCCATTTCGAATGTGACGGCGTCGGTCAACGTGCAGAGCAGATGGTTGCGGTTGATGATCTCAATCGCCGAATCCGCCTGAATGTCCGAAGCGCGCACTTCGACGGTCTGACCGCTCTTCCCGTTGACGCTAATGCGCATCGTCTTGGGCTGATCGGTCGAGAGATGCACAACGAGCGACTTGACGTTGAGGATGATCTCGGTGACATCTTCAAGCACGCCGGGCATCGTCATGAACTCATGGTCGACGCCCTTGATCTTCACATGCGACACCGCCGAGCCTTCAAGGCTCGAAAGCAAAATGCGGCGAATGCTATTGCCGACCGTCGTGCCGAAGCCGCGCTCAAACGGCTCGACAATGAACCGTCCATAGTTGCCCTGGCTGGCGGCGTCATCCCGCATCACGCGGGTCGGCAGTTCCAATCCTCGCCAACGAATTCTCATACCTGATTGACCTCCCGGACGCCCGTCGGCCGTCCGCATCGGCCCGAGTCGTCCTGCTGGTGTGTTGCCATCGGATCCGCGACATCCGACGGCTCTGTCATTGGAGTGTCACGCTGGATTCGCGTCTCGCAGGCCCACTCGCATGGCCTGCGATGCGATAGTTTTTCATTACTGACCGCATGGCGTCGATCATTGACTCGCGACGCGGCGGCGAATTCTCACGGGGTAAGGTCTTGCATATCCGCACCGCGAATCATCGCGCTCAAGATGCAAGCTCGGTATGCCGTCCAAGCGACGTCACACGCGGCGTTTGCGGCGCGGCCGACAGCCGTTGTGCGGCAGCGGCGTCACGTCCTCAATCGACTGCACGCGCAAACCGCCTGATTGCAGCCCGGAGACGGCGGACTCGCGTCCGCTGCCCGGTCCCTTGACCTTGACTTCAATCTCGGAGACGCCGAATCGCCGCGCCGTCTGGGCGGCGCTCTCACCGGCGCGCTGGGCGGCAAAGGGCGTGCTCTTGCGCGTGCCCTTGAAGCCGACCGTACCGGCCGACGCCCAACAGAGCGTCTCGCCGTTCATGTCGGTGATCGTCACCATCGTGTTGTTGAACGTCGACTTCACGTAGGCCACCGCCCGCGTGACATGCCGTCGTACTTTTTTCTTGGTCGCTTTCGCCACGTATCAAAAACCTCCGTCGCGGACATGAAAGTCCGCACTATTTGCACCGGTCGCAAATTCGACCCGTGCCGCTTCGCGCCGCATTCGCGGCGCGTCTGTTGACTAGCTGCGCAGCTCCTTCACGCCCTTCTTGCCGGCCACGGTCTTCTTCGGACCCTTTCGCGTGCGCGCGTTGGTGCGCGTGCGCTGACCGCGGACGGGTAGCCCCTTGCGATGGCGCAGACCGCGATAACACTGAATGTCCTTAAGCCGCGCGATGTTCTGCTGGACCTGCCGACGAAGCTGGCCTTCGACCACATAGTTGCGGTCGATGATGCCGGCGATGTGGCTGATCTGGTCTTCCGTCAGGTTCTTCGCGCGTGTGTTTTCGTCGATTCCGGCTTCTTTCAGAATCGCGGCACTGTGCGCCGGGCCAATCCCGTAAATGTACGAGAGCGAAATCACGATTCGCTTGTCGGCTGGTATGTCGACACCCGCTATACGTGGCATCCGATGAACTCCAAATCTGGTATGGACTCTACGTCACATCACCCTTGGCGCTGCTTGTGTCGCGGATCGGACGAACAGATCACGCGCACCACGCCGCGGCGCTTGACAATCTTGCAGTTTTCGCAGATTCGACGAACGCTTGATCGAACCTTCATGATACGACTCCCTTGCTGCTGTCGGCCGCGCCGGCAATTGCCGACGTATGGCCGTTAACTCTGTCCACTATTCAATGTCCGTCCGTCAGCAGATCAACGCCTGTCGGCGTGATCGCCACCGTATGCTCAAAATGGGCCGACAAGGAGCCGTCCTTCGTCACTTGCGGCCAGCCTGTCGAATCCCCCAGTTTAACATGTCTTGATCCGGCGTTCACCATCGGCTCAACCGCGATGACCAGACCCGGCTCCAGAACGAAATCCAACTTTCGCTGCTGACGGTCAGTATAGTTCGGAACTTTCGGTTCCTCATGCATTTCCTGGCCGATGCCGTGGCCGACAAACTCCCGAACCACGGAAAAACCGTTGCCCTCGACAAAATGCTGCATCTTCGCGGCGATATCGCTCCACAGCCGTCCGGGCCGCATCTCGGCGATCGACAAATCGAGCGTCGCCAGCGTTACGTCCAACAGCCGCTGAGCCGCCGGCGAAATGCGGCCGACCGGATACGTCTTCGCCGCGTCGCCGCAATAACCTTTCAGCCGAACGCCGCAATCGACGCTGATAATGTCGCCTTCGGCCAGCACCCGATCGTTCGGAATGCCGTGGACGACCTCATTATTCACGCTGGCGCAGATCGCCGACGGAAACGGAAATTTCGTCTGCGGCGTGCGCACGCCCTTGAAGAGCGGAACGCCGCCGGCTGAGACGATGATCCGCTCTGCCTCTTCGCCCAGATCGCGAACGCACACACCCGGCCGGATCATCTCGACCATCCGCTGATGAACCTGATGCACGATGCGGCCGGCCGCGCGCATCAGTTCTATTTCGCGCGGACTCTTCAGCACAGCCGCCGAAGCAGGGGCCTTCGCGTCGTTCCGTGCTGACTGTCGAACCGAATCTCTCATAGACCAGGACATGCCTTTCGGATCGCCTCAAAGACCTCATCCACCGCGCCGTCACCCGCGACGGGCCGCAACAGCCCCGCGTCGCGATAGTAAGCCACCAGCGGCTTGGTCAGTTCATGGTACGTTCGCAGTCGTTCGGCCACGACGGCCGGTTCATCGTCCTTGCGCCGCGTCAGCGTTTGCCCGCAGTCGTCACAAAGGCCCGCCCGCTTCGGCGGAGAAAACGCTTCGTGAAAGACCCGCGAGCAATTCGGACAGGACCACCTCCCCGTCAGCCGCCTCGTCACAATCGCGTCGTCGATCTCGATGCAAACGACAACATCCAGTTTGCGGCCTTCGTGCGACAGCCTGGCATCCAGGCCTTCTGCCTGGGCGACGGTCCTCGGAAAGCCATCCAACAAAAACCCTTTCGCGCCTTCGCCCTTGGCGATGTGGTGCATCATCATCGTCAGCACCAGATCGTCCGGCACGAGGCCACCGCTGTCCATGTACTCCTGGGCTTTGCGACCCAATTCCGTCTGCGCGCGACGCTCGGCCCGAAGGATGTCGCCGCTCGACAGGTGCAGCAGATCGGCGGCCCTGGAAAGGCGCGCCGCCTGAGTGCCCTTGCCGGCGCCGGGCGGGCCGAGGAGCACGACATTCACGCGTACGCTCCCTTGATTCGGCCGCCTCCTTCACTGTCGAGGAAGCCGGAGTAATTGCGCATGATCAGATTGGCTTCGACGCGCTGCACCAAATCCAGGCCGACACTGACCACAATCAGCAGGCCGGTGCCGCCGAGGAACGACGACACCGTAAACGGAATATCCATCGCTGATGCGACCAACTGCGGGATGATCGCAATCAAGGCAAGAAAGCCCGCACCGACATAAGTGATGCGCGTCATCACTGTCTCAAGATAGTCAGCCGTGCGCTTGCCGGGGCGCAGACCAGGAATGAAGCTGCCATTGTCCCGCAGGGAGTTGGCCATTTCCTTCGGCTGAAACTGAACCGTCGTCCAGAAATAGGCAAAGAAGAAGATCAGGGCGATGTAGCTCAGGGCATAAAGGAAGCTCGACCCGTGAAATTCCTCAGACATCATCGCGACGAAGTTGCTGTTCGGAAAGACATCGGCCAGCCAACTGAAGAACAGACCTGGGAAAATCAGCAAGCTGCTGGCAAAGATGATCGGCATGACACCGCCATGATTGACGCGAAGCGGCAGATAGTTTCGCTGGCCGCCGTACATGCGCCGACCGCGCATCTGCTTGGCCTGCTGAATGGGAATTCGCCGCTGGCCCTGCGTAATGAGAATCGAGCCGGCCACGACGCCGATAAAGGCCATCGCGAGGAAGAGAATCTTCGCCGGACCCATCGCCGCTTCTCCGCCGACATCAATCGACGCATTGTCGATGACCCAATAGACCGCGGTCGGCATGCGAGCCAGGATGCCGGCCATGATGATCAGGCTGACGCCGTTGCCGATGCCGTATTCGTCGATCTGCTCGCCGAGCCACATCAGGAAGATGGTGCCGGCGGTCATGCCGGTGATGCCGATGAGCACGAATGTCAGCGAACCCATCGCGCTGGA
Source organism: uncultured Planctomycetaceae bacterium (assembly GCA_964599535.1). Classification (GTDB taxonomy): domain Bacteria; phylum Planctomycetota; class Phycisphaerae; order UBA1845; family UTPLA1; genus JADJRI01. The sequence continues at coordinate 13,433 of CAZRFP010000072.1, forward strand.
GCCGAAGTCGTTGAATTCTTCATAGACGAGACCTGAGTTTCGGATGTATTGCAACCAGAAGCCGGCCTGTATGACGCAGATAATGACGGTCGCGTAGCGCGTGTATTCCTGTATCTTCTTCCGGCCGATCTCTCCCTCACGGCGCAGCTTTTCGAGCGAGGGAACCACGGTGCCGAGCAACTGGAAGATGATCGACGCCGAAATATACGGCATGATGCCGAGGCCGAAGATCGTGCTCTGCTGTAGATTGCCGCCGGTGAACATCGAGAAATACTCGGTGAGCTGCTCGACACCGGAAGCGCCGCCGCCGGCAGGCGCCTTCATGTTCTCGAAGTGCTGCGACAGCTCAGTCTGGTCGATGCCGGGCAGCGGGACGTAAAACCCGATGCGATAGACCGCCAGCAGGCCGAGCGTGAACAGAATCTTGTTCCGCAACTCAGGTACACGAAAGATGTTTAGAAAAGCCGAAAGCATGTCGCTATTCCATTGATTCAGCCAAACGCCGATCGGCAACAGCCGGTCGATTCATCCCTGATAGATCCATCCACACATGACCAACCCGCGATCGGAATGAACGCACAAAGGCACGAACGGTCTCCCGCCGTGCCGATTGGCCGGTTTGTTGGTGGCAACCTCCGTTGACGCAATCCATCCGCGTCGATTACTCGCCGCCTTCCTGTTTCGCAGGGGCCGGTTCCGCGGCCGACTCGTCGGCATCGGCCGACTTGCCGGACTTCTTAGCCTTGGCGACCGGTTTCGCTTCCGCCGGTTTCGGCCGCTTGATGAACTTCTTCTTGGGCTTGGGGCCGAGCCAATTCGCCGAGCCGCCGCGCGCTTCGATCTGCTTCGCGGAGGCAGCGCTAAATCGATGGGCATCGACCGTGAGCTTCTTTTTCAACTCGCCGTCGGCCAGCACTTTTACAGGCTTGGCGGCATCTCGAATCAGTCCCGCCTCTTCGAGCGATGCGCACGTGACATGCGCGCCGTCGTCAAACAGGCGCTCCAGATCGGACAGGTTGACGATCTGGTACTCCTTACGAAACTGAACGTTGCTGAAGCCGTACTTCGGAATGCGCCGAAAGAACGGAAACATGCCGCCGACGTACAGCTCGAACCGGGTGTTTCCGGCACGCTGGCCCGATCCCTTGTGACCGCGACCGGACGTCTTGCCGCTGCCGCTGCCTTCGCCTCGACCCACGCGCCATTTCCGAGGATGCGCGCCCGCCTTTTTTGTGATTTCGGTGATGTTCATCGCCGATGCCGCCTTTTTGTCATGATGCCGCGATTGACACGCCGCGAAGCTTCTCGATCGTCTGCCGATCGCGGAGCGTCTCGAGCGCGTTCATCGTCGCCTTAACCAGATTCTTCGGGCTGGTCGATCCGTAAACCTTCGTCAGGCAGTCGCCGACGCCCGCCAGTTCCAGCACGGCGCGAACGCTCAAGCCGGCGATCACGCCGGTTCCCGTCGGCGCCGGAATCAGCAGCACCTTGCTCGCGCCATATTGACCCATGACGCGATGGGGAATCGTCGTTCCGCTGAGACGCACCGGGTTCATGGCGCGGGTCGCCTGCTTGCGACCCTTTTCGACCGCATTCGGCACCTCGTTCGCCTTGCCGTAGCCGACGCCGACGTTACCGTTGCGATCGCCTACCACGACGAGCGCGGCAAAGCTGAAGCGCCGACCGCCCTTGACGACTTTCGAGCAGCGATAGACCTTGACGACGTTGTCGTCATAACCCGGCCCCTCGTCCGCCTCACGCGACCGCTTAGAACTCACTCTTGACATCGATCACACATTCCTGATTCGCGGATGCCGCATTAACGGCCTTACCGTAGACAGACTCTAAAACTCCAGACCAGCCTTGCGGGCCGCTTCGGCCAGCGCTTTCACGCGGCCGTGATACCGCAGTCCGTTTCGATCAAACGCCACTTGCTTGATGCCCTGCATCCGGGCGCGCTCGGCCAGAATCTGGCCGACGACCGCCGCCGCGGCGCAGTTGCCGCCATACTTCACGCTCTCGGCGATGTCCTTCTGCTTCGTATTGGCGGCGCAAAGCGTACGACCGGACAGATCGTCGATGATCTGAGCGCTGATGTTTTTATGGCTTCGCGCGACGCTAAGCCGCGGGCGCTCGGACGTGCCGAGCAGCTTCCGTCGCACGCGACGCTTGCGACGATCGAACCTGACGTTTTTCCGTTTCTGTTCGTTCATAACTGCACCTGAAAATAGCCGCGGCATCAACCGCCGCCGGCACCGGCAAACGCCTTGCCGGCCTTGCGCCGAATCTGCTCGCCTGCATACCGAACGCCCTTGCCTTTGTACGGTTCAGGCTTGCGGGCGTCCTTGATCGCACGGGCGTAGCTGCCGATCACATGCTTGTCGATGCCTTCGATCGTGACCTTCGCCGGATTATCGTCGCCTTTGGCTGCCGGCACTTCGACCGTCACCTTGACGCCCGCCGGGATCGGCAGCTTGATCGGATGGGAATAGCCCACCTTCAATTCCAGCGTCTGCCCGTTGATGGCACAACTGTAGCCGGTGCCGTAAATCTCCATCTTATGGGTATAGCCCTGCGTCACGCCGACGACCATGTTGTTGATCAGGGCGCGCGTCGTGCCGTGCAGCGCGCGATTCGTCGGAGAATCCGAATCGCGCGTGACGACAATCTGATTGGCCGCCGAGTCATGCGCAACCTTGACGCCGCGGGCATGGGCGAACGACAACGAGCCTTTCGGACCCGTCACGCTCACGTTATGGCCGCTCAGCGATACCTTCACGCCTGAAGGCAGGGCGACCGGTTTCTTTCCGATGCGGGACATTCGTCAAACCTCTTCTCATCCTTCGCCATAACGGCCGACCTGGCCGGGGCGCGGGACGACCATATCAATACACCGTACAGAGCAGTTCGCCGCCGACGCGCTCTTCGCGGCAGCGTCGATCGCTCATAACACCGCGACTCGTCGACAAGATGGCGATGCCGAGTCCGTTAAGCACGCGCGGAATGTCGTCCATGTTGACGTACTTTCGACAACCGGCCTTGCTCTCGCGCTTGAGGCCGTTGATCACGTGTTCGCCGCGCGGTCCGTATTTCAGCTTCAGCCGCAACAGGCCGCGACCGCCATCTTCGATTTCATCGATATCTGCGATGTAGCCTTCTTCTCTCAGTACCTTGCAGATCGCCAGCTTAAACGTGCTGCGCGGAACCAGAACGCACTCGGCGCGGTTGCGCGAAGCATTGCGGATGCGGGTCAGCATATCAGCGATCGGATCACTCCACATGTCGTATCTTCCTCAAATCAAGCCCGCGCGGGGCGACGCGATCACCAGCTCGACTTCCGAACGCCGGGGATCTTTCCCTCGAGCGCCAGTTGCCTGAAGCACAATCGACACAACCGGAACTTTCGATAGACGGCGCGCGAGCGACCGCACACCTGGCAACGCGTATAGGCACGCACCTTGAATTTCGGCTTTCGCGCCGACTTGATCATCCAGCTTTTCTTGGCCATACAAAACGCCTCTAACTCAGCCGCCGGCAATAACGCCAACCACTTTTATGCGGCGCGCTCGCCGCTTTCGGTCTTTCGGAACGGCATGCCCATCAGCGTCAACAGCCGCCGGGCGTCGGCATCCTTCCTGGCCGACGTGACAATCGTGATGTTCATGCCCTGCTGAAACTGAACCTTGTCCGCCTCCACTTCGGGAAACACGGTCTGCTCACTGACGCCCATGTTGAAATTACCGCGCCCGTCGAAGCTCTTGGGATCGAGTCCGCGGAAGTCGCGAATGCGCGGGATCGCAAGCGAAATCAGACGGTCGAGAAATTCGTACATGCGCTTGCCGCGAAGCGTCACTTTCACGCCGATCTCGTAGCCTTCGCGAAGTTTAAAGTTTGACACGCTCTTGCGAGCCTTGCAGATCACCGGCTTCTGGCCCGTGATCTGGGACAGCTCCTTCGCGGCCGCGGCAATGCGCGGCTTCTCCTGCAGCGCCTTGCCGACGCCCATCGAAAGGATGACCTTCTTCAGGCGCGGCAGCGCGAGAGGATTCTGCGTGCCCAGCTCCTGCGACAGAGCCGGGAGCACTTCGTTCTTGTATTTGTCGATCAGACGAGACATCGCTCAACCTCTATGCACTGGTCTTGACGTTCTCAAGAACCGTGCCGCCTTTCGTAACGCGCCGCTTCACAATTCGACCGGCGGCGTCGCGCTCCACTTCAAACCGAACACGGCTGCCGCGACCGGTCTTCGGATCAACCGGAAGAACATTGGATGCGTGAATCGGCGCTTCTTTCTGGATGCGGCCGCCCTGCGGATTGCGCCGGCTCGGTCGCAGGTGCCGATAGACCAGATTCACGCCTTCGATCCACACGCGGCCAAGTTCAGGGCTGACGCGAAGCACTTTGCCCTGCTGGCCTCGGTGTTCGCCGCTGATGACCTCGACGCGATCGCCTTTTCTTACCTTTGCCGCCATTTCAATCAGTTCCCAATACGTTTCAGTCGCCGCGTCAGACAACTTCCGCCGCCAGCGAGACAATCTTCATGAAGCCCTTTTCGCGAAGCTCGCGGGCAACGGCGCCGAAGATGCGCGTGCCCTTGGGGTTTCGTTCGTCGTCGATGAGCACGGCCGCATTGCTGTCAAAGCGGACATAGCTGCCGTCCGGACGGCGAACGGCCTTCTTGCAGCGAACAACGACGGCCTTCACTTTTCGCCGCTGTGATCGTTCCTTGCGGCTGTTGCCGACGTAATACTCGCTGTTCGGAAGGGCCTTCTTCACCGAGCAGATGACGATGTCGCCGACCGACGCCGTGCGTCGCGTGAAATAGCCTCGCCCCGTCGAACCGCCCAGGACGCGGATCACCAGAGCGCGCTTCGCGCCCGTGTTGTCCGTGATGTCCACGATTGTCTCTTGTTGAATCATCGCCTCACCATCGGACTACTGTCTGGCGGCGGCCTCGCGGACTTTCCGCGCCACTCGCCATGATTTTGTCTTGCTCATCGGACGGCACTCAAGCACTTCGACCACGTCGCCGGCACGGCACACGTTGTTCTCGTCGTGAACGTGAATAACTTTCTGCTGCTTCAGATACTTGCCGTACTTCGGATGCCGCATCAGAAAGTCCAGCCGGATCTTCACGGTCTTCTGCCGCGCGTCCGCCACGACCACGCCCACGCGCGACCGGCGGCGGCCGCGTGATTTCGACTCTTGTGTTGCCGTTGCTTCTGTCATGTGCTTTCCGTCTCGTTCTCAACAACCGCCCTCTCGGGCGCTTCGCCGCGATCACGCGCGGCCGGTCGACTCCATGTGATACTGCTTCTGTTCGATGTTTTCCTCGCCGCGCTCCCGGAGAACCGTGAGCACCCGCGCGATGCCGCGCTTGGTCTTGCCAAGCTGCGACGAATCCTCAAGCTTCTCGGTGACGGCCTGGCTTCGCAAATCGAACAGGTGCCGCCGCACTCGATCCAGCTCCGTATGAAGCTCGTCGATCTTCAATTCTCGCAGTTCCGAGATCTTCATGGATACCTCAGCCTCTCAAACAGCGCCTTACAGGCTGTGACGTCGTGTCACAAAGCGACACCGAAACGGCATCTTGTGCGCCACGCGCGTCAGCGCCTGGCGAGCCACCTTTTCCTCGACGTCTCCGATTTCAAACAGCACCGTGCCGGGCTTCACGACGGCCACCCAGTGGTCGACCTCGCCCTTGCCCTTGCCCATGCGCGTTTCAAGCGGCTTGGACGACACGCTCTTGTGCGGAAAGATGCGAATGAAAACGCGACCTTGCCGCTGAAGAAAATGCGTCGCCGCCATGCGGCCCGCTTCGATCTGGCGGGCCGTGATCCAGCCGCCCTGAAGCACCTGGATTCCAAAGTCGCCGTACGACACTTTGTTGCCGCGCGTCGCAACGCCGTGGATCTTTCCGCGGTGCTGCTTACGATACTTGACTCTCGACGGCATCAACGACATGGCACTTGCTCCAACTCTCGACGCGGCGCACGACGGCGTCGCGATTCAAATCAAACCGCGCCGGCCGATCAGGCCCGCGCACGACGTCCGCTGCGGCGGACTGGTTCACCCTCTTCGATTTCTTCGCCGTACTGTCCTTTATAAATCCAGACGCGAACGCCGATCGCGCCGTACGTCGTGTAAGCCTCGGCAAAGCCGTAGTCCACATGGGCCTGAAGCGTCTGTGCCGGAATTGAACCGCGCTTCTGCTGCTCGACGCGCGACATTTCCGCGCCGCCGAGCCGGCCCTTGATGATGATCTTCACGCCTAGTGCGCCGGCGCCCATGCCGGCATCGATGTGCATCTTGACCGCCCGGCGAAAGCTCGTGCGGCGCTTCAACTGCGAGGCGATATCCAGCGCCATCAACTGAGCATTGAGGTCCGGATTCTTGATCTCTTTGATGTTGACGCTCACCTTGCGGTCGATCATCTCCTCGATTTCCTCGCGGAGCTTGTCGACCTCGGCGCCCTTCGGGCCGATGACCATGCCCGGACGCGCCGTCGAAAGAAAGACCTTGACTTCGTCGCGCGTGCGCTCGATTTCGATCTTCGCGACGCCGGCGAACGGCGGCGTGTCGTTTAGGCGCTTTTGAACGAGCTTGCGGATTTTCTGATCCTCGATCAGAAACTCGGCGAAAGCGGCCTTCGGCGCGAACCAGCGCGAACGCCAGTCCTCCGTCACACCGATGCGGAACCCAATTGGATGTACCTTTTGTCCCATAGCGTTATGACTTCCTCGGTCCCTCGGAGACCGTCACCACGATGTGGCTCGTTCGCTTGTGAATCGGATGCGCCCGGCCGCGATCCTTCGGCTTGAATCGCTTGATCTTCGGCCCCTCGTCCACGCGGGCCTCGTGGACAAACAGTTGTCGTACGTCGGCTTCCTGCTCGTCGGCATCGGCCATGGCCGCGCGAAGCACCTTGTCCACGTAGGCGCAGCCGCGCTTCTTGGTGAACTTCAGCAGCTCCAGCGCCTCATTCACATGCCGCCCCGCGATGAGCTGCGTGACCAGCCGCGCCTTGTAGGGGCTGATCCGCGCGTAGCGATGTTTGGATGTCCATGTAGCGTCGGCCATCTCTCAGGCTCCGAGTCTCTCGTCTTAGCCGTCCGACTTCTTCGCGGCCGTATGGCCCTTGAAGATGCGCGTCGGACTGAATTCACCCAGCTTGTGACCGACCATATCTTCGGTCACATACACCTTGCTGAAAATCTTCCCGTTATGCACTTCAAACGTCCGCCCGACAAACTCCGGCGGAATCGTGCACCGGCGAGCCCAAGTCTTGATCATCTCGAAGCTGCCGCGATCGATCGCTCGCTGCACCTTGCGGTACAGCTTGGGATCAACGAACGGACCTTTCTTTAAGCTGCGTCCCATGTCTTACAAACCTCTTGGGCATTTCCATGCCGACATGTCGGCACTTCGCACGCAAACGTGCGCTCTCGAATCAACTCTGTCTCTACTTTCGTCGAGCAAGCTTCACTTCGCCGTAGCGACGACTGCGGCGACGCCGCAGAATTCGACGGTTTGAGTTCTTTCGCGGCTTACGCGTTCGACCGCCCTTTGCCAACTTGCCGGTCGGACTGCACGGATGGCGACCACCGCCTGATCGGCCTTCACCACCGCCGAGCGGATGGGCGATGGGGTTCATCGATGTGCCGCGATTGTGGGGGCGGCGCCCGCGATGCCGCGTGCGGCCGGCTTTGCCCCAAACGATATTCTTGTGTTCGGTGTTGCCGAGTTGACCGATGGTCGCACGGCACTCGATACGAACCTGACGCATTTCACCGGACGGAAGCACGATGGTCGCCCAGTCGCCTTCTTTCGCGGCAAGGCGCGCCGCGCTGCCCGCAGCGCGAACCAGCTTACCGCCCTGGCCGGGGTTCATCTCGACGTTGTGAATGTCCATGCCGACCGGGACATATTTGAGCGCCATGGCATTGCCGAGCTTGGGCTCGGCCGTCGGCCCGCTCATCACCTTGTCGCCGGCCTTGAGAGTATTGGGAGCAAGTATGTAGCGCATTTCGCCATCGGCATACTTGATGAGGGCGATGAAACAGTTGCGGTTCGGATCGTATTCGATCGCCTCAACTGCGGCTTCGACGCCGTCCTTGTTGCGCTTGAAGTCGATCAAGCGATACAACCGCTTATGACCGCCACCGCGAAAGCGCGACGTGGTGAAGCCCTGGTTGTTCCGGCCGCCGGTCTTGGGCAGCGGAACGCACAGCGACTTGGTCGGCCGCCGCTTGCGATCGGTCAATTCCGCGAAATCGTTGACGCCGGAGTTTCGTCGGCCCGGTGTCGTCTTCGCGTATATCCTGACGCCCATGTTTGCC
>CAZRFP010000073.1:0-21729 GCA_964599535.1 uncultured Planctomycetaceae bacterium
CCCCGTCGCCGCCCGGTTCGAAATGATGCCCGCCCTCGATGATGAAGCCGTCCAATTCCGCACGCGAATCCACCGGGGTTGTGACCATGCCGGCCCTCACGACAATCAGGCTGTTATCCGTCAGGGTTTCGAACTGATCATTATCGTCAAGATCGCCACTGAGGATTGTGAGATACATAGTTGGATCTCGATCATTTGCATTGTTTGGCAACCCCGCAATTCCGTAGTACCCACCTTCAATGATTACGCGATGCCGAATCACAAAAGACACGGTTCTGTCACCGGTATTCGGATTTGTAAACGTATCGTCGGGGTGATAAATGCCTTGCCCTGTCTTGATGACATCGTCAATGTTGGCAACTGCCAGCGCGTCTTGAAGATACTTGAACGCTGTCGCCCAAGTCGTACCGTCTGGCGCTGGGCTTACTTGAGTTTGACTGGCATCCACGTAAATCGTGTCAGCGCGCGTAAACTCGGAATAAGCGAACACGAAGAAGAACGACGCGAACAGTCTTGTGGTATGATTGCGATTCATCAGAAAACTCTCCTTGAACTTGGGCGCCCGATTCCTTATAATGCCAAGCACGCGGAAGCATTCTCGGCCCGATATGCGAGGGGTCTAGACTGTGCATTGCCTTAAGTCAACTCTTTTTAAGTATCTTTCGGGGATGTTGATTGTTGCCCCAATCGCTTCCACTCAAGCCGCCTTCGACGTATCGGCATGGCAGCTATCGACTTGGACTCAGGACCTCTCCGGATCAAGCACGGTTAACGACAGTGACGACATCTTAACAGTTACCAATCCCCTTCTGTATGCTGCCCATACCCAAGTTGGCCTGAATGGAACAATGGTCGACTACGACTACTCCTGGCTGACCGACATGGCCTTCGGCGATTTCAACACGTCGTTCACCCATGCCATCCGGTCGTTTCGCGTTGCGACCGTCTCCACCGGCCAGATTTTCATCATCCCCGGCGAGGACATCCGCGTCACCGTGAACGGATCGCTCAACTACTGGCACACGCCGGGGGATGAAGGCGCGATCAACTACTTCGCAACCGTGCGCGACATGTCTACGAATGCGGACGTATTCAATGAACATCGCCAAGGCGGCAACCTTTACCTCTTGCCTTCCTCCGGAACACTGACGATTCAGGCCGAGGCCGAGCTATCGGCCGGAATTCCCTATCGGCTGCGCTACGGACTTCAAACCGACAACACCGGCGATCTGCCGCCCACCGGCATCGCCGACGCATCGGGTTTCGTCAATTTCCACATCGAACCCCTCATCCCCGAACCCGCCACGCTCGCCCTGCTCCTGCCCGCGATGCTGCTCATTCGCCGCCCGTGCCAGCATTCGTGCGATGCGCGGTGAATATCGGCTCAGCGTGATTATGGTTCATTGCACATATCATCCAGTCATTGGACATGTCATTCGGTTACTTGATATGTCATCATAACGGCACAACATGCCGTGGCAGAGGCCGTTGTAGTGGCACCCCGCGCGGCGGATGAAATCTCCTGCTGCTACCGTTTTCGCGCGGAGCGCCACCGCTTCCTGACGGGCGCGGCTCTGATGGGCGCACTCGCCGGCGCTTCGTGCCCGGGCCGCTCATTCGCTTCACTCAGCGCGCCGATGAAACGGCCTCACGGCCGCGCGAGATGGTGAACGTATACCAGGCGATCGGCTCTGGTCCGGAGTAGAGCTTGGCCTCGAATTGACCGGGACCGCCGCCCACGATTGCAGCCATATCAACGGGAAAGCCCTCGCCTGCGTTTTGCTTGTTCCACGTGAAGGCGTGTTCGAACAGATTTTCGCGCGAGCCTTTGCGAACAATCGTCAAGCGAAAGTTGTTGCGATCGGCCTCAGTCGGCAGTGTGACGACCAGCGTGATGTTTGAATCGTCCGTCGTGAACTTGTCTTTCCAGTCCCACTTGTTGTCATAGAGTCCCGCCGCGGTTCGCAGTACCTTGCCTTTGAGCTTGATCTGGGTGCGCGTCACGGCGATGGACTGCACAATGTGCGCGATCTGCGCCTCTTCGGTCCGGCGCAGCACGTCCATCGCCGCCAACTTCGGCGGGCTGCCTTCCGCCCAGAAATGGGCCGGCTCGGCCACCGCCGCGATCTGCCGACCGGTCTCGGTATCGACGACGACGATTCGGCACTCGACATACGCATCGTGCCGCTCCCACTGATAGGGCACGTTGACCCAGCCGGTGATAACGACGTTGCCATAAATGTCCTGCCCGTATTGCGGCACGGTGTTGTAGCGAATCTCCTGCCGCGACTGCACATCGAACCGATCGCACACACCGCAAATCAGCGCCTGGACGGCCTTGAGACGGCCGATCTGGATCGCGGCGTCGCCCTCAATAATTCCGGCGTCCTGCATGTCCTTTTCCGCGAGAACGTCGCCGAGGTTTTGCCGCGTGTAGACTTCATATGTGCCGTTGTTCGTCAGAATGGCCGAGACGCGCCCGCTGATGCGTTCGCCGGCCGCGAAGTCGGCGCTGCGATTGGCGAACGGCAGCACGGCTACGCGCTTCAGATCGGCGGAGTAAAAGTCCGGATATCGATAGACCCATATCTTGCCCTTGTCGCCGCCGCCGCAACCGCCTACCGTCGCGGCCAACAGCGTCAGGAAGATGGCGGACCGGATGGATCCGATGGACGCACTGCGTGAGAATTGCATACTGTTTTGCTCCTGAGTGTCACATTCCCGCGGAGGCGGGCATTCTCCACGCTTCCGTCAGCGGCGACAATGGGATGCCGCCGGATCATCGCGCGATGGCCAACCGTCCGCCGCCGGTTCGAACCCGCATCAGGTGATATCAAATGCTGCTCTTTGCCGTTCGACATGCCGAGTCGCTCGCAAACATCGACAAATCCGCCGGACTCAATGCCGCGCTTTCGCTATTGGGCGAGCGGCAGACGCAGGCGCTTGTCGATCGCTTCGCGGCGCGGCCGCTGAAGGCTGTCTATTCCAGCCCGTATCTGCGCTGCATTCAAACGGCCCGGCCGATCGCGGAGCGGCTGGGGCTGCCGGTGCGCATCCGTCCGGACCTCGCGGAGTTCCATCATCTGCCCAGAGGCGCATCAGCGGACACCGAGTTGCCGCCGATCGACGTGCTCTTGCGTCATCAGATGGGACTATCGCCGTGTCCGGACTGGGCCGAATCGTTTGACTGGCCCGCCGTCGACGAGTCGGCGGATCAGCTCGTGCGGCGCATGCAGCGGCTGGAGTCTTATCTGAAATCGCGATGGACCGACGAAAACGACGCCGTGCTTATTATCAGCCACGGCAGCCCGATCGCGCGCCTCGTCGATGCCTGGCTGACGAATCAGCCCGGTCCGTCGTTTCGATTCATCATCGACAACGCGGCGCTGACGGCGCTGCGCTACCACGCCGGCGTCAGTTCGCTTATCTGCCTCAATGAGACATCGCATCTCGCCGGTCTGCCCGCGCCGGCCGCGTCGAACTTCGACCAGGACGGCTTACCCAAGGCCGTTCCGCCATCCGGGTATTGGTAAGGCGCGCGGCGGTCGCGGTTTCGGGGCGGTCCGCGCCGTGCTATGATCCTTGCCGGTTTCGCGTTGCACATGGGAGCAAGACCGCATGACTCGCCTCGGCGAATTTCCAGCCGCGCCGCCCGTTGACATCGGCCCGTTCAAGATCGGCAGGAGCCAACCGCTCGCGCTGCTCGCAGGGCCGTGCGTCATTGAGTCGACTGAACATTGCCTGCGCGTCGGAGAAGCGGCGGCCGCGGCCTGCCGCGATCTCGGCGTGAACTACATCTTCAAGTGCAGCTTCGACAAGGCGAATCGCACAAGCATTCGCGGCTTCCGCGGACCGGGCCTTGAATCCGGCCTGAAGACGCTGGCCGAAGTGCGCAAGAAGCTAGGCGTACCCGTCGTGACCGATGTGCATCTGCCGGAGCAGGCGACGGCCGTCGGCGAAGTTTGCGACATCATTCAAATCCCGGCGTTCCTTTGTCGCCAGACCGATCTGCTCGTCGCCGCCGCCGAAACCGGCAAGCCCGTGAACGTCAAAAAGGGACAGTTCATGTCGCCGGAGCAGATGAAAGAAGCGGTCAACAAAGTGCATCACGCCGGAAACGACCGCGTGCTGCTGACTGATCGCGGCACTTTCTTCGGCTACGGTCGACTCGTGAACGACATGACGGGCATTCCCCTCATGCAGGCCTTCGCGCCGGTTGTCTTCGACGCGACGCACAGTTGCCAGATACCCGGCGGCCTCGGCACGTCGTCCGGCGGTCTGCGCGAGTTCGTGCCGGTGCTCGCTCGAACGGGCATTGCGGCCGGCGCAGATGCGCTCTTTGTCGAGATTCATGATCGACCGGACGAAGCGAAATCCGACGCGGCCACGGTCTTTCCGCTCGATCAGTTGCGCCATCTGCTTGAGTCATGCACGCGCATCCGAATGGCGCTGGGCGATGCCCGCTTGATTTGACGCAACATTCAGCCTGCCCTAGCATTTATCTTCTTGCATAATGAAGGCCAACCGACAGGCGGTCGGCGGCCGAGCAGGAGCTTCCAAACGTATGCTCAGCAAGGACTTGCTTGAAATCTTGGTCTGCCCGAGCTGCAAGAAGCCGCTCGAACAGAAGGCCCCGGAACCTGGAGACGATGTTCAGGCGCGGCTCGTCTGCACCGGCTGCGGTTTGCGGTTTCCGGTTCGCGATGACATCCCGATAATGCTGATTGACGAGGCCGCGCCGCCGAAATAATCACTGCGGCGCGGCGAAATCCACGAAGGCGGAAACCAGCGAGCCGGCGAAGCGTCATCGCCCGGCCAGGAGCCGACAGCCAGCGGCCGGACGACAAGACGAAGCATGTTCGCGATTATCTCAGATATTCACTCCAACCTCGAAGCGCTGAAAACGGTGCTGGCCGACATCCGGCGCCGCGGCATCTCGCGAATACTCTGCCTCGGCGACATCGTCGGCTACGGTCCTGATCCCGGCGCCTGCCTCGATCTGGTGGCCGAGAATGTCGAGCTGTGCCTCTGCGGCAATCACGATCACGCCGTGTTCTTCGAGCCGATGAACTTCAACGTGAGTGCCGAGCGCGCGGCATTCTGGACGCGCGCCAGCCTCGAAGAAGAAACCGACGTTGAGCGTCGCAACAAGCGATGGCGTTTTCTCGGCGGGCTGAATCCGCGCGAAGAGGCCAACGGTTTTCTGCTGGTGCATGGCTCGCCGCGCAAGCCGATCAACGAATACCTTTTTCCCGATGATGTCTATACCGCGCCGCACAAGCTGATGGCCAACTTCGAGCGAATGGAGCAGCTCACCTGTTTCTGCGGCCATACGCACGTCCCCGGTGTCTTCGTGGATGACCCGTACTTCGAGACGCCCGACGAAATGGGCGATTCGCACAAGTACATCATCGGAGACGAGAAAGTCATCATCAACGTCGGATCCGTCGGCCAGCCGCGCGACCGCGATCCGCGCGCCGCTTATGTGGTTGTCAGCGGCGACGAAGTCGAGTTCGTCCGCGTCGAATACAACATTGATGTCACGGCCAGGCGCATTCGCGAGAATCCCTTTCTCGACGATTTTCTCGGTCAGCGCCTGTACGAAGGTAAATGACGCCGCCTCGGGCGATCCGTTTCGGCCGGCGCGGTCGATGGATGCCCGGCGATCGGCGAGCGTCGAAACGGAAATAGTACGCCTATGGATCCCCAAACAAAGAGGACGCTGGCCGCGACGGCGCTTTGCCTCTTGCTGCTCTTCGTCTGGATCAAGCTCAGCCCGCCGCCGACGCCCCCGTCCACGCCGCCCGCCGTGGCGACGCTGGACGCAGCCGACGGCGGCACCGATGCGGCTCGCCCCGCGCCGTCGACCGCGCCGACCGGCGATGCGCCGACCATGACCGCCGCGCAGCCCTCGGCGGAGTTGGTCGCGATCGGCGGCGACTCGAGTGAAACACTCACGCTCGGCGACGATCGGCAGGACAATCGCCGCGCGAACTTCACAAATCCCTACGCATTTGCCGTGACGATTTCGCCCGTCGGCGCGAGCGTCGAATCGGTCCGATTGTCCCAGCATCGTTCACACGTCGCGAAGAACCATCGCGAACCGGACCACGCGCCGTATGAGCTGCTTCGCCCCGTGGCCGATCCGCACGCCAATGCGATCTTGCGGTCGTTCACGACCGATCGTCTCCGGCTGGTCGACGAAAAAAAGGAAATCGCGCTTGCCGATCTGACCTGGCGGGCTGAGAAGTCGGTCGATGCCGATGGCGAGACGGCCTCGCTGGTCGCCACGATACGTGACGGCGATGCGAATCTGTTTCGGGTGACGAAGAGCTTTCGCGTCGAAAAAGGCTCGCCGCATCTGAAGATTAACTATCAACTGGAGAACTTGTCACCGCGTCCGCAGAAGATTCGCCTGACCGAAGGTGGACCGCTCGGCTTCATGAAGGAAGATCTGCGTTACGACAATGTCCGCGTCATCGCCGCGCTGATCTACGAAGACGGGCGCATCAAGCTGGGCGATCAGGCCATCAAGAAGGACGTCGTCAATCACCGGCGAGATTTCGTGCCGGCCGAGACATCGCGTTTTCTGTGGTCGGCCGTCAGCAACAAGTACTACACCTGCCTCGTCGCTCCCCGGCCGCAGGCGGGCGCCAAGACCGCATACGCGCCTTACCTAGATCAACTGTTTGCGAGGACCACGCTCGACAACAAGCTCTACGAAGCTGATCTGTCGTTCGCGCAGGTCTACGCTCCCGGCGAGTCGATCGCGCCCGGCGGCCGCGTCGAATTGTCGGTCGAGGCCTATTGCGGTCCCAAGAGCGATCGCGTGTTCGACTCGATTACCGAGGCCGCCGCGCGGCGCTATTCGCTCGTCATGTCGCCCGATCGATCGAGCTGCACCTTTGACGTCATCAACACGGCCATGCTCTGGCTGCTCTCGGTGATCTACGGCCTGCTGCGCAACTACGGCATTGCGATCATTATCCTCGTCATTATTGTTCGCATCCTGCTCCATCCGGTCAGCAAGAAGGGGCAGATCAACATGATGCGCATGCAGAAGAACATGTCGCGCATCAAGCCCAAGCTCGAAGCGATACAGGAGCAGTACAAGAACGATCGGCAGAAGCTCAACGAAGAGACAATGAAGCTCTACCGCGACGAGGGTGTCAACCCGGCGGCATCCATGCTTGGTTGTTTGCCGCTCTTCCTGCAGATGCCCATCTGGATCGCGCTCTACACGACGCTCAATACCAATGTCGACCTTCGACATGCGCCGTTCTTCGGCTATATTCGCGATCTCTCCTCACCGGACGCCCTCATCCCGTTCGGCGCGGCTTATGAAATTCCACTGATCAGCTTTCTCATGGGCGGCGCCATCACTGCCATCAATCTGTTGCCGATCATCATGACCGTTCTCATGTACGGCCAGCAGAAGCTCACTCAAAAGCTGACCAAGCCGGACAAACCGCCGGAGCCGAAGCTCGACAAGGACGGTCGCCCGCTCCCCGACACTATGGCCCAGCAGCAAAAGATGATGAGCTTCATGATGATCTTCATGGGCTTCATCTTTTACAACATGCCCAGCGGCCTGTGCCTCTACATTCTGTGCAGCAGCCTCTTCGGCATGGCGGAGCAGTGGTACATCCGCAAACATGTGAAAGACCAGGAAGCGCGCGGCGCATTCGAGCCGGTGGCGGCCGGCGTGCCGAAGAAGAAGGGCTGGCTGCAAACAAAGATGGAGCACTGGCAGAAGCTCGCCCAGCAGCAGGGCCGCGATCGCGCCCCGACGGCCAAGCGCAAAAAGAGCCGCTTCTGATCCGCGCGTGCCGCACGCATAGGCCGCCGCTCAAGTCTCGTGGCGATATTCCGTCGGTGTCTGACCGGTCAGCTTCCGAAAGACGCGGCAGAAATACGCCAGATCGGCGTATCCGCATCCGGATGCGATTTCTTTCAATGGACTGCCATATTCCCGCAACATGAACTTGGCCCGCTCCATTCGCACCAGCGTGACATAGTCATTAAACCCCATGCCGCATTGACCGCGAAACAGCCGCGACACGTGATTCGGCGTCAACCCGAATGTCCTCGCCACCGCCGCCCGCGTCACCGGTCGTTGAAAGTTCTCCTGCACGTACAGGCATAGCCCCTCAAACGTTCGCGCCGCCTTGCGAACGTGCTGCGGCGCCGGACACGTCAGCAACCGCGCGCACGCGTGCAGCATCGATTCGATCAACATGCGGTCCAGCGGCGCGGGCCGCGCTTCGACGGACAGCATCGTCAGCGCGCTGAGCACATTCTGGGCCAGCCCTTCAAACGGGCTGATCGTGGTCTTGAGCGCCGCCGGCGGCTCGGCGCGCCGGCCGTCGTGCGCGACCAGGCTCACGCCGATTTGCGTCTTGCCGAAGAGCAGTGTCAGAACGGTGACAGGTGTCGTCCAGTCCGGCTTGTTCCAGCAGTTTCGGCCGACAAAGATCGCTTCGCCGCGTTTCAGGCAGATTCGGCTGGTCCCCGAACCGGCCGCGATCTCCATGAACTGCCGCCCCGCAAGCGCCAGCGTCAGCCGCGGAAAGCTCGTCACATACGCCAGCGGCGGAGGCGCGGCCGTGGCATGAGCGAAGTAGGCCGCGCGAACGTGGGACTTGCGAAGAAAGTTCGCCAGCGCCCGGCTGATTTCTTCGCGCGATGCTGCGTGTTGACGCGATTTTGCGGCGGTCATCTCGGCCGGAATGATACAGTTTTGACGGGAATGTCACACTTGTCCTACTTTGTCCGCCGATGCCGCATCGGGTATTCTGAATGCATGGACCGCAAGTCGCGGCGGACCGCGGCCGATTCGCCGATCGCCCGCGACGAGGATCAAGCCCCATGCCGGAGTCGCTCCAGAAACTGCGTCAGCACCTGCTGACGGGCGTGTCTTACGTCATACCCTGCATCGCGTGCGGCGGCATTCTCATTGCCGTCGCGATCGCCTTCGCGCCCATGATCCCCGAGAAGGGTCCCGCTCCGCAGCAGGTGCCCGTTCTCCGCCTTATTCTTACGATTGGCGAGGCCGCGTTTACCTTGGCGTTTCCGATACTCGCCGGATACATCGCCTACGCCATGGCCGGCAAGCCCGCGCTGGTACCCGGTCTCATCGGCGGCTTCCTCGCCGCCGGTTTCCGCGCCGATCTGATTCTCGACGCCGCCGCGCTTGAAGCGCGGAACATGCAACCCGACAGCCGCATCGTCGCCGGCTTTCTCGGCGCGATGATCATCGGTCTTGTCGCCGGTTGGATCGTCGGCATCCTGAAGAACCTCACGGTGCCGAAGTTTATCAAGCCGATCATGCCGATACTCGTCATCCCCATCGTTTCGTCGCTCATTGTCGGCGCGCTGATGCTCAAGGTGCTCGGCGTTCCCATGGCCGACTTGATGGCCGCGCTCGCGGGTTGGCTGCGCGAGATGAAGGAAGGCAACGCGGTCGTGCTGGCGATGATCCTCGGCGGCATGATCGCCTTCGATATGGGCGGGCCGGTCAACAAGGCCGCATTTTTCTTCGGGGCGGCCATGATTACCGAAGGACAATACCTCGTCATGGGCGCGTGCGCCGCGGCCATCTGCACGCCGCCGCTGGGCATGGGCCTTGCCACCATGATCCGTCGAAAACTCTGGCGCGAGGAGGACCGCGAGGCCGGTATTGCCGCGCTGACGATGGGCATGATCGGCATCACGGAAGGTGCGATTCCCTTTGCCGCGGCCGATCCGATCCGCGTCATACCCTGCATCATGGCCGGCTCCATGACCGCGGCGGTGATCGCCATGCTGGCCCGCGTGGGCGATCATGCCCCGCACGGCGGGCCGATCGTACTGCCCGTCGTCGATAATCGCATCATGTATATCATCGCCATCATCGCCGGCACGCTGGTCACCGCGATCAGCATCAACGTGCTCAAGGCGCTGGCGGAGCGGCGCAAAGCCGCGCACCAGGAGAACGCCGCATGAAAATCGTCGCCGTCACCGCCTGTCCGACGGGCATCGCCCATACGTACATGGCCGCCGAACAGCTTGAGAAGACAGCCAAAGCGCTGGGACATCAGATCAAAGTCGAGACGCAGGGCGCAATGGGCATCGAGCACGAGCTGTCGATCGACGACATTCGCGCCGCCGAAGTCGTGATCCTCGCCGCCGACATCGAGATCGAACAGCGCGATCGCTTTGACGGCGCGAGAATCGTCGAAGTCGCCGTTCAGGAGGCCATTCGCAATCCGAAGGGCGTCTTCGACAAGATCACGGGGGCGTAGTGTCCGCGCGCGGATGGACACGCGCTCCGAACGAATTGCAAAGTGTCTTCATCGTACCATTCACATGAAAACGTTCGAGCACATCTTTAAGTGTCCCCTGCCCGGCGGACTGCACGCCAGACCGGCCAGCCGCCTGTCCGATGTCGCCGCGCGCTTCAGTTCCGACATCACGCTGACGAATGTGCGGTCGGCCGCCACCGCTGACGCCAAGAGCGTGCTCGCCATCGTCGCGATGGATGTACGCCTCGATGATGACTGCCGATTGAGGATTCACGGCATTGATGCGGATGCCGCACGTGTGGCACTTTTCGACTTTTGGAACAATGTGCTGCCCCGCTGCGACGACGCGCCGCCAACTCCCGCCGAGGCTCCGCCGGCGATGGTCCCGCCGTCGCTGAGATCGATCATTCGCGGTGCGCTGCCCGCCAGACCTGTCTCGCCGGGCATCGGCCGCGGCGCCGCCGTATTCGCGCGCGGGCACTCGATGGACGCCGTGCCGATCGAGTCTTCGCGCGAGTTCCCTGAGTTCGAACGACAGTCCGTTCGCCTCGCCATCGACGCCGTCATGGCCGAGTTCGACGCACAGCTCGCAGCAAACGAGCCGTCAATACGGACCGATCTGCTTCGCGCCCATCGCGCAATGGCCGCCGATGCAACGCTCCGCCGCGCCATTGATAACCGCATTGAAAAGGGCCTTTCCGCCGCGTCCGCCGTTGCCGACGCCGCACGGGAACAGGCCGCCGTTCTCGCTGCAAGCCCATCCGCGATCATCCGCGAGCGCGCCATCGATGTCGAAGACGTCTGCATTCAAATCCTGGAGCATCTGCCCGGGGCGAGCTTCCAACGAAGCGACATCGTTCTGACACAGACTTCGGTCGTCTTCGCCGACCGCCTCACGCCGCGGCAATTGCTGACGATCGATCGCACGCAACTCGCGACGCTCGTGCTCGCCGAGGCCGGCGATACATCGCACCTCGCCATCCTGGCCCGCGCGTTCGGCGTTCCGTTGGTCGACGGCGTCACGAACGCTGTATCGAGCGTTTCCCCTGGGCAAGTCGTGCTGGTCGATGCCCACAACGGCCTGGTCCTGACCGACCTGTCACCGGAGATTGATCGCTATTACGAACGAGAAATGCGCAAGCACGCGCTTCGCGCCGAGCATCTCCGCGCGGCATCTCTCGTGCCGGCCGCTACGCTCGACGCGCGCCGAATCGATGTCGCCGCGAACGTCGCAACCGTCGAGGAAATCGAACCGGCCCTCGTGCAGGGCGCCGACGGCATCGGCCTGTTTCGAACCGAGATGCTCTTCCTTGATCGCCCCGAGCCGCCGACCGAAGAGGAGCAGTTCGTCGCATACGCCCAAGCCGCACGAATCACGCACGGCCGGCCTGTCATCATCCGCACCTTCGATGTCGGCGGCGACAAACCCATCGCCTATCTCAAACTGCCGCGCGAGGCGAATCCGGCGCTCGGCTGCCGGGGCGTTCGCGTTTACCGAACACATCTCAATCTGCTGCATACCCAATTGCGGGCCGTGCTTCGGGCGTCGGCTTTCGGCAAGATTCAGATCATGGCCCCCATGATCGCGACGCCGGACGAGATGGCCTGGTTCCGGCGGCAAGTCACGGCCGTTCAACGCGAACTCGCGAAGGCGGAAATCGCGTTCGATCCCGCCGTGCCAATCGGAATGATGATCGAAGTGCCGTCGGCGGCCGTCGCGATCGGTCGTTTCGCCGAGCACGCCGACTTTTTCAGCGTCGGAACAAACGATCTGTTGCAGGCGTTCTACTGCGTCGATCGGGAGAATCCGAACGTCGCCAAGCTGGCCGATGCACTGGAACCCGCATTCCTCCGATTGCTTGCCGATGCCGCGCGCGCGGCGCGCGAGTCCGGTCGTTGGATCGGCATGTGCGGTGAAATGGCCGGCCGCGTTGATAATCTGCCGCTGCTGATCGGCATGGAGCTGAACGAGATCAGCGCCGCGGCGCGGGACATTCCCGCGCTGAAATCCGCTGTTTCATCCGCGTCATCTGAGAGATGCCGCAACCTGCTCGCCGACGCGCTGGGCTGCCGCAACGCTGCCGAGGTGCGCCGGCTGCTGGCGAACACTGCGTCTCAAGTCGAGCCTGCGCCGCTTCTCGCGCCGGAGTTGATCATCATTGACGCGGACTGCACGACGCGCGAAGAAGCCGTCAAGCAAATCGTCGACGCGCTTTATGTCGTCGGCCGAACCGAAAACCCCGCCGCTCTCGAAGAGGACCTGTGGGCGCGCGAGTCGGTCTATTCGACCGGACTTGGTCATGGTTTTGCGATACCACACTGCAAGTCCGAAGCAGTGGCGGCCGATTCGATCGGCGTCGCGCGACTTCGCGAGCCGATCGATTGGAACGCGCTGGACGGCGCGCCGGTCAGGCATGTCATTCTGCTTGCCATGCGTGCATCCGCTGAGGGCGGCGCGCGTTCAGTCGAACGGAACGGTTCGCATTCGCCACAACAAGACGGCACCGGTTCGAAAGGCGGCAACGGACGACACATGCAGGTCTTCTCAAAGCTCGCGCGCAAATTGATGGATGCGCATTTTCGCGAGCGCATCGTGTCAGCGCCAGACGGTGCGGCGGTGCTGCGCTGTCTATCGGAAGAGTTAGGCCTGTCGTAATAGGCGACGCGCGAGAAGTGCCGCGAATCAGTCCTGGTCGCGGACCAGCGAGAGGCGGAGCAGGTTCAGCGCCGCCTTGACCGTGCGGTCGCGCACCTGGTCGCGGCGGAGATTGTCGCCGAGGCGCAGCTCCTTGACGATCGTGCCATCGGCCGACGCGAGCGCGACATATACAAGCCCGACCGGCTTTTCGCTCGTGCCGCCCGACGGGCCGGCGATGCCCGTAATGCCGATCGCGAAATCCGACTCGCTCAGCCGGCGCGCGGCCGACGCCATCGCCTCGGCGATCTCGCGACTGACGGCGCCGTGCGCGGCGATTCGATCGGCCGGTACGCCGAGCAGGCGCGTCTTTGATTCGTTCGAATACGTGACAAACCCCTGCAACATGTACGCGCTGGAGCCAGGCACGTCGGTCAGTCGCTTCGCGACCAGACCGCCGGTGCAAGACTCGGCCGTTGCAATCGTCAGGCCGCGTTCGATCAGCAGCCGCCCCACCGCCGATTGCAACGTCTCGTCACCCTCTCCGTAGACAACATTGCCAAGGCGCTCGCTTATCGCGCGGGCGTCTTCGTCGATGACGGCCTCTGCGACATCAAGCGACGCGGCCTGTGCGACGATGCGAATGGAAATGACAAGATCGGCCGCGCTCGTGCCGACGGTCGGATTGCGGTCGCGCCGCATGAGATCGCCGATGCGCTGGCCGACTTCTGACTCGCTCATTCCGAAGGTGCGAAGGACACGCTCGATCGTCACGGCCGCGCCGCGCCCGGCGGTGATGTGCGGGCGCACGTCGCGCTCGAACATGGCCTTCATCTCATAAGGCACGCCGGGCAGGCAGAAGACGAGCGCGCCAGCGAGCCTGACGCGGATGCCGGGGGCGGTGCCTTGCGCGTTATCGATCGGCTCGGCGCCTTCAGGCATCATGGCCTGCAGACGATTGGCGTCGTGCATGGATCGTCCGCGGCTTCGGAAGTAGTCGGCGATTCGCGCGAGACTCGGTTCATGAAGCTGGAGCGGACGCTGCATTGCGGCGGCGAGTGCGTCGCGCGTGAGGTCATCGGGCGTCGGACCGAGACCTCCGGTGACGATAATCAGTTCGGCCTCTTTCGTGGCGTCGAGCAGGGCAGCGCGGATCGGCTCGAGTTCGTCGGCGATGGTGATGTGCTTTGTGCAGCGCACGCCGACAGCAGCCAACTCCCGCGCGAGCCACGCCGAGTTGGTGTCGACGGTCTGTCCGCCGGTAAGTTCGTTTCCGATGCTGATGAGTTGGGCGATCATTTTCGTGCCGGATCATAGCGCGCGAAGGCGTCGGCGAAATAGCGCGTTGGCCAGTCGGCGCCGAGGCGGGCGGCGACTTCGTCGGCATGGCCTGCGACGGCGGCGGTCTGGTAACGACGATCTGCCACGACGTGAATCTGGTAGACGGTTATCGCGAGCAGTGTGGCGATCAGCCATGTGGCGATCCCACCGGACGCGATGGACCGGAGCGGCGCGCCGCTGAGAATCGCGACGGTTGCGATGATACCGACTAAAAGAGGCAGCAGCAGTAATTCGGAGCCAAGATACATATACAGAAACCGCGCAGCGTGTGCATGCGCCGTCACCGGCAGCGCGAGCACGAATGCAAACACCGCAACGACGGCAATGGACGCGGCTCTTCCGATCCGAACATCGCCCGATTGCATCGCGGCGGTCAGCACGGCGATGGCGCCTCCCGCGCCGGCCAGCAAGAGCGCGACGAGTATCAGGCCCGACTCTGATCCCTGCTGATCGCGGACGAAACGCCATGTGAACACGGCCGCCATCAGCGCGACCATGCCGGCGGGGATGATCCATGCCGTCCATGGGGCACGCGACGCGGCAGCCTGCGCGGGACTTTGCGTATCGCGGCCCCGCCGCAATCGAACGAGCGCGACGATCGCCATCAGCAGCCCTGTCAGCACAAGCGTGCCGGCTGCGCCGACGCCGACGGCCGCCAGCGCGCCGGTCGCGGCGAGCCATGATACGGCCGATCGATACTCACTTGGCGCCACGCTTCTGGCATTTACTGCACCCCCGATGCAGAAATCGACATCGGCCCGTTCGGCGGCGGCGAGATAGTCATCGCGAAAGCGCGACGCGCCGTCGCGAATTTTCCGATCAGACGGAGCCGCTCTGGCCAGAAGGTCCGCCGCGAGCAGGCGCGTCGGCGCGTCGGCTTCGGTCTTCAGGATGCCGATCGCGCTCGTCGCCAGCCAGTCTTCACACCGAGCCGCTTCCTTCTCGAGATTCGCGTGACGCAGCTCGTCGCGCAGCGCAAAAATGCGATCGGACAGAATCGGAAGCGCCGTCCACGGACCGATGCGCAGATCACCGCGCATGAAAACTCTCGACTGCCATCCGAGCGAGGCCGCCACGTCCGGACGTTGGAATCGCCCGTCCAAGGCGCGCTGCCAGGCCGTGAAGACGGTGTGAACGTAAATTTCCGCGCGGCAAACCTCGGGCGAGCCATCGACGTTCTCGCGCATTGCCTCAAACCGCGCGAGCGCGTCCTGACCCTGACCCGTCTTCGAGAATGGCTGCATATCGATGAGCACCGCATATGCCAGCCTCGAGATGAGATTGTCCTGATCGACCGCGACATGGCGGATGGCGTCTTGCACGACGAGCGCGGCGTCCGCGCCTTCCAAATGCACGCTGAGAACAAGACCAAGCAAGCTGTTCACGGCCACGCGCCGGGCGTCGGAATCGTCCTTCGCCAGCAGCGAACGGAAGCGCCGGCCGATTTCGTCGAAGTCAACCGTCTCGTATTCGGCTCGCATGAATGCGCCGACCATGGACGCCGGCCGACTGACTTGATGCCACAGGATGCCGCTCAGCACACACGGCGCGACCATGCAAACCAGCCTGAACATCCACGAACGAAAACGATTGCGCGTGGCGCCCGGTGGCAATCGCATTCCGCGCTTGCGGTGAACTTGCGACGTCGCTTCGTCGACCGCACTTCGGCGGCGCGGCCGGCTCCCTTCGGCGCGGTTTGAAGTTCGAGACTTGTGCTTCACGCGGATACGTTCGGTCCGGCCGCTGAGATTGTCAAACAGCCGCCATCAGTTCTCGGCGCGGCCGGCGGCGATAGGAATGGTTCGACGCTGAATCAGTCGCTCGTGATAAACTCGAGCATACTCCGATACCATCGTCGCAATGGAGTACCGCGATCGCGCCGTGGCCTGCGCCGCTGCGCCGAGGCGACGGCCGGTTTCGGGATCACCGAGTAGTCGCTCCAGTTCGCGGGCGAGTTCGGCGTCGTCGCCGCCGTGAATCAGGATCGCGTTCTCCCGGTCGACCAGTCCGTCGCAATGTAACCGGTCGGCGGCGATGACCGCCAGGCCCGTCGACATCGCGTGCAGCGGCTCTTCTCGAAAAACCGGCAAGGCCCGCGGCGCGCAAAACACATCAGCCGCAGACAGCGCCGTATGCAGTTTTTCGAGCCGGCCGGTGAATGTCACGATCTCGGTCAGCGATCGCGCCTGAACGAATCGCCGCAGGTCCGACTCGGCATCGCCCTTTCCACAGACCAACGCCAGCAAGCGAGACTGCGATCGCGCGACGCGATCGATCGCGCGGAGGAACACATCCGCCCCGCCGAGCGGACCAAGACTGCCGGCGAAGACGATCGACGGCACGGTCCGCGAATCGCGAAATGCGGCGGGTTCGTCCGTCGGCATCACGCCGGGGTGGACCAGTTCGATCGTCTTGGATGCCAGCGGCGTCTTCAACAGGGCGTCGCGCAGGCCCGCCGCGGGAACGATGAGCGTCGCGGCGCGGTCCAGACCGTGGCGAACGTGCCAATCGTGCTCGAAGCCGGTCGATGCGACATTGGCGACGAACTCCGCGCCAAACGCAGACGCCAGATGCACCGTGAGCGGCGCGGCCGTGATCGACAGTGAGTGGAATATGATCGGCTGATCCCGCGGGCGTTCATCGAGCAGCGCGCGAAGCTCGCGCGCGACGACGCCGGGCGTGAACGAATCAAACGGCCATCTTCGCCTGCGATAGGAAAGCACCGACGTAGAAACGGCGACGATGGACTCGACGCGCGTGGCTTCGGGTGCAATGAGGATGACATCGGCCCCCTCGTCGATCATGCCGATCTGGAGAAATCGAACCGTGCCGGGAAAGCGCTCGATCACCTCTTCGTCGGCCACGAGGCACAGCGTGAAGCGTCTAACATCATCGTCTGGTTCTGCCGCCAAGAACGCACCCAGCCTTTATGAACTTTCGCCCGACTCTGTCTGCCGACCCGTACGCGCGCACACCGCCGGCGGACCGGTTCAGTATAACATACGGCCGCCGCGCTCGGCGCGGGAAAGGTGTGTTTTGCGGATTTGCGCGATAGAATGGCGGCAAGCCGGCGGGTTTCGAGCGAACTCGAAGCCGCCGTTCGTAGTATCCACCGGAAAGACTGCCATGCTTGAAAAACTCTTCGAACACCAGGCCGAACTCAACCGACGCATCGGCTTCGACCCTGAAAAACTGCACGACAAGTTCGATCCGAAGCTGGCCGGCGAGTGGCTGAACAACTATATCATGGCCGCGGCGAACGAACTGGAGGAGCTTCGCGACTGCATGTATTGGAAGCACTGGTGTGCAGAGGCGCGTGAGGGCCGGCGCTTCGAGTTGCATGACTTGCAGAATGCCCGCGTCGAGGTGATCGATCTGCTGTTCTTCTGGATTTCCATGGCCCAGTGCGTCGGCTTGAACGCGCAGGACGTCATGGACCTCTACGAACAGAAGCTCCGCGTGAACCACAAACGGCAGGAAGACAACTACTCGATGAGCGGCAAGACAGAGGATGACAACAGGGACATTAAGGTACGAAGAAACTCGGATGGCGAGTAACGCGCAATGCCCGGCCCTGCCGCCCGACAAGCAGAAACTGAAAATGCAGAATTGAGGATATATGAAGCGGTTCGACCCATGCTCTCCTTTACTGAGTTCTCAATTCAAAACTCTCAATTTGACCGCCCTGTGTTTATTGTCTCGCAAGATGCCACTGAAATCTGTTAGGAGCTACGCATGGCCACCGCCTATGTCTATCCCGGAGCGCCCGACGACATCCCCGGCATCATCGCGGCGTATGAGAATCAGATCGTCGAATTGGAATCGCTTGTCCACGGCATGTCGCCCGAGCAGCTTCGTTCGCGGCCGGTGCCGGGAAGGTGGTCCACACTCGAACTGTTGTGCCATCTGGCCGACTGCGAGCAGGTCATGGCCGATCGAATCAAGCGCGCGGCGTCCATGAAGAACGCATTGCTCATGGGCTTCGACGAAACGCGATATACATCGGAACTGGCCTACACCGATCGCGAGCCGGCCGAGGAACTGGAACTGATCCGCCTGACGCGCCGGCAGGCCGCGCGGATCATGCGACACCTCAAGGCCGACGCCTGGCAGCAAACCGCCGTCCACAGCGAGCGCGGTCTTTTTACGCTGAGGGAGCTAACGCAATATCCGATCGGACATATGGCGCATCATCTGGCGTTCATGAAAGAAAAGCGCGTGGCGATGGGGTTGAAATAACATGACGGACGATTTGGAGCATCGAGCAGTAAACCGAGCCGATTCTGTCGCGTGACGTCTTCAAAGCCGAAACCCTATATGCCACTTGAGCGAGATTGTCCGTCGTTGTCGGCGTCGCGTTCGATCCATTGAGGTGCAAGGCCGACCCAGGTTAAGTGTGCCGCCCGGCCGCACGCGAGAGGTAATGAATCAGGACCTGACTCTCATAACAGGTGGCACATGAAATGGGGGCAAGTCACATCTTGATCGGAGCGAATAGCACTGAGGTCCATAGACCTCTCTATGCCGACACGATGTCCCCGCCCCGCGCATCTACACCACATGTCGTGCGTCGCGTGTGGACGATTGCGACAGGCGGCTTACCGTCCGCGACCGCCGCGTGAACCGCCGCCACTTCGCATTCCACTACTACGTGAACCGCCGCCGCCGCTCATACCGCTGCTGCGCATCCCGCTGCTGCGTGAGCCGCCCCCGCCCATGCTGCGGTTCGACCCGGAGGCCGGCGATCGAAACGATGAACCGCCGGAGCGAGATTGAATGCCAGAACCAGACGAGGGTCTCGATCCACCGCTGCGAATCCCGCTGCCGCCGGAGGGTCGCGATCCACCGCTGCGAATCCCACTATTGCCGGACGGTCGCCCGCCGGAATATCCAGGCATGCGCCCGACACTGGGCGAGTTGCTACTGCCGAAGCTTCGCGGCGCTGAACTGCCGCCACTGAAACCGCGTGGCGCTGACATTCGCGGCGTCGATCCGCTGTTGCCCGACGGGCTACCTCCAAACGAGCGCGGCGAATAACCCGAACTGCTCGGGCGACTTCCGCTCATTGAACTGCCGCTGCTGCCCGGTCGGAACGCGCCGATCGCACTGCCGCCGCTGTTCGGTCGACTCCCGCTCATCGAACTACCCGGCCTGTTCGCGCCAGTTGCGCTGCTCGGCCTGTTCCCACTGATTCCACTACCGCCGCTGCCCGGCCGGAATCCACCCATTGCGCTGCCCGCTCGGTTCCCACCGATTGCACTGTTCGGTCGGCTGCCGCTCATGGTGCCACCTGGTCGGCTCCCACCGATCGCGCTGCCCGGTCTGCTTCCACCAATGGTGTCGCCGCTTCCCGGCCGAAATCCACCCATTGCGCTTCCCGGTCGGTTCACACTGGTTGCACTGTTCGGTCGGCTGCCGCCCAATGTACTGTCGGATCGGTTGCCGCTGATCGAGCTGCCCGGCCTGTTCACGCCAATTGCACTGCTGGGCCTGTTTCCGCCGATCGTGCTGCCGCTGCCCGGTCGGAATCCACCGATCGCGGAGCCGCCATTTCCACTTGATGGAGTCGGCCGGCTTCCGCTCTGGTAGCCACTGCCGCCGCGATCAGGCCTGCCGTCATTCCATGTACCGAGTCGATTGCCGCCCGGTGGACGAGCGCCGCCAACCGAGCCGCTCGGCGATCCGTCGCGCGGTCCACGGCCGCCTCCACTGACACCATCGCGGCTGCCCTGCCAACCTTGTTGACCGTTCCGAATGGCGCCGGACAAGCCGTCGCGAGATTGCGAACCGCGCGGCGCGTTTCCGATGCCACCGACGTTACCCTGCCGTCCGCCCGTGCGCGGTCCACGGTTGATTCCGTCGCCGCCTTGACCACCGCGCGTGCCGTATCTCGTATTGCCATTGAACGCGCCGATTCGCCCGCCCGCGCGCGGAACGTTGCCATATGCTGACCGCGATCCGCCGCGCGGACGATTGCCAAATCCATCACGCGAGCCGCGCGGTCCCGCCGCGAAGCCGCCACTCGATCGAACGCCCGATCGCGTGCCGAGTCCGCTGCGGAGACTTGCAAAGCCCCGTCCGCCCCGAAAGCCGCTATGCACGCCGCGAAATCGCGGAAGCGGAGAACCGCGTCGGCTCCGGTGCCAAACGCTCCCCCAGCTTGCACTTCTGTAATAAACGCCGCTGAAGCGGTGGCCGCCGATGAATCCGCCATGAACAAACCCGCCGCGATAGACAGGCCACGGGCGGTAAGCCAGACAACCGCGATTCCAGTTGAATCCCAGATTTAGCCATGTACCGGTATGAAAGCCGACGCCGAATGATACGAAACTCGTGTAGCCGACGACCGGTGGCTCAACCCAACCGTACACCACTTCTGGCACGTATTGCGGCACATAAATAATCTGAGGATCAGCCGGGACGATTCCGACAAAGCCCTCTTCCGTGTAGACCTCCTGCTCCGGCGTATCCCGAAGCGCGCCGCTGGCCACGGCCTGTGCGCGAAGCCGCTGAACCGCGGCCATGAGTTCCGGCTGTTGATGCAGAAATGCAACGCCGAGCGCGTTGGTCCATTCCAGCTCTTCATCCATCATGTGCAAAATATCTGGAAATCGCGCGAGGGCCTGAACGCTCGGGTCCAGATCCAGTTGATCTAACAGCGACAGATCGTCCGTCGTGTCCAGAATGCGCGCGGCCTGAACGATGTCCATGGGGTATGTCGCGGCCGCGAGCACTTGCGCGAGCAGCGGGTCAGGATAGAGCGCGACAGGCCCCAGAAGCTGTTCGAGTTGCTCCGCCGAAAGCGGCGCATAGCTCTGTGCATCGGCCTGCGACGATAGATAGCCCGGACCCAGCTCCGGCTCGCCATACTGCACATATTGAGCGTCTTGCGCGCGAAGCTGAACCGACGCGCTCAAAACAAGCGCGACAGCGAAAAGCAAACGCGGCTGAAGATGTCGGGCGAGGTATGTTGACATTGGAATTCCTCCCGGAAGGTGTCGGGCGTTGGCGACCGGAATGAGGCTGGTGACACAACCGACCTGCGGCCGCCCTTGCGGACGATCCTCACGAGGCATTAGACAACAACAACGGGCCGGACGTTAGCCAGCAGCCCGAAAATTGGGGCATTCTCGCGCTTGCAACCAAAGGGACCGTCGGAACTGGCGCACCGATTTTCGGCCATACGACGCTGGAAGCGACTTGTTAACGCAAACGAGGCACAACGACGATCGCAACGTACTCGCCGAAGACAACGAGCAGGCCGAGACAGACGACGCTACGGGCCGGGGAGCATCGGCATCCCGCCGGTGCGCACGAACCGAATCACCAACAATCCGAAGATTCGGATGTCTCGGCCCACTTGATCGATGACGGCAATCTGACATCCGACGGCGAATCCGAATATGCCTACGACGGCGAAAACCGCCTGATCGAGATTCAGCCCATCGCTCCGCAGGCCGGTGATTTTCG
>CAZRFP010000074.1:0-21710 GCA_964599535.1 uncultured Planctomycetaceae bacterium
CGCGACGCTCTCCCAACTGAGCTACGTCCCCGCATTTTCCTATAGAACTTTAATCGACCATTTCCACGCTTGCAACATGCAAAAAGCGCTGAGCCGCCTCATGTATGCCGCGCGATGGCCTGCGACGCCAATGATCGAACCGCCTTGCCCGCCGCCTCCGACGCATGTGACGCCTCGGCCGCCTTCAGCCGATCAAGCCGCGTTTTGCCGGCTCGACACTCGTCGATCCACTCCCGCGCGAAGGCACCGCTCTGAATCTCCCGCAACATCGTGCGCAGCTCACCGCGCACGCGCTCATCCACCAGACGCGGACCGCGCGTCAATCCCCCGTAGCACGCCGTGCCGCTGATTCGGCCGCGCATCACGGCGAGACCGGCCGCATATTGCATGTCCGTGATCTGCTTCAATTCGTGCATGCACTCAAAGTACGCGACCTCCTCGGGAAAGCCCGCTTCGATCAACACGTCGAACGCCGCCTTCATCAACTCAATCACACCGCCACACAAGACGGCCTGTTCGCCAAACAGATCGGCCTCACACTCGGCGGCGAATGTCGTTTCGATCATGCCCCCTTTGCCGCCGCCGACGCCGAGACCCCATGCCAGCGCAATTTCCTTCGCGCGGCCGGTCGCATTCTGGTGAACCGCCAGAACGCAGGTCAGCCCCCCGCCGTGCTCAAAAGCGTCGCGCACCAGCGGGCCGGGGCCTTTCGGCGCAATCATGATGACATCCGCATGCTTCGGAGCGTCCACGAATCCGAAATGAACCGCGAAGCCGTGGATAAACCCAAGGGACCGGCCGGCTCGCAAATGGGGCCTGACATCTTCATCAAAAATGTCCCCCATTCGTTCGTCGGGCAGCGCGAAGATCAGCAGATCGGCCTGTGAAGTCGCATCGGCGATCGCAACAGGTTGGAAGCCATCTTTGATGGCAAGCGTATGGTTTGGTCCGCCGGGCCGCTGCGCGACAATGACATGATGGCCTGAATCACGAAGATTCAGGGCATGCGCGCGGCCCTGGCTGCCGTAGCCCAGGACGGTGATCGTTTTGCCCGCCAGAGCAGCCGGATCGGCGTCTTTTTCGTAATAGACCGGCAGAGCCATGTGACGTTCCTTTCGATCGGGGCATTCTCATGCGGCGGTCGATCAGCGCAAATCACCTCAAAAATGCGTGTGTCCCATGCAAAAAACAGCCTGGCCGACGCATTTTGCCGAACATGCTATGATATCACCATGAGGCAAATCGACGACGACTTTATCGGTCGCGCTTTTGAATCAACGACGCCGCCGAAGCGCCGGCCACTCCTATTGTATTTCGTCGTCGGACTTCTGCTCGCGTTTCTTTTTGTGCCGGCGCTTCGAGGAGACGACTTCGGGCTGCCTCGCGGAGCGATGATCGCCATCCCCGCGGCCTTTGCGCTTGGCATCATGGGCGGCGTCGCGGGGGCGACGCGCCGGCAGAGAATGCGGCGCGAGTTTGTCACGGGTGCATGGGAAAGCGTGCAATTAGAAGAGTGGGAAGCGGCCGAGCGCGTGCTGGCCGAAGGGCTGACACGCCCCATCGGTTCTGCAACCGATCGCTGCCAGGCGTTCTTGGCGCTTGCGGCCATTGCCGAAAAGCGGCGCGACTATGACGCAGCCATTGAGATATATAAGCACCTGCTATTGAACCGAATCGGCGAACCGAACCAGTTGCAGCTTGCCCAGATCGCCATGACTTCCGCCAAACTGCGCAACGAAGAGTTGACTGATGGCATCCAGATGCTGGATCGGCTCGAGAAGCTGCCCATGCCCATGTCGCTCAAGGCAGGCGTGGCGTGGATCAGACTGTACCAGCAAGTATTCATGGGCCAGTTTGAAGACGCGGTACGCGATCTGGACGAAATCCGCGAGCTTTTCCGCCGCTTCCTCTCGACGCGCGCCGGCTACGCTTACGCCTTGATCGCCAAAGCACTGCATCAACTCGGCAACTCCGAACGCGCAGCCGAATACTGGCGCGACGCTACAACACTCGTTCGGCCGGAGCGGCTGACGGAGGAGTATCCGTTTCTGCAAGCCATCTCGTTGAACTACAGCGCGGAGGATCGCCCATGCTGAGCAGCACCGACGCGCGCGATCTGATCCAGTCGATGAAACGACAGCTCTATGTGTCCGACGTGCTTCGCCTGCTTCTGCTTTCAACGATCGGCTGCGGCATCGTCATGATGACCTGGAGCAGCAGCAACGACGCACGATTGGGTACGATCTGGGCCGCATCGGCCATCGCGGGTCTTACCTGGTTGCTGCTTTCAATCCTCAGCATACGGCAGATGCGATCGGCCAATCAGGCGACGGTCTATATGGCCAGCGGCCGGCTCGATCTGGCGGAAAATCAACTCATCACCGCGGCACAGCAATTCAGCCTCTATCGCCAGGGTAAGCTGCTGGCCTGCCACAATCTCGCGGTCGTGGCCCACGGTCGTCGAAACTATGAAGCAGCCGCAAATTTGTGCGACGGCGTGCTGGCCATGAGAAGCCGCCCGTCACATGCGATTGGTCGGACAAGTCGCATCCTTCTGGCTGATTGCCGCCTGTCGATGGGTGAGCCGGAGGCGGCGACGCGGGCGCTGGCGCCACTGTCCCTGCGTGAGTCCGGCTTGGGACTTGCCGATCAACTGCTGCTTTTGCCGATCGAAATGCGCTCGCAAGTGGCCGTTGGCGATTTTGCAGGCGCCCTCGCAGACAAGGATTGGAAAATCAAACGGGCGGAGTTGCTTGATTCAGCCCGTGCGGCGCTGGTTCACGCCCTTTTGGCCGTCGCCTGTCGTGAACGAGGCGACGCGGACTGCGCTCGCTTCCTCGCGCGGCGTGCGGTGCTTTACTATGACCTGACAGAACTCGTCGACGAGAATCCATCCTTGCGAGACCTGATTTTCCCGGTTACAAGTGCCGATAATAATTTACGTTGAGGGCCAGAAACCGGGTTCGGTATGATGAAACGCCCGGTTCGGCCTCATGGACGATGTCCGAGGTCTTTCCGCTACGATCGCTCGATCGGGAGCCAGATGCATGTCCGAACCACTCTCCTTGCTCTTACCCTTTTTCGTTCTCCTACCGTCACTGCAACAGCCTGTTGATCGGAATACACCTGCGACGGACCACCGCTCGACAGTCGTTTCAACGCGGTATGCGGCGAGCGCCGAAATGGGCGGCTGGCTGGTTGATCTCGCCCGGCATCAGGGTCATCTCGTCGGACGATCCGATCCGCGCAGCGCGTCGCTGCAGGTTCTGGCGATTCTGAAGGCCGCCGTCGACGTGGATCCGAATTGCGCCGATGCCTATTACTGGCTCTACGATCTCGAGACACGGCTGGGACGAATGGATGCCGCGACTGCGGCACTCGGAAAGTACGTGCAACTCGCGCCCGATGACGAGGCCGCACGGCTTCGACTGTTCGAAATCGGACTCGCCAACCGCCAGACCGCCGAAGCGCGCGTCGAATTCATCGAATCGCAACTGGCGTTGCCGCGGCTCTCACGGGTCTTCGAAAGTGAATTGCACGGCCGTCTCGCGCGACAGATCTTCGAGCGCCGCGAAAACGGAGCGGCCGCCAGGTCCATTGAAAAATCGCTGCGCCTCAACCCGATGAATATCACAGCGCGGCGCGTCGCGTACGACATGTTCGGCGAGACCGAACCGTCACTGCAGCGCGTCGAGATGGCGCTGCAGATGATCAGCGCCAATCCAGGGCAGACCAATCTCGTCTGGGACCTAGGCGAGTTCCTCGATCGAATCGGTCTGCATGTGCAGGCACAAGAGTGGTTCAACCGGGCCATTCGACTGCATCGGGATGCCGACGCCGGCGCCGTTCCCGCTGAGTACTGGTATAAGCTGGCCGTTTCTTATTTGAACAGCCGCGATTACCCGGAATGCATCGAAGCCGCCGACCATGCGCTGAAAGTCGACGCCAATCTGTACGCGGCCCGGCTGCTGCGGGCCGCAGCCTTTCGCCGATCGGACCGCGAGAAAGACGCCGATGATGAATTGAACAGCCTGCGAACGGCTTATGAGGCGCGCATCGATGGCGCGATCGAGTCGAAGGATCATCCGGCTATCACCGAAATCGCATGGTTCTTTGCATTTCACCAACCCGATGCGGAAAAGGCGCTTCGCCTTTCCACCGCCGCCATGACGGAGCCGCAGCCGAGCATGCTCGCCCGCCTCGCACACGGCTGCGCGCTGAAACTCACTGGCCGCGCGGACGAGGCACTTCAGGCGCTGAAGCCGCTGGCCGGCGCGGATCAAATCGCGGCCTACGAGTCGGCGCGCATCCTGCTCGATCAGGACAAAAAGAATGACGCACTGGCCATGCTTCACAAGGCGGCCACACTTCAACACGATGGGATCGCTTACGACTTGATCGCCGATCTGCTCAAGCTGCACGGCGAGTCGCCGCCCGCCGCTCCGCGTCACGCGCGCATTTGCGCAGCCCTGGAACGATTCAATCGCGATGTTTTCGATTACATTCAGCGGCCTACGGATTTTCTGAACGTCTCGATGCGCTTCGCGGATGACGCGTCGCCCCCGATCGGGCCGGTTCGCGTCACGTTTCGCATGGAAAACGTCGGCCCCTTTGCCATCACGCTGGGCGAAGGATTTATGTCGCGGCCGCTCATCGCTGTCTCGGCAAAGATCAATGGCAGCGGCAGCCGGGCCTTCGACCATTATCTGCAAGTTCTCCTGAACACGAAGCCGGTGTTGTTTCCCGGTGATGTCGTTGAAAAGACCGTGGCCATCAACATCGGGCCGATTCAGCAGGCGCTGCACCAGCTTTCGGCGGAGCCTACGCAGTTGCGCATGCTCGCGGTGTTCGATCCGGTCTTAAGCGACGGCCGCTTGTCAGCGGGCGCCGGTTCGATCCAGCTTCGTGAAATCAACGCGACGCTACCGCCGATATCGTGCCACGATGAAGGCATCAGCCGGCTCGTCGCGCTCGCCGCTTCGGCGAATCCCGCGGAGCGCGCCCGTGCGGCGGATGAGATGGGCGCGTTGTTGGCCGCTTATGAGGCCGCCGATGGTGCTGGACCCACCGCCGAGCTGAATGTACGCCTGCTGCATGCGGAGATGGCCCGGCTGCTGAACGATGAGTCCGCTTGGGTGCGCGCCCATGCGCTCGTGGCGGCCGGATGGTCGACGCTGGAGCCGCGCGTGATCGCCGTTGCCGCATCGCCGCGCGTGCGCAGCGAAGAGGCCGTCGTTCGCATGTTGGCGGTTCGCCTGTTTGCGCAGCAGCATGGGGAGAAGTTCCGGACGGTACTTGAGAAGATGGCGGAATCCGACGCGTCGGACTTCGTCCGCATGATGGCCGCCGGATATCTGCCCGAGGACTTCCGCGCCGCGGTGCAGACACGCGGCGCGGGGAAGTGATTGCGGGGCAAACGTCACGATCTAATTTTCTGCCTCTGAATGATCTGGCTGCCGTTTCGAACGACTGACTGCCCTCCGCGCCAGTTCCTGTCGGAACTGGGCTGAACGATGCGCGTCCTGGCGTTTCGCTCAGTGTCTACTTCGTGCGATGAATGAGCGACTGCGCCGTGGTCTTGATACCGCGGATGCGGCTTGATAGCGCTTCGCGGTTCGGCGCGTATTCCATCGCGACATCCATGAAGACCAACTCACGCCGCACGATGTCGGCGAGCGACGTCGTGAACGACATCATCCCCTCTTTTTCGCTGCCTTCGATAAGGGCCGGCAAATCCTGATCCTGCTCTTTGCGGATGAGGTCCTTGCACGTCGCGTTGTTGAGGAGCACTTCGGTCGCTGGAATGCGCGCGCCCTCTTCCGCGCCGGGGAGCAGTCGCTGGGCGCAGATGGCCCGAAGCGAATTCGACAGCGAGCTGCGAATGAACTCATGCTCGGTTCGCGGGAAGAACTCGAGCACGCGGGCAAAGGCCTGCATGGCGTCGGCCGTGTGCAGCGTGCCGAAGACGAGGTGCCCGGTCTCGGCCGCCTGCAGTGCCGCGGACATGGTGAACTTGTCGCGCATTTCGCCGACGAAAATGACGTCGGGGTCCTGGCGTACGATGTACTTCAGCCCTTCGCCATACGTGGGGATGTCGATGCCGATCTCGCGCTGGGAAATGATCGCCTTTTTCGGCTTGAAGAGATATTCGATGGGGTCTTCAATCGTGACGATGTTCTCGTGCTTGGTCGTGTTGATCTGTTCGATCATCGCCGCGAGCGTCGTGCTTTTGCCGGAGCCCGTGACGCCGGAGATGATGATGATCCCCTCGCCGGTTTCAGCGATGATCTTTTCGTAGACCGGCGGCAGGTGCAGTTCCTGATAAGAAGGAATCGTCGGATTGACGCGACGGATGGCCGCGTTCATCACACCGCCGGCCCGGAAGATATTGACGCGGAAGCGCTCACCCTCAGGCAGGTGCGTCGCGAAGTCGAGATCGCCGTGTTCTTCGTAGTATTCGCGGCGCTGGG
This sequence comes from uncultured Planctomycetaceae bacterium, assembly GCA_964599535.1. Taxonomy (GTDB): domain Bacteria; phylum Planctomycetota; class Phycisphaerae; order UBA1845; family UTPLA1; genus JADJRI01. The sequence goes on from CAZRFP010000074.1 coordinate 6,471, forward strand.
CGGGGATGATCGGTTCAAGGCAGCTCGCGATCTCTTCGCCGCTCATGGCGGGCAGATTGACGCGATGGAGATGTCCGCCGACGCGATAGACCGGTGACATCCCCGCCTTGAGATGCAGATCGGACGCACCGTGCGTCTTCATGGCCGAGAGCAGTGCAACCGCCGTGATTTTTTCCGACATGCGAGGCTCCTTGACGGCATCGGCAATCGACAGTTGATATCCCGGGCGTGATCGGATCGAGCGCGACCGGCCTGCCGCCTGCTCTTATGATACCCATTTGCCCAGCGCCGCCACAATGCCGCCGCGCTGTCCCGGAACGACAATTCCGCGCGTGAGATCAGAGAACCTTGAGCGGGATCGACTCCGGCCGCGCCGCCGGCTCTGAAAGTCGCGGGAGATGCGGACCGCATTCGTGATCGAGTTCGCCATGCAGCGTATACGGCGTCGCCGCGATGACGCGCACCGGAACCAGCCGCCCGATCATCGCCGGATCGCCCTCGAACACGACGATCTGATCCCCGGCCGTTCGCCCCACCAGTTGCATCGCGCTATCGTCAGGGTGCGGTACCGCTATTTCGGCGCCTCGGAGAATCGGTGTTTCCTTATTTCGCCGTCCGGCACGGGGGCCGGACGCTACGATTTCCCCGTTCTGACGTTTTGACGTTTCGACGTTTATTCGTGTCGGTGTTTCGGCGTTGACTTCAAAGCCGCGATCCTGCTCCGACTCCTGCCGCTTGAGCTGCGCCTTGCTCGGGCCTTCCACGAGCACCTCGACCAGCGCGCCCATCATCGCCTGATGATTCGCCACGTTGATCGACGCCTGCACCGCGAGCATTTCGTTGTTGCGACGGCGCTTCTCCTCTTCGGGCACGTCATCGACCAGCCGCGTGTCGGCCGTCGTGCCCGGCCGCGGGGAATACTTGAAAATGAAGCAGTTCTTATAGCGCGCGAAGCGAAGCAGATCGAGGCTCATTTGAAAATCTGCCTCGGTCTCGCCGCAGAATCCGACGATCATATCGCCGGCGATGGAGATGTCGGGCATGATCGCGCGGGCACGCTCGATCAGGCCCATGTATTGCTCGACGGTGTAGCCGCGGTTCATGCGGCGCAGCACGTCGTTGCTGCCGCTCTGCGCGGGCACGTGCAGATACTTGCAGATGCGCGGCGAGGCGGCCATGACCTCCAGTGCTTCGTCGGTGAAGTCGCGTGGAAAGCTCGTCACGAAGCGCAGTCGCGGCAACTGCGGAACCTCGTCATGTACGCGCTTGAGTAGCTGGGCAAACGTCGTACGGCCGTTTGCTCCGTCGCCGTCGAACTCGTAGTGATTGACCGTCTGGCCCAGCAGCGTCACCTCCATGACACCTGCATCCGCGAGGCGGCGCACCTCGTCCACAATCTGCCGGGGCGGGCGGTGCTGCTCCGGGCCGCGCGTATACGGCACCACGCAGAACGTGCAATACTTGTTGCATCCGCGCGTGATGCGAACATACGCCTGATGGCGGCCGAAGACCTTCGGCGTCTCGGGATGGGCCGACAATCCGAACATGCGGCCGGAATCGAGCGCCTCCAGATCGGCCCCGGCGGCAATGTCGCGCGCCGGCGTGGTACGGTCGCGCAAGCGGCCGGATAGTGCCACGGCCTTGCCGCGCGTCGATTTCACGTCGTCGATCAATCCGGGCAAACGACCGAGATCACTCGGCCCGCACAGGATGTCGACATTCGGCATGCGCGAAAGCAGCCCGTCGCCGTCGCGCTCCGCCATGCAGCCGATGACGGCGATGATTTGCCCGTCTTTCTTGCGCCGCGCGCCTTTGAGCTGGCCGAGGCGAGAATAGACTTTGTCCTCGGCGTGTTGTCGGACGGAGCACGTGTTGAGCACGACCAGCGACGCGGTGGCCATGTCGGCCGTAATGCGGTAGCCGCGCGACAACAGCGCGCCGAGGGCCAGCTCGCTGTCCAGCGCGTTCATCTGGCAGCCCATGGTTTCGAGATAGACCGTTTCGTGATCGGCCATTGCTATCGCGCCTTCTCTGAAAGTGCGTCTATGCGCCGCTGCGCTTTCTTACGAAGCGCGTCGCTGGCCGAGCGTTGATCCAGGCATTCGCGATACAGCTCGATCGCCTTGGAAGGTCGGCCGATCTTCTCATAGGCGCGTCCGGCGAGATATAGCGCCGGCGCGGCGTGCTCGCTCTCAGGCCGGAGGATGACCACGCGCATGGCGAGCAACGCTGCTTTGACGGGATTGTTCTGGGACAGTTCAAGCTCCGCTTCGACCAGGGTCCAACCGTCCTTAACGTTGGTGCTGCGCGTCGCACGGTAGGCCGCATGAATCATCGATCGCGCCTGTTCGTGATCGCCGGCGCGCAACGCCTTCGTCGCACATTTCAATGCCTCGGGCGAACTGGCCGATACGTTCTCCGCCTTTTCAGGTTGCTGTCTTGTCGCGGCGGACTTCCTGCCTGACTTGGCATCGCCGGCGTGCGCCGCTGTTAATGCGGTTCCGCAATACAGCGCAACGGCAAACAAAGCTAACGGCGCAATCGACGAAAGCATGACCGCATACGGGCGTGGCGGTATGGTATGATGCCGACGTTTCAACGCGCTTTGCATGTGGTTAAATATTCGGTGCATACAGGACGATTCCCAACGGCGAAGCCTGAGACACTCCGACACTAACGGTGCGCTTCAACTGTGACGGCGATCAGGCATAACTGCTTGTGCCGCGTGATGTTACCGCATTCAGTCACGGCCGTCAATCCGACCGCCCAACGCGGAATGATCGAATGAACAGCACGCCAATCACGTGATGAGTCATCCGGATCGCCAGAACCAGGTGATCGGATCGCCTGATTCGAAGTGAGCATGGTGAACTTGGTAGGATGGTGTACACGCAGGACGCCACTCCCCCTTTGGGGCGCGGCTCGGATTGGCTGGTAACATCGCCGATGTCACTCTAACATTTTGCAGAATGCGACTCTACCAATTTGATCCCGACTCGATGCCACACGTGACGTCTCGCGCTGGCCGATCGCGCAACCGCGTGTCGGCATTTCTCGTCCATTGTCCGTTCACACTCGCCTTGTTGATGATCGCGGCCTGCAACGACGGCGGCCGATCGATCCACGAAATACCGGCCGACGGCGAGGAATTGCCTATCCTGCGGCAGGTTTCGCGCGCCCACTCGCATGAACAACGGGCGATGCAACTGGTCATCCGCGACGCTGCATCGCTCGCCCGCATACCGTTGGAAGATATCGACGTTGACTTCAATCGCGAGATGCTGCTGATCGTAACACTTGGCAGCGTTCCATCCGATCAGTATCGCATTCAAATCACGCGCGTTTACCGCAAAGGCAGCCTGCTTTTCGTCGACTCTCAAGTGGATGCTCCACCGCCCGGATCGCCGATCGCGCCGGCCGGCCCCTATTGCATCGCCGTCGTTCCGCGCAGCGACCTGAATGTGGCCAACTTTCTGCCCAGTCCGCCGCGGCGAGATCGCACCTGGACGCAAAGCGAACCGGCCTGGACCGGCAAATAGTCGATTCCGTGCCATGAGTCCGCAATTCGGCCCGCGTTGCGACGCGGCTCGATTCGCGGCTATACTGTCATCAGCAACATGAGGCTCACCGTGCGAGGGCGATGTCGCCCCCTGCGACGGAGATTCAAGACATGCCCGACCAAGCCCGATCCATCGAGGACATTCGCAAGGATGTTGGGGATATCATCCGCCAGTTGCGGCCGGCGGTGCAGGGCGATGGCGGTGATATCGAGCTGATCGGCGTCGAGCCGTCAGGCGTGGTGAAGGTTCGCCTTCACGGGGCCTGCATCGGCTGTCCATCGGCGGCGGTGACGCTAAAGCTGGGTGTTGAGCAGTCTTTGAAGGACAACGTGCCGGAGATTACCGAAGTTGTCTGCGTCTGACATGCCGAAACCTTGCCCGACCGCTATTTCAATGAGTTGACAACATCCCGTGGTCGCAATAGCATTCTTACCTTCGTTCGGTGGGAAGTCGCCCGCCGTAGCAGGAGAAATGGCCCGATGCTCACGCCGACGACCTTCATTCGCAATACGAAGCCGCGGATCATCGCGGTTTGCGATATTGCGCAAATGCTGATGGAGGTTTCCTCGGTCTGAGTGTGTTCGGTCTCGTGCTGATGCTCACAAGCCCCGGAAACCTGAGGTTTCCGGGGCTTTTATTTATTTCGGCCTGATACATTTATGCGGATTCCGCTTGCAAACTTGTTCAAATCCTCGGAGGAGCGCGACCTGCTCTGGGGCGACATCCGATCGCTGCTCGTTTTGGCGGCGCCGATCATCGGCATCACGCTCTCGCGCATGCTGATGGGCTTTGCCGACTTCATCATGGTGTCCCGTCTCGGAACCGAAGCAACGGCCGCTATCAGCCCGGCGAGCTTTTTCCTATTCATGGGTCTGTGCATCGGCATGGGCGCGGTGTCGAGCGTGCAGACGTTTACCGCCCAGTCTCTTGGACGCGGTGAACCGAAGGAAGCGCCGGCCTACGTCTGGCAGGCCGCATACGTGGCCATCGCGTCGATCGGGCTGGCGTACTGGCTCAGCCGAGCTTCCGATGGTGTCTGGGGCGCGATCAACTCGCCGCCTGGCGTGCAATCCTTGCAGTCGGCGTATTGTCGAATTGCGTTTTGGGCCGTGCCCTTCGGCGTCATGTGCGCCGGGCTGGAGTGCTTCTTCAACGGCATTCAAAAGCCCGGCGTGGCGTTCAAGGCCATCCTCGCCGCGCTCGTGTGCAACGTGGTGGGCAACTATGTACTGATCTTCGGCAAGTTCGGCTTTCCCGAGATGGGCATCGAGGGCGCGGCCGTTGCGACGGTGATCGGCTGGGCCGTTCGCGCCGGCGTGATGGCCGTCGCGTTTGTCGCGCCGGAGTTTCGGCGACACTATGAAACGCTGCGACGCTGGCGGCTGGACCTGTCAAAAATGCGCGGAATGATCGTCGTCGGCGGTCCGACGGCGTTGCAATGGCTGCTCGACATCGGAGCATGGTTTCTTTTTCTGGCCGTCATCCTGCAGGACTTCGGCACCGAAACGCTTGCGGCGTCGAACATCGGCATCCAGTTCATGCACGTCGCATTCATGCCCGCGATCGGCGTCGGGATCGCCCTGTGCTCATCCGTCGGGCACGCCATCGGCGAAGGCCGTCCCGACATCGCTGAAAGAAAGACGCGCGCCGCGATTCTCATTAGCTCGATCTATATGGGAACGATCGGCGTGATTTTCCTGATCGCGCCGCGGCTGCTCATCCAGCTTGTATCCACGGATGCTGCGGTAATTCAAATCGGCATCGGCGTGCTCATCTGGGCGGCCCTGTTTCAGGTGTTTGACGGGTTCTCGATCATCTACATCAATGCCCTGCGCGGCGCGGGCGATACGCGCTGGCCGGCAATGGCGCTGACCATCCTCTGCTGGGGTCTGTTCATCGGCGGCGGCATGGCCATGGTGCGATACGTGCCGACATGGAAGCATCACGGACCCTGGATGATGTGCACGCTGTACATTACGATCCTGGGCATCGTCCTTTGGCGGCGGTTTGCCGGCGGCGCGTGGCGGAAAATCGACTTGTTCAAGCGAATCCCATCTACGGAGCGGCTCGATCTACCGGCCGAGGCCGCGCCGGAACCGGGCGCCGCGGCGAGTTAAGGAGAGCGTGCGATGGCAGTCAAGCAGATGATCAAGACTCCGCGGCTCGATCTCGTGGGCGCGACGGCGGACATGGCCCGGGCCGCGGCCGCCGGCGATCTGGCCGGCTTCGGGCAGTTGCTCGATGCGCACGTGCCGTCGGATTGGCCGCCACCGATCATGGCCGACGCGCAAGAGAATCTCGTTTGGATGATCGAATCGGGCGCTCGTCTTGCGGGCGCTTTGAGTTGGTACATGGTGCTGCGCGAGAAGCACCTGCTCGTGGGGTTCGTCGGATTCAAAGGCCCGCCGCGCGGCGGCCGCGTAGACATCGGCTATGCGGTGCTCGATGCGCACCAGCGACAGGGCTATGCGAGCGAAGCGGTGAAGGTGCTGACGCATTGGGCGTTTCTCGATACGCGCGTCCAGCGCATCGTCGCCGAGACGCTGCCGGACCTGACAGCCTCCATCCGCGTCATAGAAAAGTGCGGCTACGAACTGATCGACACGAATGCCATCGGTCATGAAGGCGAGTCGAGCGTGGTTCAATATGAAATGAAGCGCGAGCGCTTGTTTGGATAGCGCCGACCGATTGAACGGGCACGAAGAAGGCGACGCGAGCTAGGTTTGCCGTGATTTTCAACAGACGCCGCCACTGAATTCACAAATGAATGGAAAACTGACCCATAGATAAACCATGTTCAACGAACTCCCCCCTGAAATAAACTTCCCCGCGCTCGAACAGTCCATCCTCCGCTTTTGGGCCGAGCATGGCGTCTATGAGCAATCGCTTGAGCGCCGGCGCGGCGCGCGGCCGTTTGTTTTTTACGAAGGTCCGCCTACCGCCAACGGACTGCCTCATCCCGGCCATTGTCTGACGCGGGCGATGAAAGACCTGTTCCCACGTTACAAGACGATGACCGGCCATCTGTGCCTGCGCAAGGGCGGATGGGACACGCACGGACTGCCGGTCGAGGTGGAGGTGTGCAAGGAGCTTGGCATCCACAGCAAGGAGGAGATCGAGGCCTACGGCGTCGAGCCGTTCAATCGCAAGTGCCTGGAAAGCGTCTTTCGCTACACGAAACAATGGGAAGACCTGACGCGCCGCCTGGGTTTCTGGGTAAATCTGGAAGAAGCCTACGTCACATACCACAAGAGCTACATCGAAAGCGTGTGGTGGAGCCTGAAGAAGCTGTTCGACGCGGGCATGCTGTATCAGGGCCACAAGATCGTCTGGTGGTGGGCGCAGGGCGGCACCGCGCTCTCGAGCGGCGAAGTCGGCCAGGGCTATCGTGAGGTGGACGATCCCAGCGTGTACGTGCGATTCCCGCTGGTATTAAACCAGCAAGCGGCGGTGAGCGAGTGCATGCGCACCCTGTTTAGCACCGGTCCGAAGGACCAAGGCGGCCGCGGAGACAATGTCTCCCTCCTCGTTTGGACCACGACCCCCTGGACGCTGCCGAGTAACATGTTCGCAGCGGTCCACAAGAACTTCGACTACGCCGTCGTGCTCGATGAAGAAACCGGCGAGCGGCTGATCTTCGCGGCCGCGCTGGTCGAGCAGATCACCAAGAAAGCGAAAAAGAAAACATGGAAGGTCGAATGCACGGTCAAAGGCGCTGACCTCGTCGGCCTCAGCTACCGGCCGCCATTTGATTTCTACCGCAAACGGCCGGCGCGCGACTTCGTTTCCCATTCCGAGATGGGCATTCCGCTGGGTGATTACCGCGCCGCTCGGCAGGGAAATGATGCCGCTGACGCATCAAGCCACGGCTCAAGCCCCTATGTGCTCTGGCGCGTGCTTCATGCCGACTTCGTGACACTTGAAAGCGGCACCGGGCTTGTCCATGAAGCGCCGGCATTCGGCGAGGTCGACTTCGATCTGATGCAACACGAGCGCAGACGATTCGCCCATCCCGGCGACATACCCCTGCTGTGCGCCGTCGCCCCGAACGGAAAGTTCTCGGCCGACGCCCCACCTTACGAAGGCCGCTGGGTTAAGGACTGCGACAAGGACATCATCCGCGATCTCAAAGAGCGCGGCCTGCTATTGCACCAGGAGCAATACCGCCACGACTATCCGTTTTGCTGGCGCGCCGAGCAGGATCCGCTCATCCAGTATCCACGAAAGAGCTGGTTCATCCGGACGACGCACTTCAAGAACGACATGCTTGAGAACAACGAGCACATCAACTGGCTGCCCGATCACATCAAGCAGGGTCGCTTCGGCAAGTTTCTCGAGTCAAACGTTGATTGGTCCCTCTCACGCGAGCGATACTGGGGAACACCGCTGCCAATCTGGGTTTGCGAGCACTGCGGCCACATGGAGGCCGTCGACTCCTACGACGCGCTCGTCGCCAAACCCGGCGTCGCAGGCCTGGACACATGGGAATGCGCCAAGCGGCAGAACCCCGAGCTGAGCGATCATCTCAAAGTGCATAAGCCGTATATCGACGCGATCACCTACGACTGCCCAAAGTGCAATCAGAGCGGCACCGATCAGAGCCACGACCGTAAGGGAGCGGTGGGTCAAGCGGCAGAAACGACCCGCGAATCCGCCGCCGTGATGCGCCGCGTGCCCGAAGTCATCGACTGCTGGTACGACTCCGGCGCGATGCCGTTCGCACAATGGGGCTATCCCCATGTCCCCGGCAGCGTTGAGCGATTTCGCGAGCAGTTCCCGGCCGATTTCATCTCCGAAGCGCTCGATCAAACGCGCGGATGGTTCTACTCCCTGACAGCCATCAGCGTCATGCTCTTCGGAAAAAACGGCGTCGCGCAGAGCGATCTCGCCGCGCATCGGGTGGCTTCAGGCCGCGCGACGACCCCATCGGCTCCGCAATCGACGCCCCCCTATCCGCATCCATTCCACAACTGCATCGTTCTCGGCCTGCTCATGGGCGAGGACGGGCTGAAGATGTCCAAGAGCAAAAAAAACTACAGGGAGCCGACTTACATCTTCGATCACGAAGGCGCCGACGCGATGCGATGGCTTTTCTTCAGCGGGCAGACGCCGTGGACCAGCATCCGCTTTCAGGAATCAGCCATCGCCGAGGGGCAGCGAGAATTCATCATCCGGCTCTATAACTGCTACAGCTTCTTCGTCATTTACGCGAACATCGACAAGTGGACGCCGTCGGTTTCATCGGCCACGAGCGGCGATGTCGGCCGCAATCCGCTTGATCGCTGGATACTCAGCGAGTTGGCCAGTACATGCGTTCGCGTGCATGACTTCATGGAGGCCTACGACAACTTCAACGCGGCCCGTGCATTGACCGCCTTCGTCGATGCCTTGTCAAACTGGTATGTCCGTCGAAGCCGCGACCGTTTCTGGAAGACCGAGATGGACGCCGACAAGCAGGCGGCTTACGCCACGCTGCACCACTGCCTCGTCGAGACGACCAAGCTGATCGCTCCCTTTACGCCATTTATCGCGGAGGCGATGTATCAGAACCTCGTCCGGACGCACGATAGCGCCGCTCCGATCAGCGTGCATCTTTGCGACTATCCCGTTACGGCCGAAACGCGCGCGGCCGTCGAAGCCGGCATGGATGCCGTACTGAACGAAGAAATCGAAATGGTCCGGCAGCTCGTCTCGTGCGGCCGCGCGGCGCGATCGGCGGCCAAACTGCGCGTTCGACAACCGCTCGGCGCGGTCGAACTGTTCCATCGCCGCGCCGATGTCATCCGGCGATACGAGGCCATCATCCGCGACGAACTGAACGTAAAGAAGATCGAATTCGTCACCGGCGCGGAGATCGACAAGTACGTTCACTACGAAGTCAAGCCGAACTTCCAGATCATCGGCCCCAAGCACGGCCCGCTCGCGCCGAAGATCAAGGCGGCACTGGCCAAACATCCGACGCCCGATGAAATCGTCCGGCAGATCGAAACCGACGGCGTCTACCACATCGCCATCGACGGCCAGGATGTCGAACTGACGCCCGACGTGCTGTTCATCGAGCTTCACGCCCGCGAGGGCTACGCCGCCGAGCGCGTGCCCGGATGCGGCATCATCGTGCTCGATACGCACATTACGCCAGAGCTGCGCGACGAGGGATATGCCCGCGATCTGGTCAACCAGATTCAGCAGGTTCGAAAGAACCTGAATCTGCGATACGAGCAGCGCATTCACCTCGCCATCATCGGCGATGCCGATGTCGCGCGCATCGTCAACGCCCACGCGACGCATATCGCCGGCGAAACCCTGGCCGAGTCCATCCTGAATCAGCCGATCGACGGTATCGATTCCGTCACGGCCGATCTCGACGGCCATGCCGCGACGATTTACGTCAAGCCGATCTGATGGCGGTTGCGATACCAGATGGCCGTTGCGATACCAGATGACGGTTGCGATACCAGATGGCCGAGACAACCGAATTCGCAGGCCGGGGAGCCTCGGCGTCCCGCCGGTGCGTGCGGACAAACCGGTTAATGACAACCCGAAGCCCTGAGTGTCTCGGCCCGCTCCGGGGCACAGACGCATTCCGGACGGTTCGGCATCATGTCCATTTCCATTCCGTGCCCGCGATGTTAGATTTCACCGCCCATTGAGTTTGAAATGTCAAATGCGCGAACGGTCGCGCGTCGACAAACGATGTCAACAAAAAACCGAACGATCGAGAGTCACCAGGAATGCCCCAAACGAGGAAAACGCCAAAGCCACGCTACACCGCCCGCACCGCCGACAAGCACGTTCTCTATCAAGAGGCCGTGCAGGCCCCTGATGCCGAGATCGCCTTCTGCCGGCGCATCTATCAAAAGCACTACGGCGTCGATGCCACGCTCTTTCGCGAGGATTTCTGCGGCACCTTTCTCATCAGTTGCAACTGGGCGAAAAAGTCGCCGGCGCATGAGGCGTGGGGCGTCGATCTCTGCCGCGATACGATCGAGTGGGGTCGAACGCACAACCTCTCAAAGCTCACGCCCGCACAGCAGCAGCGCGTCCATCTGCTCAACAAGAACGTCCTCGACGTGACGCAGCCGCGCGTCCACATCGTCGGCGCGTTCAACTTCAGCTACTTCATCTTCAAGCATCGCGACGAACTCGTCGCCTACTTCAAGCGCGTCCGCGCCTCACTTCACGACAAGGGCCTCTTCGTCACCGATGCCTACGGCGGTTGGGACGCCCAGAAAATCATGCAGGACAAGCGAAAGTGCGAGGGCTTCACCTACATCTGGGACCAGGCCGTCTACAACCCCATCGACGACGGCGCCACCTGCCATATCCACTTCCGCTTTCCCGACGGCACCACCATGAAAAAGGCCTTCACCTACGACTGGCGGCTCTGGACACTCGGCGGCATCCGCGACGCCATGACCAGCGCGGGCTTCCGAGAAACCGAAGTCTACTGGGAAGGAACCACCAAAAACGGCGAAGGAGACGGCGTCTTCCGAAAGGCCGTCACCGGCGAAAACTGCTCAAGCTGGACGGCCTACATCGTCGGCATCCCATAACCCCGGCGGCCGCACCGCACTGTCAGGCCGCGACTTATTCCACTATCATCCAACGCTTCATCGCCGCCGATTGACAATGACACCGCCCGGCCGCGCTCGAAACATACGGCCGCGCCAGAGAGACCCGCCCATATGCCGAAGCCCCGCCCCAGCACCGCCGCGCCGTCGGCCCTGTCCATCGAGTGGATCATCCCCAACGCCACCGTCTTCATCTCCAGCGCCGCGATCATGATGATCGAACTCGTCGCCGGCCGCATCATCTCCCGACACCTCGGATCGTCCATCTACACCTGGACATCCGTCATCGGCATCGTCCTGGCCGGTATCGCCGTCGGCAATTACATCGGCGGGCTTATCGCCGATCGCCATTCCAACAAGCGAACCCTCGCCATTCTCTTCATGTGCGGCTCCGTCATGTCCGGGGCCATCTGCATGTTCGACCAGCTCGCCGACAATCTCAGCTTCCTCTGGACGCTCTCGTGGCCCATGCGCGTCGCTTCGCACGTGTTCATCGCTTTCTTCATCCCCACCGCATTCCTCGGCACCATCAGCCCCGTCATCGCAAAAATGGCGCTCGATCTCGGCCGAGAGCGCGGGCGAACCATCGGCGATATCTACGCTTTCGGCGTCGTCGGAAGCATCGTCGGAACCTTCCTCGCGGGCTACTACCTCATCGCCGCCATCGGTTCGCTCGGCGTCATCTGGAGCGTCGCCGTCATCCTCGCCGCCATGGGCATCTTCTACGCCCGCGCGTGGTGGCCGGCCTATGCCGTCGCGGCGCTGGCGCTCCTGGGCACGTGGCTCTCCACCTCGCAGACGGCCTTTGCCAAGCAGATCGGCGAATCGGCCGGCTTTCGCCTCGTGCGCGACGACGCCGTGCTCTACCAGACCGAGAGCGACTACTCCTACATCGAAATCGTCCAGTTCTCCAAAGAGCCGGACATCCGAGGCATGCACCTCGATACCCTGCTGCACAGCCAGAAACAGATGGACCGCATCGACGACTTCCGATACGCCTACGAAAAGGTCTATCTCGCGATCACGCGCCGTCTGCGGCCCAACTCGGCAAAAATCGACAGACTCACTAACGGAGGCGGTGGCTACGTCTCTCCTCAATACAGGAACGAAAGCTGTGCGACACGCCGCACCGATGTCGTCGAGATCGACCCGGCCGTCACCGAAGCCGCCTTCGCCGCATTCGGCCTGCCGCGCGATACGACCATCAACTGCTACCACGAAGACGGCCGAGTTTTCGTCGATCGTATGGCCCGCAAGATCGCCGCGGAGAAAAGCCCTCCGCCCTACGACTTCATCTATTGCGACGCCGTCAATGACTACAGCGTCCCGCACCAGCTTACCACGCGCGAGTTCATGACCAACGCCCGAAGCCTCATCAGGCCCGACGGCGCCTATCTCATGAACATGATCGACCTCTACGACAGCGGGCTTCTGCTCGGTTCCATCATTTCGACCATGCAGGAAGTTTTCGCCCACGTCAACGTCTTTGTCGAGCAGCAGCCCCTCACCTTTCCCGACGGAACGCCCAACACGCAGTTCCGTGCCACGCGAATGACATTCATCGTCGCCGGTACGCAGCAGCCCTTCGACGTCGACGGTCTCGGACCGCTCTACCGGGGCGATTGCCTGATCTTCCCGCTTTCCGACGCCGAAAAGGAGGCCGTCCGAAAGCGCGCCCATCGCACCGTGCTCACCGACGCATACGCCCCCGTGGAAAACCTCCTCGCGCCCGTCGTGCGAGACTCGGCGCTCTCCAAGGCCGTCGAAAAATGGAACCAGCTCGCCAAGGCCGAAGCCATCGCCAAGCGATATTCACGCGGCGTCGACATCCTGACGCGGGCCCTCGAAAAGTTCCCCGATCCCGCGTATCAGTTGCCGCTGATTGAAACGCTCGGAAACATTTACGAACTCATGGAGCGCTTCGGCGACGCCGCGATCCAATTCGAAAAAGTCCTCACGCTCAACATTCTCAACCAGCGCGCCTATGCAGGCCTCATCACCTGCTACACCCGACTGAATCAACCCGAAAAGGCCGCCGCCGTATTCGATAAATTCATCGAACTCATCCCCGACGACGCCTCGCTGCGATACAACTACGGCAGTCTCCTGCTGTCCATCAACGCCTACAACGAAGCCATCCTCCAGTTTGCCGAAGCCGTCAGCATCGATCCGAAATTCTGCGCCGCTTTCAATAACATGGGCGTCACGCTGAACAAAATGAACAATCCCCGATCAGCCGTGAAGGCCTTTCGAATGGCGCTCGAATGCGATGCCGAAAACATCGAAGCCCGAAAGAACCTCGACGCACTCCTCCAGACCGACAGCGCCGCGCGAGAAGCCGAACTGGCCGCCGCCCTCAAGGCGGCACAGGCCCGGCCGGACGACCCCGATGCCGCCGCCGCCCTCGCCGATGCCTACTACGCACTGCATTTCTTCGATCAGGCCGTTGAAGCCTACGATCGCGTCATGGCCGCACGGCCGGACGATATCAACGCCCTGCTCCACCGCGCCAATTGCCTGCTCGAATTGCAGCGACTCGAAGACGCGAAAAACGGATATCGGCAGGTGCTGCAGATACAACCCGGCCATCCCCAGGCCGCCGACTATCTCAGCCGCATTGAAGAATACCAGCGCTCGCAGTCGTCGCCGGAGAATTGACCCGGCAGACGGCCTTTCGATCGATTCAAACGGCCCGTCCGCCGGTCGCGCCCGGTACACACCGGCGGGGACGCCGATGTTCCCCCCTTATTCCCGCAGGCCCGACAGCCGCGCGGAAAGCTCCGTTCGCAGGCCGTCCAGATCATCATCCAGTTCCGCCAGCGCCTCTGAAAACGCCCGGCGACTCGTCAGCGACTCCAGCGCCAGATACGCATCGGCCTTGAGCCGCCGGACAATCCACGCCCGCCGCACCATCTCGTCCAACAGCGCCTCCGCCCGGTCGCAAAGGCGTGCCTCAGCGCTCGCACAGTACGAATCCAGCGCCGAATGCGCGCCCTTCAACCAGTCATCCTCCGCCGGATCGATCAGCGGCCTGTCCGATGCGTCCGACGTCATCCGCGGGAAAACCTTCGCCAGCGTCTCCGCGTCGTTGATCGACTTCACGATCGGCGTCACGCGCGCCACCGGGCGGTGAAACACCCCACACGCGACCGGCCGCACCCACGCAGGCTCCGCGACCGTCTCCGGAGAATAGAGGATCTCCCCCGGCTTGACCGCGTCACCGGCGGTCAGCCCCAGCGCGACGGACTCGTGCCGGGGAATCGGTCGACCGTCACGGTCTCGAAATGCCGTCGCGGCGCCACGCGCGTTGAACGCCCGTGACAGTTCATAACGCGCCAAAGCCACATCCTGCTCCTTGTACCGCTGCGCCGTGGCCGCCTCGTTCAACTCGATGAAGCGCGAACGGCTCTCGACGACATCGCGCGGCGGCAATATCGACTCAACGAGCACCATCAGCGCCGTATCGCGCACCGGCGACTGCTCGTCAAACTCGATCAGCTTTCGATGCGCTTCCTCCGGCGAATCATCAATTGAGATCGACTCAGCAAATCGAATATGATGGTCTCGATAGCCGCGCCAGGCGCTGTAATACAAGTGTAGAAATGCCTCCATGTCGTCCGCGCCGATCTCATACGCCGTGATCAGGTGCGTTCGCTTTTCGACGATGCTGCTCCAGTTCTCTTCCAGCCATCGCTCCCCGACATCCTGCAATTCCGCCGGAAGCCCCCCCGCCGCCGCAGGCCGCGCGGCCGCCACGCCGCACAGCACAACCACCAGCAAGCCGCACGCGGTCCACCGCCGCATGACCGCCATGCCATTTCGCCCTTGTCTCATCTTGCCCTCTCCATTTTGCATTTCACCGCCCCGCCATTCGCACCGGCGAGACGCCGGCGCCACAAAATCAAAACCGCCCAATCAGAGCCGCGACCGTCAGGAAGCGGTGGCGCTCCGCGCAGTAAGCATATTCCATTGTGGCAACGTTCGCACGCACCGGCGAGACGCCGGTGCCACAAAATCAGAACCGCCCAATCAGAGCCGCGCCCGTCAGGAAGCGGTGGCGCTCCCCACGAACCATCCACGACTTGTATCACCGCGCCCGCCAGGAGCCG
>CAZRFP010000075.1:0-20855 GCA_964599535.1 uncultured Planctomycetaceae bacterium
GGAGGCGTACATCCCGACCCCGGTCGTGGATCCGATCATCGTCACGCCGGATGAGCCGCTGTCCACCGGCGATAAGATGGACTTTTTCATCGACTACTCGCTCAACGAGCCGAAGTCGGGTCTGCACTTTTTCGCGCCGAGCGAGGAAGAGCCGGATACGCCTTATCTCGTTTGGTCGCAAGGGCAGTCGATCGACAATCGCCACTGGGTGCCGTGTTTCGATCATCCCAATGAGATGCAGACGACCGAAATCCTCTGCACCGTCGATCAGCCGTACATGGTGATCAGCAACGGAACGCTCGTCAGCGTTAAGACCAACAACGACGGCACGCGCACCTATCACTGGAAGCAGGACAAGCCGCACGTATCGTATCTCATTACCCTTGTGGTCGGAGAGTTCGTGCGCAAGGGCGAAACGTGGCGCGATATTCCGGTCGGCTACTATGCCCGCCCGAAGCACGCCGCCAAGCTGGAGCATTCCTTCAATAACACTTTGCCGATGCTCGATTTCTTCAGCGAGAAGATCGGCGTGGATTATCCCTGGGCCAAGTATGACCAGCTTTGCTGTTACGGCTTCGGCGGCGGCATGGAGAATACCAGTTCCACGACGCTCGGCGAGCGCGCGCTGTACGACGAGCGTCGACTGCTCGACGACGATCCAGACGGTTTGATCGCCCACGAACTGGCCCACCAGTGGTTTGGCGATCTGCTGACGTGCCGCGACTGGGCGCATCTCTGGCTGAATGAGGGTTTCGCGTCCTACTTCGAAGCCCTATGGGACGAACAAAAGAGCGGCGTCGAGGCCTTCGCCTACAACATGCGCGGCAAGGCGCGCGGTGCGATCGAAGGCGGTCGTGACAAGCCGGTCGTCTGGCGCGGTTATACTCGTCCGGACGAGCAATTCGATTCGCGGGCCTATCCGAAGGGCGCGTGGGTGCTGCACATGATCCGCCGCCGCCTCGGCGACGAACTGTTCTGGCGCGTGATGAAAGTCTATACGACGCGTTTTTCCCATCAGACCGTCGATACGGCCGATCTGCGAAAGACGATCGAGGAACTGACCGGGCGTGGCTTCGAGAGGTTCTTTTATGACTGGACCGAGCGCCCCGGCAGTCCGGATGTGAAAGTGACCTATTCATGGATGGCCGACGATCGGCTTGCCAAGCTGAAGATCGAGCAAACGCAAAAAGAGGACGCCTTCCACTTTCCGCTCGATTTTGAGTTTCATTTCGGCGGGGGCATCTCGCCGCATCGCGTCACGCACGACGTGACGGAGAAAACGTGTCTTTTCTATGTGCCGCTGCCGAAGCCGCCGATCAGCGTGCGCATCGACCCTGATCAGTCTGTTCTGATGACGCTGATGCGCGAGCAGCCGCGTGACATCTGGATTGAGCAGCTTCGCGATCCCAACCCGGTCGCGCGGCTCGATGCCGTCGCCCACTTCGCCAAGGCCGGCGGCAAGGCGAACATGGAGCGGTTGATTCGACGTCTGGCCGAAGACTCCTTCTGGGCCGTTCGCGCCGATATCGCGCGAAAGCTCGGCGACGAAGGCGGAGATGAATCGAAGGCCGCCTTACTGGCGCAGATCGAGACGGAGCATCCTCGCGTTCGCGCGGCCGTGGTCGAATCGCTGGCAAAGTTCACCGGCGACGACGAGGTGAAAGAGGCGCTCGCTCGAATCTCGGAGCGCGGAGATCCCAGCTATCGCGTCGAGACGGCCGCGATCCGCGGATATGCCGCGCTGGCCGACGGCGACGCGGCCGAGCTTCTCGCGGCGGCGCTGGAGCGCGACTCGGATCGTGAAGTGATCCGCGTTGCGGCGATTGAATCGCTCGGCGCGCACGGTGAGTCCGGCAGCTTTGAGACGCTTAAAGACTGGACGGCGGCTGACCGGCCGATCGAATGCCGCGGGGCGGCGCTTCGTGCCATCGGTAAGCTCGTCTCACGCGAGATGCTTGATGAAGCGTCGAAGGGCGAAGCCCTGGACATCATCGGCCGGGCGCTGGATGCCAAGACGGGCGAATTGCGGCGATCGGCGCTTTCAGCGGCGGGCGAGATGGGCGCAGAGGCTCACTTGCTGGCGACGAAGATTGCGGCGCTGGCGGATGACGGCCCGCGAAGATTGCGCCGCACGGCGCGCGACACCCTCGCGAAGATTCGCAAGGAGCAGAAGCCCGACACGCTGATTGAAGAGCTGCGCGAGATGATCAGCAAGCTGTCTGAAGAAAAAGATAAGATCGCCTCCAGGCTGAAGAAGCTCGAAGCTCGGATTAAGGCATCGCCCCCGTCCTCGGTCGATGCCGTCGGTGTGTCGATCGAGTAGCTTCCATCGGGCGGCAAGTTCACGCCACGACAATCCATACAGAAACCTGTCATGGTCGCGTTGCGCGCGTCGGCGCGCGGGGTACAATATGGTCACGATCATTCTGCTCACGCTGTCCAATGTCTTCATGACCGCTGCATGGTACGGGCATCTGAAGTTCAAGGATGTCGGCATGGTCAAGATCATCTTCATCGCATGGGGGATCGCCTTCTTTGAGTATTGTCTTCAGGTTCCGGCGAATCGCTGGGGCCACGGCGTCTTCACCGCCGCCCAGCTCAAGACGATCCAGGAGATCATCACGCTGGTGGTATTCTGTGCGTTCTCCGTTCTCTTTCTGAAAGAGCCGCTAAAATGGAATTATCTCGTCGGGTTCGCGCTGATCGGAGCGGCGGGGTTTTTTGTGTTCAAGAAGTGGTGACACTCGGCATGCGCGGCTCGTTGCGCGGGTGTGAAGATGCAGAACTCCGGACAACGACACGCCTCAGGCATCGGCGGCGGGCCGCGGGGCGGTCTGATGGGTCTGTTATTCATGTTCCTATTCGCGCTGGCGATGGGCGGCGCGTTTCTGTGGGTCTGGCTCTACGCGATTCGGCAGATGGAGCCATAGCGCATTCGCGCGGTGCTTCGCGATCGATGTTGGTCTGTTATACTCGCCGAGGCGAAAGTCGAAGCCAGCAGGGACCGCCGACGTGCATATGAAATACGCCATCATTCTTCCCGACGGCGCGGCCGACGAGCCGCTCGCCCAACTCGGCGGCAAGACGCCTCTCGAAGCGGCGCGCCTGCCGAATATCGACGCTGTCGCTGAGCAGGGGCGCATCGGAACTGTCCGAACCGTTCCCGAAGGGTTCGCCCCCGGAAGCGATGTCGCAACGATGTCACTCCTCGGATACAATCCGCGCGAATACTACACCGGACGAGCACCCATCGAGGCCGTCGCCCGGAAGATTCCCCTCGGTCCCGACGACATCGTCTTTCGCTGCAATCTGGTCAATATCACTAACGGCGAAATGTCCGATTTCACGGCCGGGCACATTCGATCCGCCGAGGCTGCGCGCATCATCGATGCGCTGAACGCGGCATTCGACGGCGACGGCATGGTCTTTCACCCCGGCGTTTCCTATCGAAACCTGATGGTCATACGCGACTTCGCGGCACAATCGGCCGTCTGCATGCCGCCGCACGACATTCCGAATGAACCCGTGGCGGACTATCTGCCGAAGGGAAAGGGCGGCAAGCAAGTCCGCGACATCATGGAACGCGCCAAGTCGGTCGTCGCAGGTTGCGACGTTAACAAGGTGCGCGCCGATCTGGGCGAAATCACCGCGACCGACATCTGGCTCTGGGGACAGGGCTGTGTGCCGATTCTGCCGCGATTTCGGCACAAATATGCCGTACGAGGCGCCGTCATCGCCGCGGTCGATCTGGTTCGCGGACTGGGAAAGCTCATCGGCTGGCCCATCATCGACGTGCCCGGCGCGACTGGCTATCTCGATACTGACTACGCCTCCAAAGGCCGCCACGCCGTCGACGCTCTTGATGATTACGATCTCGTCGCCGTCCATATCGAAGCGCCTGACGAGGCCGGTCATATGGGAGACGTCGCCGCGAAGATCGAAGCGTTGGAGCGAATCGATGAACATGTCGTCGGACCGATTCTCGATAAGCTGCAAACGTATGATCGATGGCGAATTCTCATCGCGCCTGATCATCCCACGCCCGTCGCCCATCGCACCCACACCAGCGCGCCGCCGCCATTCTGCATGGCCGGCGCCGATGTGCCCGCCGGCATTCTGCAGCGCCCGTTCGGCGAACGGGCCGCGGCCGACAGCGACTTTCACGTGGAGCAAGGCCATGAACTGATGGATCATTTCCTCCGGCGATGATTCGCGCCGCCGACGCGCGGACACACAGGCGCGGTGTTGCCCTGCTACGGGAGGACTGGATGGCCACCGCTGCTTGATTCCGTGTTTGCGGCTCACTACGCTGTTGACATGCCCGAAGTCATCGTCATCGGTGTTCACCCCCTGGATTACAGTGACGAACTGTTCGATCAGGCCGTCACGGCGGATCACGGGTTGATCGCGCTGAATCCGGATCGCAATCAGCGCGAGTTTGCCGACTTTGTGACGCGAAAGTCGCTTCGGTCGATCGTGCTCGTTGAAATGCTGGTCCGCAATCGCGACAAAACGATGTACATGGGTGACTTTGGGCAATCGTCCGGCGAGGTTCTCGGCCCGCGTGATCCGGTGGCTTATGAGGAAGTATTCTTGTCGCTCGATGGTACCCAGCGCGTGGCCGACTATCTGGATCAGGTGCGCACGCCCGACGTGCGCGTTGCGTTCTATCTGCATGACTTTCGTCCGGGTCTGCCGATTTTGACCAGCTACGGCCCGGCGCAGCCGCCGCTGTTGACCGCCATGCCCGAGCGCCTGAAGCGGCTCGTGCCATACAAACTGCCGGAGATGGAGTAAGCGCGTAGCCGGCTTTCCTTGCGGCGGCGTTTCCAACACACCATGCAATTGCCGATCATCTGGCCAGACTTGCCCGGACAGAATTTTGAGTGCCGCGGCTGCACGCGCTGTTGCCGCGAATTGGTTGTGCATCTGACCCGCGCTGATCGGGAGAAGATCGACCGTCAGAAATGGGGCGGCCGAATCGAGGCCGAGCCGTACATACGGCTTGGCAGGAGTTACGTTCTCAATCACAAGCCCGGCGGCGGCTGCGTCTTTCTGGCCGATGACAATCAATGCCGCATTCATGCCGATTTCGGCGCGACGGAAAAGCCGCTTGCGTGCCAGCTCTATCCGTTCACACTCGACAGCGGCGCATCGGGCCTGCATGTGGGACTGCGTTTCGATTGCCCGACAACCGCCTCAAGCGGCGGCCGTCCGCTGGCGGCGCACAAGCGCGACGTGATAAAGCTCGCCGAGGCGCTGAGCGCGGCCGGCGCGATTGACGCGACGCGCGCCGTCTTGTCGCAGGAAGTCGCGCAGGGTGCTCGCATTCCCGCGGCGGTGGCGGGGCAGTTTACGGCAGAGATCGTGCGTTGGCTGAGAGGCGGCGGCATTTCGCTCTGGAATCGGCTGTTCGGGGTGCATCGTCTTGCTGTCACGCTGAGCGAGGCGAAGTTCAAACGGCTCGACGCCGATAGCGCCGCTGAACTCGTCGTCATGCTCGCCGGCGGCATTCGAGAACTTGCGGTGGAATCGTGGAATGAGCCGCCGGCTGTTCTCACGTCACGAGCGATGCGGCTCTTTCGGCATACGGTCTTTTCGCACTGCGAACACGTTACGGTGGACCAGATCAAAACGCCGCTGCCGAAGGCGCTGGCGTATCGTCTGGGCCAGCTCAGGCGCGCGCGGCGCATGGCGCGCGGCAACGGGCATGTGCCGGAGCTTCGCGGCATTTCAGCAACGCCCGAGTTCGTTCGCATTGAGAACATGAACCCTGCCAACGATCTGGATCAGCGCGCGGTGGAGTCGCTGCTGGTTCGATATCTGCTGGCGCGATTTGAGGGCGGAACGGTCTTCGGCCCGGGCTATTACGGATGGTCGATTGTCGACGGCGTCAGCGCGCTGGCACTGGCCGTGGCGACGGCGGGTTGGCTGACCCGGTGCATCGCGGCGGCCGATCAGCGCGGCGCATTTGAACTGCGTGACATCGAGCAGGCACTTGGTATCGTGGATCGCTCGGCCGGCCGCGTGCCGGAGCTGGGCGCAGGCTCGGCGCGGCTTCGCGTTCGATATCTGCTCGAAGCTGATGCACTGCCGGCGCTTCTGCGGCGATATTCCCTGACATCTTTGGATTGAATCAGAACCTCACGGACCCTGGCGCATGCGGCAGTCGTGATTCAGAATGGCGCTTGATCGTCGTCGCCGCTCCATCCGTCGACGTCGCCTGATGGCGGCGGGCCATTCCCGTTCGAGCGATCAGGTCCGCCGGGCATGTATCGCGTCGGCGGCTCGCCATGATCGAGCTCGCCGTGGTCGATCGCGGATGGATCGTCGCCGGCGTAGCGCGGCGCGGTATTGTCGAATCGGGCATACTTGGCGGTGAAGTAAAGCTCGACGATACCCGTCGGACCGTTTCGCTGTTTGTCGATGATGAGTTCGGCCTTGCCCTGGCTGGCGCTGAGACGGTCGTTGTAGGAATCGCGCGCCGAGTCTTCGTCGCCGTTTTGCGGCTGTTCCTTCATCTTGGCGAGATAGTATTCCTCGCGGTGAAGCAGAATGACGGCGTCGGCGTCCTGTTCGATCGCGCCGCTTTCACGGAGATCGCTCATGCGCGGGCGGTTCTGGCTGCGGCCTTCGACCTGGCGGTTGAGCTGGGCGAGGGCGACGACGGGGATGTTCAACTCGCGGCCGAGCGCCTTGAGTCCGCGGCTGATGGCGGCGATTTCCTGCTGGCGGTTCTCACGGCTGGCGGGGTCCTGCATGAGCTGCAAGTAGTCGACGAAAATGACTTCGATCTGGTGCAGGTGATGGAGCCGCCGCGCCTTGGCGCGGAGTTCCATGATGCTCATGCCGGGCGTGTCATCGACGAAAATAGGCGCGTGCTCGATGTTTTGTCGGCCCTGTTCGAGGCGCCGTGCGTCCGACTCATCGAGATTGCCGCGGCGGATCTTCTGCATGTCGATATAGCTGAGCGAACAGACCATGCGCTGGGCGACCTGCAACTTGCTCATTTCCATGGAGAAGAAGGCGCACGGCTTGCGCTCGATGATACCAATGTATTCGAGAATGGAGAGCGCCAGCGCGGTCTTTCCCATGCTCGGCCGTGCGGCGATGACGACGAGGTCTCCGAACTGAAAGCCGCCGCCGAGCATGTCGTCGAGAATGAGAAAGCCCGACGTAACGCCGGTCGCGCCGCCCTGGCGGATACGCTCCATGTGCTTCATCAGTTCGGCGGTGCAGACCTGGATCGACTCCGGCCGGCTTGAGACGCGCTGCTCGGTAATGTCGAAGAGCTTCTTCTCGGCGGCGTCGAGCACTTCGCCGGCAGGCGCTGATGCTTCGTAGGCCTCGTTGATGATTTCATGGCTGCACTGAATCAGGTCGCGCAGCATGGACTTTTCGCGCACGATGCGGGCGTAATGCTCGACATGGGCGAGCGAGGGAACCGAGCGGACAAGTTCGATGAGATAGTCGCGGCCGCCGATCTCGTCGAGCTGGTTGCGACGGCGCAGCTCGTCCTCCATGACGATCAAGTCGATCGGCTTTTGCTGATCATATAGATCGATCACGGCCTCGAAGATGAGGCGATGGTCGACGCGGTAAAAACGATGCGATTCGCTGCGCGGGATGAACTGCAGCACGAGCGCGGTGTACTCGAAATGCTGATCGATGAGCATGCACCCCAGCACGCTCATCTCGGCTTCGAGGTCCTGCGGCGGCATCCGCCCGGCGGCGACGGGATCAAGCTTCCTCGCTTGCGGACTCGTCGATGGCGTTCGGCCGGACGTTTGCGTCTGTAGCTGTGTCACCGCCGACCTCCGTTTCGCGCGATTGCTCTTCGTCGTCCTGCGTGAGTGAACGCTCGGCGACGATCCAGACCTTGACTTCGGTCGCAATATCCTCGGCAAACACGACCGGCACCTGGAAGGCGCCGACTTCCTTGAAGTTGTGTGTCAGCTTGATCTGATCCGCGTGGACGGAATGTCCCTCATCCATCAGAGCGCGGGAGATTTCGCGCGGACCGACCGAGCCGTAGAGATGGCCTTCCGGCGTGCAAGCGGCGCTGATGGTGACCTCGACGCCGGTCAGCCGAGCCTGCGTCTCAAGCAGCATCTGTCGGCGCTTTTCGCGTTCGATCGCGGCGATCTTCTTGTCTTCTTCAATGGCCTTGAGGTTCGCCTTGGTCGGCTCGAGCGCGAGATGGTGGGGGATGAGGTAGTTTCGCGCATAGCCCGAGGAAACCTCGACGACATCTCCGCAGAGGCCGAGATTGTGTATGTCTTTTCGTAAGAGGAGTTTCATCGCTTGGTATCTCCGAATTATCCGCAGAAGGGCATGAGGCCGATGAATCGGGCGTGCTTCAATGCCCGGGCGCTCATGCGCTGATGCTTGGCGCAGTTTCCGGTTCGCTTTCGGGCAAAGTGCTTGCCCTGCGACGAGACCATCTTCTGGAGCAGGTTGATGTCCTTGTAATCAATGTCGTCTGTCTTTTCGCGGCAGAAGCGGCACTTGAGCGCTTCGCGCACCTTGGCGCGCTTGTTCTTGCGGTCGCCGCCGGGTCCTTTGGACGGTCTGTTCATCGTTTTCATGGTTCTATTATCCCAAACTAAGTCGCGTGACGATCACGCTTTTAAGCTGTCGGTTCCGATTATTGTTTCGATCCGCTCTCAGAACGGAATGTTGTCTCCGGAGGGCGAGTCCGAGTCGACCGGCGGCCCGTCGTCGTAGGAGTCTGCGTGCGCCGGCGCGGCCTGCGGGCGATTGTTGTAGGTGCGCTGCGCGCCGCCTTCGTATCCGCCGCCAGCGCTAGCACCTCCGCCGCTGCTGAGAAATTGAAACGTATCGACTACGACGCGAAGCTTGCTGCGCTTGCCGCCCTCTTTGGCCTCCCACTGGTCGTACTTCAGACGACCCTCAACAAGCAGAGGCTTGCCCTTGGACATGTACTGTGCCAGTGTCTCGGCCTGTCGACCATAGGCGACGAGATCGACGAAACAAACGTCCTCGCGCATCTCGCCAGACTCCGATCGCCATTTTCGGTTTATCGCCATACCGAACTCGCAAAACGGCTTGTTGCTCGGTAGCATCGACACCTGCGGATCGCGCGTGAGGTTTCCGGCGAGGATGACTTTATTGAAATTGGCCATGTCAGGCTCCTTCGGCGATTGCGCTCAGGCGTCGCCGGGGCGGTGTTATTCGATGTCTTCCGTCAGGACATCGTCGATCGCGTCGTTCACTGCGTCAATGTCGGCTTCTTCAACGGCGACCGGCGCTGGTCGGCTGCCGGGTCGCGGACCGCGATCAAAGCGATCCGGTCGATCTCCGCGACCGGGGCCGCCGGGTCGTTCATCATAACGGCTGACCGCCTTGGGCGGTTCGGCGGCGAGGGCCGCGTCGATCTGCTCCCGCGTCATGGTATCGCGATTCAGGAACAAGGCCCGGATGCACTTTTCGCTGAGTTGAATGTCTCGCTCCAACGCTGTGATTTTCTCGGGCGGCGCCTCGAAATACGTCAGGGCGTACAACCCGCGCTTCTGCTTCTTGATGGGATACGCCAAACGGCGCTCTTCCCAGTTCTTGATGCCGATGATCTTCGCTTCGGCACGGCCGAGCACGCGCTGAATCTCGGCCTCGGCCGCAGGCCAGTCGGAGTTGAGCGCCGGATCAAACAGAAACATGCCTTCATAGACTTTCACGAATCGTACTCCTTCAGTTTCGGTCGCCGCATTCCAATCGTTGGCCGCGTAGTGGCGCGATAGTTGATGCCGACCATGTCTAACGATGTCAAGCTGAAACGGCCGCTATCGGTCGATTCGCCTATTACTCCTCGCCATCCGAGCGGCGATTGGTTTCATTCATCGCGGCTTCGATACCTTTCGTCAGCCACAACTCGACGGCCGCCGCGGCGCGTTCGATGCTCCGTTCAGCGGCGTCGCGCTCGTCCGGATGAAACGAACTCAGCACGAAATCCGCCACATTTCCGCGCGACGGTCGACCGATGCCGATCCGCACGCGAGCGATCTCCTGCGTGCCCATCAGCCGGAGCACGTCGGCCAGTCCCTTCTGCCCGCCGGCCGAGCCTTTCGCTCGCATGCGCAGTGTGCCCAGCGGCAGATCGACATCGTCCGAGACAATCAGCACGTCGGACGGCTCGATCTGATAGAACCCCGCTGCATCCGCGACACTGCGGCCGCTAAGGTTCATATATGTCATGGGCATCAGCAGCGTCACGCGGTTGCCGGCGATATCGCCGTCCGCGACGAGTCCGGCGAACTTATTGCGCCAGGCGTTGATGCTCCACTTGTCGCCGAGCAGCCGAATCGTTCGGAAGCCGACGTTGTGCCGGGTTTCCGCATATTGCGGTCCGGGATTTCCCAGTCCGACGATGAGCTTCATGCGGCGATGCTCCTCATCGGCGGAACATGATCGATACGAACCGTCCGCCAAACCGTTCCCGTCTCAGGCCCGGCGGCGTGAGCGCTTCGACCGTTACGCAGCCACGGGCAATGGTCGACAGCGCGCCGTTTGCAAGCGGGCGTTAGTCCTTTTCCGCGTCTTCGCCCGGTTCCTCCGTCTTGCCCTTTCCGATGACTTCGGGTTCGGCCGGTCCTTCGGTCGGCGCGGCGGCGGTCATTTCCACCACGGCCGATGGCAGGCGGACCATGGCGACGACGGCATCATCATCCATGGTGTGGCTCATGCCTTCGGCCAGCTTGATGTCCGACACGTGCAGCACGTCGTTAAGCCCCAACCCGGAGACATCGACGCGGATCGACTCGGGAATGTTGGCGACGATGCACTCAATTTCGATTTCAGTGATTTCATGGCGGAAGATGCCGCCCTCGGCGACGCCCTTGGGCGTTCCGCGAAACTCGATCGGCACCGTGACGTTGACACGCTCGTTGAGATCGACGCGCATCAGATCGACGTGAATCAGGCTGACGCCGAGATGATCGTATTGCGCGTCCTTGAACTGGCACGGTTGGACATTTGCGCCATCCTGAAGATTCACGACATGAAGTCCGTGTTCAAGGTATTGCGCGACGTCGCGATAATTCAGCGCGATCGGCGTCGGATCCTGACCGTGCCCGTAAACGATGGCCGGCAGCATGCCCTGCTTTCGCAGGCGCGCCGCGGCGCGCGATCCGGCGGCTTTTCGAGATTCAATATTGAGAGTCGGAATTTCCATGTGAGTCTATGCCTCGCTCTTATGCCTTCATGAAGAGACTACTGACCGATTGATGTTTATGAATGCGGGCGATGGCCTCTCCGAGAATCTCGGCGACGCTGAGCACCGTGAGATTCGGAAGCCGCTGCCGCGCTTCGTTGGTAACGGGGATCGTGTTGGTGACGGTGATGCTGTTGAACGGCGCCTTCTCCAGTCGATCAAACGCCGGACCGGCGAAGACGGCATGCGTCGATGCCCCGCGAACGCTTCTCGCCCCTTGTTCGCGGACAATGCGTGCCGCTTCACAGAGCGTGCCGGCCGTGGCGATCATGTCGTCGATCATGAGCACGTCCTTGCCTTCGACGTTTCCGATGATGCTATTGACCATGGCCGTGCTGCCGCTGGTACGCCGCTTGTCGATGATAGCGAGTTCGCAACCCATGCGCTCGGCATAGCCGCGGGCGCGCTTCACGTTGCCGACATCCGGGCTGACGAGGACCGTAGTCTTCGGGTCGAGCGCCTTGAAATGGCGCGTCAGCACCGGGGCCGCCTCGAGGTGATCGACGGGTAAATCGAAGAACCCCTGAATCTGCGCGGCGTGGAGGTCCATCGTCAGGACGCGGTCGGCGCCGGCCTGCGTGATCAGATTGCTAACGAGCTTTGCGGTGATCGGCACGCGCCCTTCGTCTTTGCGATCCTGCCGGGCATAGCCGAAGTAAGGCAGCACGGCGGTGATGCGGCGAGCCGACGCGCGGCGCAGACAGTCGACGAATACGAGCAGTTCAAGCAGATTGTCGTTGACCGGCCGACAGGTCGATTGGACGACGAACACATCTCGCCCTCGGACGTCTTCGTGAAGCTTGACGAACAATTCGCCGTCGGGAAACGTCTCGAGATGGACGCGGCCGGGATGGGTCTCCAGATAGTTGCAGATTTCGTCCGTGAGCGCCGGATTAGAGCGGCCGCTGAACACCTTAATCTGTTCGGTCGGACTCAGCATGGTCATGTTCCCGCTCGCTCGCTCTGCATGGGTGGCTGGCGATGCACGGAGGAGGTCCTTCGCGCGATGGTGCTCTCGCCGCGCTGTTTCACCTTGGCCGCGTCGATCGCCGACAATACGCCGGGTCCGACGGTGGAATCGTCTTCGATAACCGCACCGTCGCCGATGTAGGCGTACGGCCCCACAAAGCAGCGGGCGCCGAGACGGGCGCGGCCCTCGATATAGCTGAAGGGCTTGATGCAGCAGTCGTGGCCGAGCACGGCGCGGCTGTCGATCCATGTGGTGTCGGGATCAACTATCGTGACGCCCTGTTCCATCCAGAGGTTCTGGATTCGCCGCTGCATGAGCTTAGCGACGGCAGCCAGATCGACGCGCGAATTGATGCCGACGGCGTCGATCGCCGCGACTTCCGTCGACGCGCAGACGCGCCGTCCGTCGCGGCGGATGATCTCAAGCACATCCGTGATGTAAAACTCGCCCTTGGCGTTGTTCGGCTGGACCTTCGGCAGCGCGGAAAGCAAGGCCGCGGCGTCGAAGCAGTAATAGCTGGGATTGACCTCGTGAATGAGCAGTTGTTCCGGCGTGCAGTCGCGGTGCTCGACGATGCGCTCAAACTCGCCGCTCGCGCCGCGAATGATGCGGCCGTATCCGGCCGGCTCATCCAGAACGGTCGTGGCGATCGACGCGCCGGCCGCGGCAGCACGGTGGCTCTGCACCAGGGCGGCGAGCGTTTCCGCCCGGATCATGGGCATGTCGCCGGCAATCACGACGACATCGCCGTTGAAACCCTTCAGGTCGTCGATGCACATCGAAACGGCATGGGCCGTGCCTTTTTGCTCGCGCTGCTCAACGAAGCGCACGTCCGGCACTTCGCGATAGGCAGCGAGAATGGCGTCTTTTCCGAAGCCCACAACGACATGAAGCTGTGTGATACCGGCCGCGCGGCAGGCCTCGAAGACGTAATCGAGCATCGGCCGGCCGCAAATCTCGTGCATGACCTTCGGCAGTTCGGTCTTCATGCGCGTGCTTCGACCGGCGGCGAGAATGATCGCCGCGGTTTGACGCGGGGTCTCGGATATCCTGGCGGTTTCCTTCATGTTTTCGTCAGTCGACTTTCAACGGTCGCAGGCGTTTTGCGCCCGCTTTGCAAACGACTACCCGGCGAGGACTCGAACCTCGACAAGCAGGACCAAAACCTGCTGTGCTACCATTACACTACCGGGTAACGGCCGCATCGCCGCCGCCCAGGGGCTGGCCGCGCCGGCAACTCGAACCCTCGCGCGTGTCGATAAAACATCGCGACCAGGCGAGGCTCCATGTTACACCGCGAGACGCCCACCCAGCGCGCGGGCTGCGCGTGGCGAAGCGTCCATTGTCTCATTTTCAGCAGCTACGCTTCGCAACTGTACGTGGATCGAACCATTTCAGGGCCGACGCGCGACACGCTGCGTTTGGATAAGACACGGCTGCAAAGGGGGCGCTGCCTATGGCTAGAACATCCGGCCGCGTTGCTGAATGCCCTCCGACCGCCGTCGCGTCCCCGCGCCATCGGTCAGCCACTTTTGGAGCGCTTCACTCGACGATTTCTCGCCAGTGAACGGGAAGACTAATCGAGCGGGCAGAATTTGTCAAATATCGCCCGGATCGGGCATCAATCACGGTATTCTGGTGTAACCTTATTCCAAATAGTGGCTTATGACTGAGTAGGCCCGCTCTTGCGTCGATATAAGCGCGCTAACGGGAACTTTGGATCAATCGCCCCCAAGTCGTCCCATTCGCTCGCATCAAGAGGGGGAAACCAAGTATCGCCCTCGACATCCGGCAGGTCCAAGTGAGTCAGTATCATCTCATCCGCGAAGGGTATCGCCTCGGCGTAGAGCTGCCCGCCGCCAATGACGAACGCTTTCTCCTCGCCTCGATGCGCGCATAACTCAAACGCCGCTGTGAGTGAATGTACGACATCGAGGCACGTCTGCTCCGCGGTCCGGCGGGCCGCCACATCATCCGGCGAAAAGAGCACGGTCAGCGCGGGATCATCCGCGGGCGTCATCTGATCGAGCGGCGGTCGATAGTCGGCCTGCCTTGTGACGATGATATTGCGGCGGCGCAGCAGCGGCCGGTTCATCGATTCGTAAGTTTTTCGCCCCATGATAACGGCATGGCCGCGCGTCGTGCGCTTGAAGAACTTCAGATCCTCCGGCACGTGCCAGGGCAAGCCGCCGTCCTTTCCAATGACACGGTCGCGATTCATGGCGGCGATGATGATGCGCTTCATGGCGATAGTGTCTTCCCATCGGTTACGGTCGGCAAGCGCGTGGCGAGTGGACATCAAGGCCGGTCGAGAAAAGCGCGTGCCCATGTCTCCACGATCGCGACCCGGAATACCGATCGCACCGCTGCCATTTCGCCGGTTTCGACGCGACGAGCGGCCTCCGGCAGCGCCTTTACGTTGAAGCATCCGCGCTCTGCGAGACTGCGCGACGCCAGCAAGTCGCGCCACCATTCGCTCAGGCCGCCGCGCATCCATTCGCCCAGCGGGACGCTGTAGCCGAGTTTGTCCTTCCGATCGAGGATGACATCCGGCACGATACCGCGCAACGCCGCGCGAAGGTTCGCCTTGAGCACGCCGCCGCTGATCTTCTCCGACGCCGGCGCGGCGAAGGCGCGCTCGACCATCCCGCGCGAAAGGAACGGCACACGCGCTTCGATCGAGAATGCCATCGAGCTGCGATCCTCGAACCGCAGCAGACCCGGCAGACTCTCGCCTGCAAACAGGCTCCAGACGCGCCGTGCAAACACCGAGTCCGGCGGCGCGACGGCGGCCGCCGCGTCGTCGGTTATGTCAAGCTCATGGCACATATCAAGGGACGATTGGCCGTTGAAAAGGTCGCGCGCGAGCCACGGTTGCCGCCGGGCGCTGTCTCGGAGTCGAAGGCGCTCGCGCAGCGCGTCGGAAAGCGACGCGCCGGCGACATGGCGCAGCAGCGGCGCGCCGGCGAAGTGCCCCTGTCGTGCCGCGCGCCATTCGCGGAGCAATGTTGCCATATCGGCGCGACGGAACAAGAATGCGAGATATGCCGGAATGTAGCCCTCATATCCACAAAAAAGTTCATCTCCGCCCTGCCCGTCGAGCAGGACTTTAACGCCGACATCGCGCGCAGCCTGCATGATTTCCCACTGCAGGTAAGCGCCGGGAAGGGCGAACGGTTGCTCTTGACTGTGCATCAGCTCGGACAGTGCGCCAACGAACCCCGCGGGCGTCGGCTTGACAATATGCGCCTGCAAACCACCGCATGCCTGCACCACCGCATCGGCGTATGATGATTCATCCAGCGGTGAGCCGGGCAGCGACGCCGTAAAGACATGCTGCGTCAGGCGCGCGCCGTCAATCGCGCCGCGTTTTCGAAGTCCGTCGAGAATCATGACGACGGCCGAACTGTCGATGCCGCCGGAGAGGCATGTTCCGATCGGTACATCTCCCTGTAGATGGGCCTTAAGCGAGGTTGTCAGCTCGTCACGAATGTTCGCGGTTGAATCGACCGGTTCGCGCTCGTTAAACGAAGGCCGCCAATAGCGCCGAAGAATGCCGCCCGCGTGCATGGTTCCCTTGGCGCGCAGATCGAATTCAATGAAACAACCAGGCGGCGCAGACCAAACACCCTCGAAGAGCGTGTCACCCGTATGATCGACGCGCCCGTCGCAGAGAAAGTCACGAAGCCGCGCCTCATTGACGCCGCGCCGCGCGCCGGGCAGCGTCAGCAGTGCCTTGATCTCCGAAGCAAATGCCAAGCCATGATCGAAACGTGCCAGATGCAGCGGCTTGATCCCAAACCGATCGCGCGAAAGCACCAGCCGACCGGCCGACCAATCGACGATGGCCGCGGCCCACATGCCGTCAAAGCGGTCGAAACAGTCCGTGCCCCAGGATCGATAGCCGGCGAGAAAGGTCTCGGTATCGGAGTGTCCGCGAAAGTGCATCCCCCGGGCGATCAGTTCATCGCGTAGCGCAGCGTGATTGTAGAGTTCGCCGTTATAGACCAGCCAGACGCGTTCGTCGTCGCTCGACATGGGCTGTGCGCCGGCGTCGGATAGATCGACGATCGCCAGTCGCCTCGCGCCAAGCCCGAGCTTCATCGGCACATACTTCCAATCAACCGGCTCATCGGCTCGTCCGAGGCGTCTGCGTACAGCCGGCGTGCCGTTCATGCCGAATGCGGCGGCACCGCCATCATCTGGTCCGCGATGGTAAAGTTCCTGCGTCATGGCCGTCAGCCAGCGCGGTGCGGCGGGGTTGATCTCATCGAGAAGCAGTCCGGCGATTCCACACATGTTCGGCAGGATAGGCAGAAAACTCGCGCGGCACAAAGTCGGCGCGCGGACGTCAGCTAATCCGGTGGTACGTCGGCGACGTTCGCAAAGATCGGTTGGTAGGCTTTGGCGAGGTGAGTCGGTTCAAACCGCGCCCTTGCTGCCGCGGCAATACGGCGGCGGTCGTAGCTGCGTGCTGTCTGCACCATCCTACGAAGACCGGCAAGCAGCGATTCTCCGCTGTGCGGTTCAACGAGCAGCCCATTCGATTCGTCGACAAATGCTTCGCAAGCCGTCCCCCGCGTCACAATGACCGGCAGACCCATGCAGAGTGCCTCGGCGACAACCATGCCAAACGTCTCGGCATGACTGGGCAGCACGAGAAAATCGGCCGCGCGCATCTGCTCAATCACGCCGGCGCGATCCAATTCGCCGTGCAATTGGCACGCGCCGGATCGCCCGGCGTCATCAAGGCGCCGCCGCACCTCGTCGTGCAATCGTCCGATTCCGACGAAGCTCCAATGTAATTCCATCTCAACGGCCAGCAACGCGGCGGCCTCGGCCAATTCGCGTACACCCTTCTCCGGCGTGAGACGTCCAACAAATAGAGCCTGTACCGGCCCGTCGCGTGAAGTCGGAACTTCGGCATCAAGAAACTCGCGCCCGACGGCATTGTCGATCACGGTGATCTCGCGCGCGATGCCGGCGGCGCGCATATCCGAGCGGCTCCGCTCGCTCACGGTGACGACGGCCGCCGCCTTGTCGAGCGCCTCGCGCACGAAGAGTCCACCGGCGCGAGGCGCTAACTGAGCTGAAAACGGTCCGAAGTGCTCGGTGATGACGACGCGTCGCGCGAGGGGGCCGGCGATCGTCGTTGCGGCCCATCCGGCCGGAATCGAACACATCGCGTGCAGAATGTTCGGCTCGCCATAGAGGCTGCGATAGGCATCAAGACCGCGCTCCAGCCATGCGCGAAAGCGCTTCATATGAAGCCCCGGACGACCGAAGGCCGTGTGCAGGCCGCGCACGCGAACGACGGGGATGTCGTCTCGAAGCACTTCGCGATCCATGCGCGGAATCAGGGAAGCGAAAGGACTACGGGCAATGCGGCGCAGGCTGACGAGATCAGGCACGATGACGCCGACGCGGGCGTCGGCATCGGCAAAGGCTTGGGCGTAATCCGTAAAGAAGATGCCGGCGGCGGGTTGTTCCGGCGACGGCCACCATGCAGGCACAATGACGATGTGGCGGCCGGCCAGAATAGACATCATCGGCTCCTTCGCGGCAACGCATGTCGCTGCTCTAAGCTTGCGCCGCGACGCGTGACGCTGCAATGAATTCGACCGGCGGCATCCAGGACGGACATGATCTGCCACGATACCAATAGACGCGGCGCGCGACAAACCGTTAAATGCGAGCCGTGGACGCGACGTCTGGCAACAAATCCAAGCGGCGAATTCTGCTCGTGTCATACTGGTATCCGCCGGCCGTCGGTGCGGCGTCGGAGCGCTTGCACGGTTTCGCGCGACACCTGCCGGCGCACGGATGGGACGTACATGTCTTGACGGCTTCTCGTACCGGCGACGCCGCGGCTGATGACGGCGTGACGGTTCATGCGGTGGAAGATCCACTCGGTCAGGATCGGCCGTTCGCTGATTTCGATCCGCGCGAGCGACCGCCGCGTTGGAAGGCGCTGGCGCGACAGCTTGTGTTTCCAGATCGATTCGTTCGGTGGCAGAGGGCGGCGGGTCTGGCGATTGCGCCGGTTGTTGCAACCACTTGTTTTGATGTCGTGCTGGCGTCGTTTCCGCCGGCGAGTGCCGTCAGATTGGCGTTATCAATCGCGGAGGCGTCAGCGTCGCGGCTCGTGCTCGATTTTCGCGATCGCTGGTTCGGCCCCGGCGGTTATGAGCCTGCATGGCGCATCATGCGACGCATGCACGAACGCCTCGAAGCGCGAGCCGTCCATTCAGCCGCGCGGATCATTGTCGTCTCTGACGCAATGGCCGGCGCGCTGGCGGCGGATCACGGCGTGACGCTCGATCGTGTTGCGGTCATTCCCAATGGCTATGAGGTCGTGCATCGTACAGCGGCCGAAGCGTCGGTACCTTCCGAGGGCGGGATGCCGGCCGCGCCGCTCGTCATCGCGCACGTCGGTACGGTCATCGCGCGCAATCGGCCGGACCTCTTTCTTGAGGCCCTGGCGAGCGTGCGTTCGGAGGCCGAAGCTATGAATCTGCGCGTGCGGTTCGTCGGAAACCTCTCGGCTGACTACATCCGCTCGCTGGGACTGGATTCGATCGTTTCAACGACAGGCCTGCTCGATCGAGCTGCGGCCGTTCGCGAAATGCAGAGCGCTGATGCGCTGCTGCTGTTGACCGGCTCGTATGTCGGCCGATGGGGCGCGAGCGCCAAGCTGTTTGAGTATGTTCAGACCGGCCGGCCGGTGATCTGCCTGGAAGAGACGCCGGGCAGCCGGGACCGGGCGCTGCTGGAGGCCTTCATTCCCGGCCGTGCGTTCTTCTCGCCACTCGAAGACGGCAGGGCATTCATTGAACAGACGCAACGAGTGCGCGCGTATCTGGCGACTCGACCGTCGCCTGCCATGGAACTGGACGCAACCTTTCGCGAATACAGCCGTCAGAATCTGACGGCGAAGCTGGCTCTCGAACTGGACCGCGCGCTGGGCGCGCGCCATGAATAAGAAGAAGGCCCGGGGCGTTACGCTCCCGGGCCTTCGATTGTCACTCCATTACTGCGTAACGCGAGATGTCATACTCGTGTCACTTTCGGCGGCGGAACCTTCGGCGAACCGGTCCGCGGACGAAGCACAGCGTCAACAGCAGGGCCGCGCCGGCGACGGGCGTGCCGCCCGAGCACGACTCGGCCAACTGAATGAGCCGCTCGATCTGATCAGCCGTGATTGGGAGGTTCCAGCCGGGGAAACCGGGGAAGCCCGGGTCGATGAAAGGACCACCATAGTAGATGTAACCGCAGCCGCCGAACTGGGCCATGTCTTCGCCGGCGAAAAAGTCCACTTCGCCCGTGACTTTCGGATTGTCGCGATCGTCGATATCGACCGTCTTCAAGCCGAACTCAGACAGCGCGAAGATACGACCGCCGATGACGCCGACGCGGCTGACGTTTCCATCGTTCTCAAAAGAGCCACGCTGTGTCAGGGCCATGTCGCTGAAATCAACAAGCTGAACGCCGTTGGTGCATGTGGGTCCGTACGGTTGAATGGTGTCGGCTCGAACGTCGCCGCCGCCGGGTCGCGTGGAGGGGGGGGCAGCGCCGTCTTCTTCCCATCCGAAGCCGCTGCCCCAGTCGACATGTTGAAACGGAATCGCGATCAGCCCCAGTTCGTCGATGACCTTGAATGCCTTCTCGTCATATGTCGCGTCGGACGAAGTGTAAGAGCCGGGGGGACCAAGCACGACGCGGCCCAACTCCGTCGGATTCGCGGGGTCTTTCACGTCGTAATAGGCCACGGCCGGGCGATTGCCGTCCGTATCGTCGATGCCGACGGCGATCAGGCGATTGCCGCGCGGTTCGATGTGTGTCGAATAGCCCGGCACTTTTAGCTCGCCGGCCAACTTCGGATTCGCCGGGTCTTTCAAGTCGATCACGAAGAGCGGATCGACGATCAGAAACGTCACGACATAGGCCCGTTCGCCGTCAAAGCGAACGGCCTGCAGTGATTCATTTTCGATGATCTTGACCGATCCGAGCGACTTGACGTCGTCCATGTTGGAGATGTTCAGCGTGAACAGGCGAACCTGTTGGAAGCCGAAACCCCAGGACTCCGTCGCGATGCGAAAGACATCGCCGAAGGCGTCCATGTAGAACCGATTGCGGATGTGGCCCGGGACCGTGAAACTGCCGCGCACCTGAATCGAGCCGGCCGGATCGGAAATGTCGATGATCTGCACCTTGGTCATCGTTTCGC
Source organism: uncultured Planctomycetaceae bacterium (assembly GCA_964599535.1). GTDB lineage: Bacteria > Planctomycetota > Phycisphaerae > UBA1845 > UTPLA1 > JADJRI01. Next base: position 20,425 of record CAZRFP010000075.1, read on the forward strand.
CGTTGTCGAAGTTGTAGCTTTGGCTGGCGGCGAAGATGGCCGAGTCGGAAGTGTGCATCGACAGGGCGCTGCCCGTGAGCGCCTTGCGCTCGACGGGAATAATGTTCTCCGGATCGGCGACGTTGACGGAGGCGACGAAGCCCTGGCCGCTGGAATCATCGTTCTCCGCGCCGTACGCAAAGTACGGTGCATAGCCGGAGCCGATGACGTAGATGACATCACCGACACGGCGGCTTTCGGCGGCGAAACCGACGAGGTTGATCTTGCCTTTGACAGTGGGTTTGGTCGGATCGGTCAGATCGACGATGGCAATGCGGCTGCCGTCAAAGTCTGGTTGGGGCATCATCGGACGATCCGGCATCACGTCCGAACTGGAATTGGTTGCGACCGCGTTGTCATATCCGGCGAATCCGTGGCCGCCTTCGTAGTAG
>CAZRFP010000076.1:0-9192 GCA_964599535.1 uncultured Planctomycetaceae bacterium
GCCGCGCGAACCGATGCGGCGATGCCCGTCGCGTCAATTCCGCACTCGGCCAACTGCGCCGCACGCGGACCATGCGACACGAAGCGATCGGCCGGCATACCCAGCAGCACCATATGCGACGCATCCAGACCCATTTCGCGGGCCGTCTCCAGCACGGCCGAGCCGAAGCCCGCACTGACGGAATGCTCCTCAACCGTTACCACCGGGCCGCCCGTCGAAAGCGCCTCCACCACCATTTCACGATCGATCGGCTTGGCAAAGCGGGCATTGACGACGCACGCCTCGATTCCATCGGCCGCGAGTTGTTCGGCGGCATCGAGCGCAGGGCGGCACGTCGAGCCGTATGCCAAAATCGTAGCATCTCCGCCGTCGCGCAGACGAACCGAACGTCCCATGACGAACGCCGGCACACTACCAGCGCCGTAAAGCGGCGCCGGTACTGAATCACGCGGATAGCGCAATGCACTCGGCACGCCGAGTTTCAGGCCGAATCGCAGCACCTCCAGGATCTCCGCCTCGTCACCCGGCGCCATCAGCACCATGTTGGGCATCGCCCGTAGATACGCGATATCGAGAAAGCCGTGATGCACCGGGCCGTCGCCGCCGACGGGGCCGGCGCGATCCATCGCGAAGATCACCGGCAACTGCTGCAGAACAACCTCCTGAAAGACCTGGTCAAACGCACGCTGGAGAAACGTCGAATAAATCGCCACGACCGGCCGCAAGCCGGCCTTGCACATGCCGGCGGCGATGTCGACCGTTCCGCTCTCGGCGATTCCGCCGTCGAGGTAGCGTTCCGGGAAGACCTGCTGAAACTTGTTCAGACCGGTGCCGTCCGGCATAGCGGCCGTCAGGGCATGGACGCGCGCGTCTTCACTTGCAAGCTGTGTCACGGCATCGGCAAACGCGGCCGTAAAGCTGCGGTCGCCCGATTGAATTTCGACGCGGCACCCCTCGACCTTGAACGGCTTGGGGCTGTGGAACTTCGTCGGCTCGGCCAGCGCGAAATCCGCGCCGCGGCCTTTCTCCGTGTGCACGTGCAGCAGCACGGGGTGGCCGACATCCTTCACCGCGTCGAGCAGTTCGATGAGATGCTCAACGTCATGCCCATCGGTCGGACCGACATAGACGAAGCCAAGTTGTTCAAAAATCTGATGCGGCGAGACCGTCGCCTTGAATCCTTCCTTCAGATGATCAAGCGCCTCGAATGTTGCCTTGCCGACAAGCGGCACCTGCGGGAGGTACTTCTTGACCTTGCGTTTCAGATCTTCATAGAGCGGGCTGACGCGAAACTTCGCCAGATATTCCGCCATGCCGCCCTGCGTTGGCGCGATGCCCATCGAGTTGTCGTTCAGAATGACGAGCAACTGGCGCTTCAGCGTGCCAGCCTGATTCAGCCCCTCAAAGGCAACGCCGTTGAAGATACTCGCATCGCCGACGAGCGCAACGCATCGACGGCTCTGCTCCAGCGCCGACGCACCACGCGCCATGCCGACGGCCGTCGCGATGGCTGTTCCGGCATGGCCAACGCTGAACAGGTCGTATTCGCTTTCGTGGATATTCGGAAAGCCGCTCAGGCCGTTGGCCTTGCGGATCGTGTCGAAACGATCATTTCGCCCGGTGAGAATCTTGTGGACATAGGCCTGATGACCGACATCCCAGAGCAGCCAGTCATGCTTGAAGTCGAAAACGCGGTGCAGCGCGATAGTCAATTCGACGACGCCGAGGTTGCTCGCCAGATGCCCGCCCTGCCGGCTGACGACGCCGACGATGCGCTCGCGAATCTCGGAGGCAAGCTGATTGAGTTGAGCAATCGAAAGCCCCCGCAGATCGGCCGGCGAATGAATATTTGGTAGAATCTTGTCCATCCCTTGGGAACAACCCGCCTTTCAAAGAACGCGGCTGATGTTCATATCGTCCGCGCCAACATTCTCGCTTGTCTATGAACTCCGTTTCACGACATATTCCGCCAGCGCGACCAGTTTCCCGGCCTTGTTGCCGAGCGGCTCAATTGCGCGAATCGCGTTTGCCGCCGTCTCTTCCGCCAGCACCCGCGTCGCATCAACGCCAATTGCGCGGGGGTACGTCTGTTTTCCCGCGTCACTGTCCTTTCCCGTGCGCTTGCCGACCGCCTCGACCGTTCCAGTTACGTCAAGCAAATCGTCAACGATTTGAAACGCCCGGCCGAGATGCACACCGTAGTCCGACAGCGCCTCAAACGTCGAAGCCTCCGCGCCGGCCGCCATCGCACCCAATCGACAGGCGCACTGAATCAGCCGAGCAGTCTTTGCGTCGTGTATCCGTGCCACGCTTGCGACATCACACGGCTGCGTCTCACTTGCAATGTCATCCTGCTCGCCGCCAATCGTGCCGCAGGCGCCGGCCGCGCGGGCCAGTTCGAGCGTCATGCGCCGCGACAGCTCCGCAGCCGCCACGTCGGCCGCGAGCAGCTCAAACGCATACGCGAGAAATGCATCACCCGCCAGGATCGCCGTCGCCTCGCCGAAGACCTTGTGGCAAGTCGGACGGCCTCGACGGAGATCATCATCATCAATGGCCGGCAGATCATCGTGTATCAGGCTGAACGTATGGACGCACTCGATCGCCATGGCGGGCGGCATTGCAGCACGCGCATCGCCGCCGCAGGCTTCGCTGGCCCATAGTACAAGCACCGGCCGCAACCGTTTGCCGCCGGCATCGATGTTGTACTCCATCGCTTCAATCAATCGCTGTGGCGCGGGGTTCAGCGTGGCGAGCTTCGCGCGCAAGGCATCGTTGAATGCCTCGGCGGTTTGGCGCATCAATGATTGAATGCCGGGGCTGACGGTGGTGGACGAACTCATCATGCCGGTAGGCAAGTCTAACCTCAACGCCCCAGGAATGGCGGCCGTTCGCGACACGATGCCTCGATTCTAGCCGACGGTCGGCGGGCCAGCGACGTCGCTCGCGAAAATCAACATGGTTTCAAAAGAATCGATACGCTCGCAAGCCGCAGGCGGATCGCCATGTATTCAAATTATTGTAAGTAAAATAGTTATGGCTCGTCAACGACTTTCATGTCCCCGGAAATCGCCGCCCTGTCCGGATCGGTGGCTTCCAGCCTGGCGATACGAAGTTCGGCCTCGGCGAGCACCTGGCGGCACTTGCGAATCAGGGCCATGCCCTCTTCAAACTGCTTGATCGACTCTTCAAGGCCGATACGTCCTTGTTCGATGGATGTCGCGATTTCCTCCGCCCGCGACATCGCGCCATCAAAATCTGATGGGGTCTGAGACATTTCTACCACTCCCGCGTTGATTTTATCGCCGCGATTTTCGCGATCGGTCATTCTACCGGATAGCCGTGCCCGGCTCGACCCGGAAGTTTTCCCTTCATTATCTGCAATACGCCGAGATCACATTCTAACAAGCGACGCCGACTATTGATCTTCCACGACTTCGCTGCTGAACGTCCCCTTTGACGCCTGTGTCGTCACGATGTCGCCACGCCGGACCTCGGCCGCATCTCGAATAACACGGCCATCGACCGCATGGCGCGTGATCGTGAACCCCCGCTGCAGTACCTGTTCGTGACTTGCCGCAACAAGCCTCGCTTCGACCGTGCTGATCGCCCGCGTGAGAAAATCCATCCGGCGGCGAAGCGCAGCGCGAAGATCGCCCTCAAGTTGCTGCAATCGAATGCGGCTGGTATCGACGATGCGGCGCGGTGAATCGCCGGCCAGCCTGATTTCAAGCGCCGTAACGCGCCGCTCATGTCGCCGTAGCGCCGATTCGACCGCGCGAATCAATTGCCGCTCGCCCGTCGCGACACGCTCGTATCGCCGTGCCAACTGCACCGTCGGCCGTACGTGAATCAGGCGCAGCTCGAGCTCATGCACGCGCGAGCGCAGGCGATTCAATCGTCGCGAAAAACTCAGCCGTAGCCGGCCGACGAGCTCGTCGACCATCTGATGAAGCCGTCGCACCTGTTCAACCGGATTGCGAAACCACGCCGTTCGCTCGACGGCCTTGAGCCGCAGCCGCGCCGCCTCCACGCGCCGCCAAACCGCTTGTTTCAGTCGATGTTCGAGCGCCGACAGTTCGTCAAGCACAGCCGTCAGCATCGGTGCGACGAGTTCGGCCGCGGCCGTCGGCGTCGCAGCGCGCACATCCGCGACGAAATCGGCGATCGTTAAATCGACTTCGTGGCCGACCGCGCTGACGATGGGTATCTCGCTGGTAAAAATGGCACGCGCGACGGCCTCTTCGTTGAACGCCCACAAGTCCTCCAGCGAGCCGCCGCCGCGGCCGACGATCATCACATCCACGCCGCCGATTTCATCGCGCGAGCGGTTGATCCGACCGATGGCCTCGGCGATCTCCGCCGCCGCGCCGTCGCCTTGCACTCGCACGCCGTAGATCAAGACGCGCGCTTTCGGATAGCGCCGGACGATCGTTTGCACAATGTCGCGCAGCGCCGCCCCGGTTGGACTCGTGACGACGGCGATCGTGCGCGGATGAGCCGGCAAGGGGCGCTTGCGTGCCGGGTCGAACAGCCCCTCGGCCGCGAGTTTCTCGCGCAGCTGCTGAAACGCCAATTCGAGCGCGCCGACGCCGCACGGCATCATGCGCCGGACGTAAAGCTGATATTGGCCGCGCGGTTCGTACACATCGACTGAGCCGGTGGCGATGACCTCCAACCCGTCAATTGGCGTGAACTTGAGCGTCTTCGCCGACGAGCGCCACATGACGCATCGGATCTCGCTCGATTGGTCTTTGAGCGTAAAGTAGAGATGGCCGCCGCTGGGTCGCGAGATGTTAGAAAGCTCCCCGATGACGCGAATATCCTCCGGAAAGCACGCCTGGATCGCGCCCTTGATCAGCCGATTAAGCTGTGAAACGCTGATCGGCGAAGACGCCTCGGATGATGCCGCGTTCGTCGGTGCAGGCGGCGGCTTTTCGGGCGCGGGCGGCGCATCGGGGTCCGGTCTGACGCGGTCCGGATCAAACGGCAAACGCGGTGCGTCGTCGGCCGGGCGCTTAGGCTGTGATCGGCGGCGCGTCACAGCGGCTCCTTCCAGAATCCGTACTCACGACTCTTGTCGGGGTCGTCACAAATGCGCTCGCCGTCGCGCGCGAAGCCGCATCTCGTATAAAGCCGATGGGCATCGACCAGCTTCACATCGCTCCATGCCCGCATTGCGGCGAAGCCTTTCGATCTCGCATGACCGATGCATGTCTCCAGCATGGCCCGCCCGATGCCGCGTCCACGGCACTCACGGGCAAGGTACATCCGATGCAGTTCCGCATGGCCTTCATGAAATGACACGCCCGCGCAGCCGATGACGCGTTCCTCGCCAGAAGCGTCCATCTCGACAGCGCACCAGAACATCCCGCCGGGGTTTATATACACCGACTCGGCATCATAAAGATCGCGACAGTAGCCGTCTGACTCCCAGGTGAAGCCATACTCGTCGAACACCGATCGCACGACGGCCACCACGCCGTCACGATGGCGCGGCTGATATGGAACAATCGACCACATAACGAAAGTCTATCGCGCCTTCGAGCGGAAGCGAATCAGGCCGGAACCCGTCAATCATCCGTGTCAGAACTTACGTCTGCGCCCTTGGGCAGTGAACTCTCGTCAACGCGGATGCGCTCGATGGACGCGGCGCGGCCGGTATCGGCATCGATCTTGATCAGAACGCCGTACAGTCGCAGATCGTCCGTCGCCACGTCAAACGGCGATGGCAAACCCGTCGTTAGCGCCCGGAGCACGCGGTCCTTCCGCCGACCCAGCACGCTGTCATACGGACCGGTCATGCCCAGATCAGTTACGTAGGCCGTACCCCTGTCGAGGACACACTCGTCGGCCGTGGGAATATGCGTGTGCGTGCCGACAACCGCGCTGGCTCTGCCGTTCAGGTGCCAACCCATCGCCACATGTTCGCTGGTCGCTTCGGCGTGAATGTCAACGACAATCGCCTTTACGTCCGCGGGGATCTTCGCAAGCACACGATCGGCCGCGCGAAAGGGGCAATCACATGGCGGTTTCATGAACAACCGCCCCATCAGCGACACGACCGCGACGCGCGCGCCCGCAGGCGTCGTAAAGACTGCAAACTCGCGTCCGACCGAATCCGCGGGATAATTGGCGGGCCTGACGATTCGCTCCGATTGCTGCAAAACCGGCATGATTTCGGATTTGCGATAGATGTGATCGCCCATCGTCATGAGATGGACGCCGTACTTGAGGAACTTCTCGTAAAGAGGCGGTGTCAAGCCCGAGCCATTCGCCGCGTTTTCGACGTTGGCGATAACACAATCAATGCCGTGCTGTTTGACGAGCAACGGAACCGCGCGCGCCACCATCGAGCGGCCGGGCCGCCCGACGACGTCTCCAATGCACAAAACTGTAAGCTGCAAGCCGACTTCGCTTTCCAGCCGCCGTGTCCAGAGTTTAACCCCGGAAGCACGCTAGCGGAAAAAAATGACGAATCACTCACGGCGCCAGGGAGCCGCCGCCACTCCACCCCGCTCGCTGGGCCGCCCTATCGCGGCTACCAGGACCGATCGAGTTACCACCTACGCACCACGATACTAGGTTGCCGCAATGTTGCAAAGCGCTCGGTCGCATTATATTCCCGATCATACGCTTGAGAGGTTGACGGAGGATACGATGAAACGCAATCGACTGCCTCGACTTTCCATGTTACTAATGCTGTCATTTGCGGCCGCCATGTCGGGATGCGCCGACAAGAGCTTTCGACTCGTCGCCGATTCGACGCCAAAGGAGGGCTGGCCGGCCGCTGAGGCCGCCATCCTCGCGAATGTGCGCCAACTGACGTTCGCCGATATGGGCCTCTCAAAGTCCGGAGAGGCCTACTTTTCGCCCGACATGCGACGCATCATCTTCCAGGCCTTTCCCGTCGGCGAGCAGGCGTATCAGATGTACACGCTCGATCTTGACGAGGCCGGTCGGCCGCTGCGCGACACCCTTCGTCGCGTCAGCCCTGCGGGCGGCGCCTGCACATGCGGCTATTTTCGACCGGATGGCAAGAAGATCATCTATGCGTCGAGCTATCTGAACCCCGATGTGCCGAATCCCAACGCCTATCAGCGCGACGGCAGCTCTTACAAATGGGATATGCCCGGCGGCATGGACATCATCGAAGCTGATATCGACGGCTCGAACCCCCGCCAGCTTACCACTGATCTCGGTTACGACGCCGAATGCGCCTACAGCCCGGATGGTTCAAAAATCGTGTTCACCAGCGACCGTGGCGGAGACCCCGACTTGTATATCATGAACGCCGACGGTACAGGACTGCGACAGCTCACGAACAAGCCCGGTTACGACGGCGGTCCGTTCTTTTCGCCCGATGGATCGCGCGTCATCTTTCGTGCCGACCGCAAACAGAACGACCATCTCCAGCTCTTTGTCATCGACGCTAATGGTCGCAACGAGCGACAAATCACTTCGCACAGCGAAACCGTCAACTGGGCGCCCTATTGGCTGCCTGGCGGCAAATCCGTCGTTTTCACGACGAGCCTTCACGGTCACTATAACTACGAAGTGTACCTGATGAACATCGAAACAGGCGAACACCGTCGCATCACATTCAGCCCCGGCTTCGACGGACTACCCGTCATCAGCCCTGATGGTCGCCGCATGATGTGGACCAGCCAACGCGGCGAGAGCGGCGAGAGTCAGATCTTTCTCGCTGATTTCACGACGCCGGACGGCTTCTGATCGATTTCACTCCTCAACATCGATCGGGTGATTCGTGGGAAGGATGATCCGCGTTTCTTTGGGTGGTATGACCACGGCGTTGCCAATGGCGACATCTTCGCCATGTTGGTTCACGCACGCCACGAGCATTCGCACGCGCTTGGGGTTGATGATCTCCTGCACCATTGCCGTTGCGGTGACGGTATCGTTTAAGTACACCGGCTTGAGGAACTTGATCGATAGCTCGACGAAAATGGTACCCAGCCCGGGAATATCGCTGGCCAGAACGGTTGAAATGATGCCGGCCGTCAGAATGCCATGCGCGACGCGGCGCCCGAAGACGGTGCTCTTGGCGTATGCGTCGTCGATGTGCAGCGGGTTATAGTCGCCCGAGGCGTCGGCGAAGCGGAAAACGTCGCGCTCCGTGATGGTCTTGGTAAAGCGCCCCTGGTCGCATAGCTCCAGTGTCGCACGAGGTTTGGGATATTCATGGGCCATATGGGTTCCGTCGTGTGAAGCCAAGGCTCTCCTTCTGCAACGCCCGCGTTCCACGAGATCGATTATCGCAAACGGATCAAAACGTACGAATAAACTCTGAAACGAAGACCAGCATGATGATCGACGTTACGAGCACGATAACCGTGGCCATCACCGTCACAAGCGTTGAGCCTTGCATGATGCCATGCTGGTAGGTCGCGATGATGTGCGGCCGCGCGAGCGTCAGCATGGCCAGCAAGACGACCGCGATCGACGGCCAGATGCTGATCGAGTGAACATAGCTGTAAATCCAGACCCATCGCGGCACGTCTTGTTCATACCCAATGGCTCGATGTACGAAATGCCCCCGGACATAGTAGATGCGCTCGTCGTCCACGGTCTTGATGTATCCGTTTGGTGCATCGCCGCCGATGAGCTGATAGAAAACGGCGTAGAGCAGAAAATTGCCCAATCCCAGAATAATGAGTGAGACACAGAGCCGATTTCGCGCGCGGCGTTCCATGATGCAATCAGAATACACGCTCTACGCACGGCCGTCGAACTTTTGAAATTGCCATAAGCTTGCCGCGCCGATTGCCTTCACTCAGCTCGATCGCCGGCGCCTTCGCAATCGCCCGATGCTGAACATGGCCGTCATCATCGCCGAAACGAGCAGCGTACCGCTGCCGCAATCGCCACAAGGAACTTCGCCAGGGCTTGGGGGTTCGTCACACGCATCGCCAATGCCATCGTTGTCGCCATCCGTCTGATCAGCATTTGGGATGTCAGGGCAGTTGTCGACGCAATTCGGAACACCGTCGCCATCGGAATCAGTATCCGCAACGCCACAGCCGCACACACCGGCCACGATCTTGTCCGGATCGTCGGGACATTCATCGTTGCAGTCAGGCGTGCCGTCGCCATCGGAATCAGTATCCGCAACGCCGCAGCCGCACACACCGGCCACGATCTTGTCCGGATCGTCGGGACATTCATCGTTGC
>CAZRFP010000076.1:9292-16375 GCA_964599535.1 uncultured Planctomycetaceae bacterium
CAGGCGTGCCGTCGCCATCGGAATCAGTATCCGCAACGCCGCAGCCGCACACACCCGCTACGATCTTGTTCGGATCGTCGGGACATTCATCGAGGCCATCGCCGACACCATCGCCGTCAGCATCTTGGAGCGCATACTTGATGTAGCCCAAGTTTCGACCGGCGAAACTTGGCTCGATCAGTATTCCCGTGCTAACGACCTGGTAAGCACCCCCGATACCAGCTCCACCCGGACTGCTTATTGATAATCGCGTTTGCGTCGAAATCAGGAGATTTCCGTTGGATAGCTCCGCAACGCCAACAAACCCGCTCAACGGTGAAGGTGAAAGGTGATCAAGCCGGTTCCCCGTGCTGTCGAGCCTCAAGATACCACGAAGTGCGAATCGACCGGAAGCAACGTAAAGGAACGCTGATTGGCCGAGCGAAATCTGCGAGACACCATCGTCGACCTCAGAGAAAATTGACACGAACTCACCGTTCGCATCGTACTCATGTATCTGCCTGCTGCCGCTGCCGGCGACGAGCAAGTGACCGCTTTCAAGGATTTGCAGGTCCGTCGGAGTACTGAGTCCGCCTAGACCATTCGAGATAAAATTAGCCAAGAAGTTGCCATTATGGTCAAACTCAGCAATTGCATTCGCATTGACGCCGGCTTGAACACAAACGAGCAGGTTTCCATTCGGCCGTAGCACAATACCGGCAGGCTGCTGTAAGATCGAATTGTCAATGCCGCCCGCCGGCGCGAAAACTCCAAGATAGTTTCCATCAAGGTCATACCTTTGCACAACGTGCTTCGCCTGATCTGAAACAAGCACGCTATTCTGATCCGGGCCGAGTATCGCCGCGATTGGAGAATCGAGATTCGCCGGATCAGCTTGAACAAAATCGGGAATGATTAGTTTTCCATTTGACGGATTAAAGGCCGCGACTCGCTTTGAATTAATATCTGGCACTAGCAACAAACCAGGGCCTGCGAGCATCGCTCGCGCGGGATTCAAGTTACCACAATCAGGAATTCCATCGAGATCAATGTCAACATCCGGCTCCTCACAGCCGCACACACCGGGCGAGGATTTAATAATGCTCAACGCACAAAGATCACAAGCGTCACCCACTTGATCCCCGTCAATATCCTCCTGTAGTGGATTAAAATCGCTCGGGCAGTTGTCGTCAGTGTCCGGAATTCCGTCGCCATCAGAATCGTAATAGAGTATGCCGTTGATGAGCAGAACGAAGTTGTATTGGCTTCCGACACCAGTGTTTCCGCTTTCGACACGGACGAAATACGTCCCGGGACTCACAATGTTAATAGCCCCCACAGAGTTGAATGGATTGGCGGCTCCGTTATTGCCAATGCCGCCCGGCAGCACACTCGATCCATCCTGGTCAAGAATCTCCAGCTTGGTGTCGGTCATCGCTCCGGAATTTGTCGGATCGTTGTCCATAATGACGACAACAAGCGAATTCGCGGACAAAACAGAAAACTTGAAGTAATCAACGTCTCCGCTCCCGTTTGCCACACTGCCGGCCATCGCCGCGCCGGTAATAAAGTTCGCAGTGACGGCAGTGTCGTTTGGCTCGACTTCATCGTTAAAGTGAGATGGCGAGACCACTGACTGATATAATCGATAGGTCGAAATAGTCTGGTCATTTCCGTTCTCTGATACGCGAAAAAACACAGAGCCGGATTGACCCGCAGGAATTTCCACACCTGCAACAGCAGACCCAAACGGCGCATTGCCCCCGCCAGAGTTGTTATCCGAAGCTATCAAAGTAACACCGTCCGCCGCGTATACATCCAAGAACGGGTCTAACCCAGTCGAGGAGCCTTGGGGATCAACCAGAGCATAGACTCGGTCTCCTTCTGACATGGGCTGCGTTTCAAAGAAATCGATATCTGCTATCGGGTTAATTGACCCAAGACCAAATTCACCCTGTCGCAGCAGCGATGACGAGGCAACATCGTTATTGGGTTCGACCTCATTACACTCAGGTCCCATTCCAACAACGAGCAGCATTGTCAGAAACACAGATTTTACTGTTGTTCCTTCACAATATCGAAGTGACGGAGTTCGGCGTGATGAAACATGCGAAACAGTAGACATGTGCGATCCTTCGTGACGCCGACGAACGGCGCCGCCCTATAAACCCAAGACTCAAAGCACTCCATGTGCTCGAATATCTGCAGCATCTTGATGCCATTCTAGCAGATAAGCACGTCGTTGAACGAGGCGAACTTGCTCCTGCACAATAGCCGGTTATCGGGCGTAAGCATTGCGGCGAGACAGATCGACATATGCGACATGCATTTCGTCGATCTGGTTACCGCGCTAACCAAGCCACACCCTGAAGCGAAGGCGAACCTAATGCGAAATCGAACGTTATAGTCATGTTGACCAGAGTCGCTTGCGCAATCGATATCGACTTGCCGCAAACTTGGCCGACATCATCACCGATGCGAGCAACGCACCATCGCCGCAACCGCCAAAGGGTCGTCGGCTCGTTGCTGTCGATCGAGTTGTAGCCGAAAACGGAATGAACGAGCGTGAGCGCGTTGTCCGTCGCGGGAGTCAATAGACGATCGTCCCTTCGACCGGAGAACTGGCCGTCGCGTATAGTTTTTTCGGAATGCGACCGGCGCGATGTGCGAGATAGCCTGCATCGAGGGCATAGGCCATCGCTCGCGCCATGGCGACGGCATCGTGTGCATGGGCGATACCCGTATTGAGCAGCACGCCGTCGGCGCCCAGTTCCATCGCGATCGCCACATCGCTGGCCGTGCCGACGCCGGCATCGACGATGACGGGATAGTCGGCGTCGCCATCCTTGAGCATCTCCAGAATGATGCGAATCGCGTTCGGGTTCAGCACGCCCTGGCCGCTGCCGATCGGGCTGCCGGCGGGCATGACGCTCGTCGCACCGGCCTCCTTGAGCCGGCAGGCCGCCGCCGGATCGTCGCTTGAATAGACGAGCACCTGAAAGCCATCCTTGACCAGCTCGCGCGTCGCCTCGAGCGTCGCGACCGGATCGGGCAGCAACGTCTTCTTGTCGTGAAGCACTTCCAGCTTCACCCACGCCGCGCCGGGGTTGTTAAGCTGCTCCAGAATGTCGCGGCCCAGTCGTGCCACGCGAATGGCATCATCAGCCGTGAAGCACCCTGCCGTGTTGGGGAGAATCGTGTAGCGCGACGTGTCGATGAAGTCGAGCAGGCTGCGGTTTTGAGCGTCGAACAGGCGCTCGCGCCGCACCGCGACCGTCACGACTTCGCACCGGCTGGCTTCGAGGCACTCGCGCATAAGCTCATACGTCGCATACTTCCCCGTGCCGACGAACAAACGAGATCGAAACGTCTGAGAGCCGATTTTCAGGTGAGCAGGGTCCATGATTCATTCCAGGACAGAAAACACGTGATCGGTAAACATCCGCCGACTCCATTCGACGTTCGCCGGCAGCTTACCCTCCGCCCACGAGCGTCACGATCTCGACCGCGTCGCCTTCGTGAAGCGGGGTCGATTCATAGTGCGGCCGCTTGACCAGCACCCTGTTCAACTCGACCGCGAAGGGAGGCCGCGGCTGTCGCTGCGCGACGAGCGCTGCGACCGTCGCCGGCACAGGGACGCGCCAAGGCTCGCCATTCAGTTGGATCGTCACGATGGATGTGGTCGGCCTGTCGATGTTCTGCGCATTCATGTTGGTTGCTGCTTTTCCTTGATCCTGCACGATTGACCGCGCGCGGCGCGCTGCGAATTATAGCGGCTAAACCCTCGCGCCGCGCCTGTTGCCGTTAGTCGCGATCTGGGACCAGAACGCGCGTGTACCCCCAATAACATACATACAGAAATCCAAACTCGACCACCAGCCCGACGATTGCAAACTCGATGTCCTGCAACGCAAACAGCAGGATCGCAAAGTTCAAGCTGTTCATAACGAGTGAAGCAACGGCCTGAAGTCGCTGTCCAGCCACGCCCGGTTCTTCCATGCGGCGCTTCCGCAACGCCCATAGCACGCCGGCCGCCAGCGTGGCCGATAGCGCGATGGTGTACGGCAGAAGCGTGATGACGATCTCGGTGTCGAACGCCTGTCGCTGGGGCAGAACGAGCACGATGATCGTCGTCACCAATGCCCCGAGGGCGGTCCAGACTGCGAGGATGGCAAACATCGGTTATATTGTCGCCTTGACGCGATGCCACGCAATGCGTCGGTCACTCGCATATGTAAACGCAGGGCGCGTGCCCGGCGTGCGATCATTAGCTCTGATACGCTCAACTACGGGCATCACCATGAATTCAACATCTCGAATGGAAAAACTTCAGGCCCTGCTCACCAAGGAACCAAACGACGCCTTCCTGAACTTCGGTCTCGCGATGGAGTTGGCCAAGCAGGAACGTTTTGACGAGAGCCTCGCTCAGTTTGAGAAAACGATCGCCCTCGATCCGAAATACATCGCCGCCTACTTTCATCGAGGCAAGACCCTCGTCACCAAGGGCGATTTCGACGCGGCACGAACCGCCCTCGAGATCGGCATCGCCAAGGCCGAGGAACTCGGAGAATACCACTCCAAGAGTGAGATGGAAGAGTTGCTCAACACGCTGTGAAATATGCCGACGACGGCTTTTCACTGATCGATCGCGACTCGACGATGTCGTTATCGCCCCTCCAATTGTCTTGATTCGCAAGCCAATAGCCCTAAAATGAACCGTAGGTCGTCGCGCCGGACGTGCCAACGCCGGCCTGATTGTGTCGGCCGACGATCCCGGCCCGCCATCCGTTGTGCAAACGCATCGGGTACAATCCATAAAGCGCTCAAGCAAGAGGTCAGATTATGGCTGTCGAAATGGACGGGGAACTCCGCTCCGCCAATGATCCGAATCCGGTGGATGTTCACGAAGTTCACGGGAAAAACGCGTCTGAAACGGCGAAGAATCCTCAAATCAACCGGCTGTTCAAGGCCTGCTGCAAGCTGCAGGCCAGCGACTTGCATCTGAAGGCCAACGCCCCGCCGCGATTCCGCCTTGGCGGCGATATTCGCATGGCCCAGGAGCCCCCGCTCTCCACCGAGGAAATCGAAGAAATGATCTTCGAGGTCATCAGCGAAAAGCAGAAAAAGTACTTCTTCGAACACGGCGCGCTGGATTTCGCTCATCAGGTGCCGGGGCTGGATCGTTTCCGCGTCAATGTCTTTCGCCAGCGCGGCATGACGTCCGTCGCCGCCCGCCGCGTCACCAAAAATATCCGCACTTTTGAAGAGTTGGGCGTTCCACCCAGCTTGAGAAATCTCGCCAAGCTGCATCAGGGGCTGATCCTGCTGGCCGGCATCACCGGCTCGGGCAAGTCCACGACGATCGCGGCCATGCTGAACGAGATCAACGAATCCCGCGCCTGCCACATCGTCACGATCGAAGACCCCATCGAGTATCTCTTTGATGACAAGAAGGCGTTCATCAATCAGCGCGAGATCGGCATCGATGTGCAGGACTTTCACGCCGCGCTGAAGTACCTCATGCGTGAAGACCCGGACGTCGTGCTTGTCGGCGAAATGCGTGACCGCGAAACGTTCGAGGCCGCCATGCACGCCTCTGAAACCGGCCACCTCGTCCTCGGAACGATCCACGCCTCGAGCGCCTCGCAGACCATCACGCGCATTCTCGACCTTTTCCCGGAAGAGGCGCGCGGCCTGATTCGCCAGTCGCTTGTGTTCAATCTTAAGGGCGTGATCTGCCAGAAATTGCTGCCGAGCATCCACCCGACGCGCTCGCGCATTCCCTGCTGCGAGATCATGGTGGTCAATGCTTCGATCCGAAAGCTCATCGCCGAGGGGCGAGACTTCGAGATCGGCGCCGTGCTGAAGTCGGCCGTGCATGACGGCATGCAGGACTTCACCGAAGCGCTCTACCAGCTCATTCAGCAGGAATACCTGGACGTGAAGATCGCGATGGAAGTCGCGCCGAATCCGGATGAATTGAAGATGCGTCTCAAAGGCATTCGCTCCGGCTCTTCCGGCATTCTCGGATGATCGGTCACGGGGCCACGAAGGAGATTTCACTTCGCCGCCACACCGCGACGAAACGCACAACCGATGCCAAGAATTGAAATCCAAACTCCCGAAGGCACGCAAATCCTTCCCTTCGAAGGCCCGCGACTCACGATCGGTCGTGAGACCGGCAACGACATCGTCCTCGCCGACAAAGTCGCCTCGCGCCGCCACTGCATCATCGAACTAAAAAAGGGCGCCTTCAAGCTGACCGATCTCAAAAGCCAGAACGGCACCTGGCTCGGCGAAAATCGCATCGTCGAAGCCGCTCTCGCCTTTGAAGACATCATCCGCATCGGCTCCACGCGCATTCGACTGCTGCCCGACGAGGTCAAGGTCAAGAAGGGCGCGAAGGTGCCGACGGCCGCCGTCGTCGTCGAGGAAGCCGAGGATCTTCCTCCGACCTCGCTCGATCCCTCCGCCGTCACCTCCACACTCGCCGCACGGGCTATGGCCGCCGGACCGCTCTCCAAGCAGCTTGCCCCGCTCATGCAGGCCGTCGCCAGCATGGCCAAGCCCCCCGGCGCGCCCGACACCGCCAAGGACTTTCGCCTGCTCACGCGCCGCGGGCAGGAACTGGCCGTCAAGAGCCGCGGCGGAGAAGAGGCCGTCGGCGATGCGATCGAGGCCTTGCGACAAATGCTCTTCGTCGCTTTTCGCACGCGCGCGACCGACATCCACATCGAGCCAAAATCCACCACCGTCTCGATGCGCTTCCGCATCGACGGGCAGATGCTCACCGTCGGCCAGATTTCATCGCGCATGGGCGTTGCCGTGCTCAACGTCATCAAGGTGCTCTGCGAGGTCGACATCTCCAAAAAGCACATCGTGCAGGAGGGCAACTTCTCCGTCGATCTCGCCGCCCGCCGCGTCGACTTCCGCGTCAACCTGACCCCCACGGTCCACGGCCAGAAGCTGGCGCTTCGCTTCCTCGACAAGGGCACCGTGCCCGATCACTTCGGCGGGCTGGGCATGACCGAGCGCACCGTCATGGAGTTCGAGCGCGTCTGCTCGCAGGACTCGGGCATGGTCATCCTGGCCGGTCCGACGGGC
>CAZRFP010000076.1:16385-20286 GCA_964599535.1 uncultured Planctomycetaceae bacterium
CGCTCTACACCGCCCTCAAGAGCATCAACGCCGAGACGCGCAACATCGTCACCATCGAAGACCCGGTCGAATACGAACTGGCCAACACCACGCAGATTTCCATCGACGCCCGCCACGATCTCACCTTCGCCTCGGTCCTCAGCTCCGTCCTGCGGCAGGACCCGGACGTCATCCTCGTCGGCGAGATTCGCGACCGCGACACGGCCAAGATGGCCATGCAGGCCGCCACGACCGGCCACCTCGTGCTCACGACCATCCACGCCCGCGACACGGTCGGCACGATCTTCCGCCTGCTCGATCTGGGCGTCGAGCCGTTTCTCATCGCCAGCGCCGTGACGATGTGCATCTCGCAGCGTCTGGTGCGGACGCTCTGCGACAACTGCAAGCGTCCCTTCAAGCCGGATGCCTCGATGATCCGCCAGATGAAGCTCGAAGGCCGGCAATACGGCTACCTCTACGACGCGGTCGGCTGCAAGAAGTGCATGAACGTCGGCTATCGCGGGCGCAAGGCGATCTTCGAAATCCTCATGTTCAACGCCCAGCTGCGCGACGTGATCCTCACCAAGCCGACCATCTCCGAGATCCGCAAGGCCGCGGGCGAATGGATGTTCGAGACGCTGACCGAGTGCGGCTTCCGCTACGTGCTCGAAGGCAGCACGACCTTTCAGGAAGTGGACCGCGTGTCGGGCATGGCCTAGCGCGAGAGGGCCGGCGGTCTGGGACGTGGGGCCAGAGACCCGGGGCCTGAGGCTTGAGACCTGGGGCTTGGGGCTTTAGGCCTGGGGTCGGGTGCTTTGGGCTTGGGGCCGGGTGCCATGCCGAAGCGCAGCGCCCGGCATGGAGTGCCACCCGGCATCGCATCGGCCGCCGCCCCGGGATTGCGGCCCTGCTGTCTATCACGGCAATTCGAGCACGATCTGATGATGACGGTGTACCGGAAGAACCTGCTGAGGATCGGCATCGGGGCGGCACTGCTGCTGTGCTACGTCTATCTGAAGTACACCGGCGCGATGGATCGCACGCCTCAAGACGCTTGGGATCGGTGGCGCGCTGCATGCGCCGTTCCAAGTCTGGTGACAGGCATATATCTGCTGTTCACCGGCGCGGTGAACTTGGCATGTACAAGACGACGGCGTCTCGGGACCTGGGCGCTCTCCCAGATGGAGGGGCCGAATGTGGAGTTGCTCCTGTTTCTTTATTGGGTTTTGCTTGTCTTGTCCGTGCTGTTGCAGGGCTTCACGTGGGGAAAGTCCTGGATTTTTACGCTTTTGTGGAGCGCCCCGTCCTCCGTGATTCTGATCGTCATTTGCTGTGTTTTGTGGATTCGGCATTCTCGACCTTGGGACAGCCTGGCCCATCACACGTTCTGCGAAGACTGCGGCTACATTCTCGACGGCATCGAGGGCGATCGGTGCCCGGAGTGTGGCCGCTTGCTGGCCGAACGCGCCGAACCCGCCCCCTTCGGAAGCAACATCCTGCTGCGATAGCGGCCTTGCCCGTCGTGCCGAAAGGCCACGCGCTCGCCGAGTGCCACGCCGAAGCGCAGCGCCCGGCAGGAGCCTTCTCCCCCTCTCCCCCGCAGGTTCCCGCCCGTTCGCACGCGAGAGGCAATCAATCCGAACCTGACTCTCATAACAGATGGTACATAAAATGGGGGCAGGTTAGGACAGCGTCGTCGGCAAAAGCCGAATAGCGGGATGGAATACCAACTTCCTCATGGAAGTGCTTGTTTCATAACGAAGTTAATGTGCGCTGACCCTGCGTCCTGGCCCTCATTTTCGCAAAAGGCGGTTCGACTTTTCTCCACAATGCGTCCGCGAGTGATGGCAATGCCATCGCGTCGCCTCCATGCAATCCCTGGCATTCTTGCCATCGGCAGTCCTCTGGGGTCTGAAGAGGCTCCTATCGCCGAGGCGAATGACTACTGCTCTTCGCATTTTCGATGGCCTCTAGCGCACGTAATCTCGAATCGAACTCCGGCAGTACAGGGAAACGTTTCGCATCGATAAAGAATCTAATGTCTCGCACATCGATCACGCCGTCGCAATTCAAATCGGCCGCGGCAGCATCATATCCCAACATGCTCAATTCACCGACCCCGACACTTGCACGACCCAATCTGGCGCCCTTTGCATCCGCAAAGTCACTCAGTTGAACTGCCGCTTTAGCTTCGATGCGATGCCTCTCTCGACTTCCAGGCACCGGGGGCAGCGACGCGCCCGCGGGTGGACAGTCGTCGTCAAGATCACCTGTCTTCAGGAAGTTAATCTGGATCGCGGTGAAATCTACCGTGTTCTGCATTCCATCGCCATTTACGTCGGCTCCGTAATGACACTCCGCCGGCAGTCCACTGTCACAATCCGAAACCGAGCTATCCCAACGCGCCGCCAGAATAGCGAAGTCCACAATGTCAACCAGATTATCCTTTGGAGTACCCACAGTCCCAAAGTCTCCCGAAAGAAGGCGATGCTCATTAACAAACTCAACAACCGCAAAGCAACCATTCGAATACTCTAGCGGCAGCCGGCGCCGGAGCGTATGACCTTCATATGCCGCAATCCACACAGCTGAGCCGCTAAACCCTCTAAGCGTTGCCGTGCCAACGCCGGCGCTATTAAACAAGACAGGCGTCTCAATAACCTGAGGAGCTTCCCCACACGCTGTCAACACGAATGTTACTTCGCGGCTAACAGCATGACTCAAGCCCTCAATTTGAACAACGACCTCGGCGCGCGGTCCCGTGACAATGGCCGGCGCGCTCACCAACTCCGGAATAATGGTCTGATTATCAACCGTGGTCAGCTTAGTTCGGAACTCCTGACACAATGTCGCAAATTTAACATACGCCGGAGATTCGCCACCGCCAGTCGGTAGTACATCAAAGACAAACGTTGCAACAGACGCATCGGCTTGCGTCGACGAGCCGAGCAGCACGATCGCATACTGAAGCGCTCCATCATCGTCACTCAAATAAACGGGGGTTGCACTATCCCAGTCTGACCCCTCGCCATCACCCGGATATGCAGCGAACAAGCTCAGTTGAGCAGGATCATACTCAAGGAGCAACTGGGCTCCATTGACTTCGGTATGAACGCCACTCATCCTGACTGAAAATGCAATCTGTGAATCCGCACATCCGAATACCGGTGAGCCGACTTGCCCTACTGCATCCAGACTTAGACGATCACACGGCTCTACTTTAATATTAACACACTCGCCTGACACGCAATCATCGAACGTGCACGCATTATCATCATCACACTCTGTAGCCGACAGGCACGGCCTGAAGTTTGCCCGCAATGCCGTGAAATCCTGTGAGTCCGTACCGCCGGAGAAGATATTTGGAGCACCGAATGTGCTTGATGCCCCATCATTATAATTTGATTGGGCATGGATATGCCCGCCCGGATCCTCCTCAAGCTTAAACACCTCATCGTTTCCGATCCCCGAAACGGGCTGAACTCCCTCTCCCGCGGGGCCAAACACTGTAGTTCCTTCAGCATCTTTTATCGTAAGTTGCCAATTCGTATGTGTGACATCAAAATTCGCGTTTGTAATATACAGCCCGCTTGCCGAACTTGAGGCCCATACATTAATCCACCAATCACCATTCGCCGGATCAAAGCTGACATCGTCAGGGAGGTCCTCCGAAACGGTAATAATTGTACCGCTTCGCAAATTCGACCACACCGAATGATCTGTCAGAGTCAGCGTAACCGGTGCCGCAACGCCCGCGTTATTGGCGACCACCAGCTGCCAGCCGCGAGCGTCCAAATGATCGCGCGTAACTACCAGCTCAAACCAGTCACCACCATTCCCGACGACGCGACCCCAATACGTGTCGCCCGCACCATCCTTAAGAAACCCCGTCGGAATGACAGCGTTATACGCATTTAAGATG
>CAZRFP010000077.1:0-20055 GCA_964599535.1 uncultured Planctomycetaceae bacterium
TGAGAAGCTCATTTTCGCTGGCGTTGTTCTGCGATTGAAGCAACTCGATGCGCTTTCGCTCGCGCTCGGCGTCCTTAAAGCGGACGTGTAGTTCTTCTTCGCGGGCGCGGGCGATTCCCAAGTCTGCTTTGGCGCGATCGTAGGAGGTCTGGAATCGGTCCGGCTCGATGATGGCGAGCGTGTCGCCTTCCTTGACGGTGGCGTTGAAATCGGTGTACCACTTTTTGATTCGACCGCTCAGTTCCGAACCCACGATGACTTTGACCAGCGGCTCGATTGTGCCCGTTGCGGATACGGTTCGAATGATGGTTCCGCGCGAGAGCGGCCGCGTAATGTAGGCTTCCGGGGGTTCAGGCTTCAAGTACTTCTGATAGCCGTACCAGCCGCCCGCACCGATTGCGAGCAGCGTCAGAATCGTTCCAAACCACTTCATCGTGATCTTCCTGAGTAATTCACAGCGCCGACTTCATGCGGCCATGTCGACGGATTCACCCTCGGCGAAACAGGTTGCCGATGCGTCCGACGGAGTATAGTCGATGATTCGCGACTCGGACAGCCGCACGGTCGCTGATTCCGATGCCGGTTTGCGCGTCGAAGGGCTTCGCGCCGGGTACGGAAGGCGGCATCGCGAAACGGCGGCCGCATGTTTGCGATCTTGCCGCTGGTGCGTTCGACCGGTATTCTCGACTGCGCCATGAGCGTGCTATTGGACGAAAACGGGATCGCGGCGGCGCTGGACCGGATGGCCGGCGAAATCGCCCGGTCGATTCCCCGCGGCGTGCAGGTCGGCGTCATCGGCATTCGCAGCAGGGGTGACACCTTGGCGGCACGATTGATGCAATCGCTTGAATCCCGCAAGATCGGCCGGATCGAATTCGGCACGCTCGACATCACGCTCTATCGCGATGATCTTGCGGAGATCGGTCCGGCGGCCGTCGTGCGCACGACGGAGATTCCGTTTGATGTCGCGGACAAGTATCTCGTGCTTGTGGACGATGTGATATTCACGGGTCGTTCCATTCGAGCGGCGCTCGATGCGATATCCGACCTTGGACGGCCCCGGTCGATTCGGCTGGCGGTTCTCGTGGATCGGGGCGGCCGGGAACTGCCCATTCAGCCGGACTTCGTCGGCATCAAGGCCGACGGCGACGATCGGCACATCACGGTGATGTTGAAGGAATCGAGCGGACTTGATCGCGTGGAGATCGACGGATGAACGCCTCTCGACAAAGCGCCGGCGATGCGGCGAACTTGAGCGCCGCGGCGCGCGCCACGCAACGCGAACCGCAGGTCTGGCCGCATCGCAATCTGCTGACGCTTGAAGGGCTGACCGCAGACGAGATTCATCTGATACTGGACACGGCGGCGGCGTTCGAGGATGTCTCGACGCGCAGCGTGAAGAAGGTGCCGGCGCTGCGCGGGCGCGTCGTTGTGAACCTGTTCTTTGAGGATTCGACGCGCACACGGACAAGTTTCACGCTGGCGGCGCAGCGCCTCAGTGCTGACGTGATCGACTTCACCGCCAAGACCAGCTCGCTGAACAAAGGGGAATCGCTGCGCGACACGGTGCGCAACATCGAGGCCATGGGCGTCGATATCATCGTCAGCCGACATTCGGCGGCGGGCGCGAACCATCTGATCGCCCAGAATGTGAAGTGCTGTGTCATCAACGCCGGCGACGGACGGCACGAGCATCCGACGCAAGGGCTTCTGGACATTTACACGATGCGCAAGGCCAAGGGCCGCATTGATGGGTTGAAGGTGGCGATCGTGGGCGACGTGGGCAACAGCCGCGTGGCCCGGTCAAATCTGCACGGATTACTCAAGCTGGGCGCGGAAGTGACGTTCGTCGGTCCGCCGACGATGCTGCCGCGTGCGTTTGAGAAGATGGGGGCGCGGATCGAGCACGATTTCGACGCGGTGATTGGCGAGTTCGACGTGATCAACATGCTTCGCATCCAGAGCGAGCGGCTTGGTTCAAACGTGTTTCCCAGCTTGCAGGAGTACACACGGCTGTTCGGGCTGACAAACGACCGCATGAGGCTGGCCAAGCCTGATGTTCTTGTCATGCACCCCGGGCCGATCAATCGCGGCGTGGAAATGTCAGGCGACGTGGCCGACGGCCGGCACAGCGTGATTCTGGACCAGGTGACAAATGGTCTGGCCGTGCGCATGGCGGTGATGTTTCTGTGTACTCAGGCGATGGGGGCGGCTCAAGCGTGATTTGCCATGAATTCGGTTTGCAATCGAGATTTCTGTTATGGTGACAATGGGTTCCATGCTGATTCGCAACGGTCGCATCATTGATCCTTCGCAGGGACTTGATGAGAATGCCGACGTAATGATTGCCGACGGCAAGATCGTCTCGATCATTCCCCAAGCCGCAAGTTCCAAGTTCCATGCCGCAGGCCCGAAACCCGAAGCTCCGGTCCCCGAATCACAATCCTCGAACCGCGGGATTCCAAGCGGCGGTCTTCGCGAAATCGACGCAACGGGGAAAATCGTCTGCCCCGGCCTGGTCGATATGCATGTGCATCTGCGCGAGCCGGGTAACGAAGACGAAGAGACGATTGCATCCGGCTGCGCCGCCGCGGTCGCCGGCGGTTTTACATCGATCGCCTGCATGCCGAACACCCAGCCGGCCATCGACAATGAAGCGATGGTCGAATTCGTATTTCGCCAGGCGGCCCGCGCCGGCCTGTGCAATGTGTATCCGATCGGGGCGATCACCAAGGGGCGCGAAGGCAAAGAACTCGCCGAGATGGGGCAGATGGTTCGTGCCGGAGCTGTGGCATTCAGCGACGACGGCTGCGGCGTGGCCAATGCGAGCACGATGCTGCGCGCCATGCAGTATGCGCGCATGTTCGATCGACTGCTGATTCAGCATTGCGAAGACGCCGATCTGGCCTCCGGCGGATGCATGAACGCGGGTCTGACCGCCGCGCGGTTGGGTCTGCCGGGTCTGCCGGCACTGGCTGAGGAGGCCATGCTGCAGCGCGATTTGCTGCTGGCCCAGAGCACGGGTGCCGCCTATCACGCGGCGCATATTTCGACTGCCGGATCGGTCGAGCTGATCCGTCGCGCCAAGGCGCGCGGCGTTCGCGTGACGGCCGAGGTGTGCCCGCATCACCTGTTGTTGACCGAGGAGTCCGTCGCGGACTACGACACAAACTACAAGATGAATCCTCCGCTTCGGACGCAGTCCGATGTCGAAGCATGCATCGAGGGCGTTGTCGATGGCACGATCGATTGTCTCGTAACCGATCACGCGCCGCACGGAACGGATGAAAAGGCCGCGGATTTTCAATCGGCTCCGTTTGGCATCATCGGTCTGGAAACGGCATTGCCGCTCCTGGTCAATGCGCTGGTCACGTCGGGCCGGATTTCGTGGGGAGCACTCATCGAACGAATGTCCACGATTCCGGCGCGGCTGCTCGGTTTGGGCAAAGGCACACTGCGCCCGGGTCAGGATGCGGATGTCACTGTGATTGATCCGCACTCAGAATGGGTCATAGAACCCAGCTCATTTTACTCGCGTAGTCGAAACACGCCGTTTGGCGGCTGGAAAGTGGCGGGGCATGTGGCGCAAACGATTGTCGGCGGGCAAGTTAAGTATGATTACGCAACCGGCGTCATCACAGGATGTCCGGC
The DNA here is from genome assembly GCA_964599535.1 of uncultured Planctomycetaceae bacterium. GTDB lineage: Bacteria > Planctomycetota > Phycisphaerae > UBA1845 > UTPLA1 > JADJRI01. The sequence goes on from CAZRFP010000077.1 coordinate 3,652, forward strand.
ACTAACAACCTCGGGTGTGTAGAAAAGCTCGCATCATCCCCACTTTCTGTCACAAGTCTGCGACATGTCAAAACTTGCGCTTGCAGGATTTGCGCCATGTTGTACAATATGGTGGATGGGTCGGATAATGTCCGTGATGCCGTAGCGATCATTGCAATCGGCATCACCAAGAGCGGCATTAGCCGGCCAAACTGAGGCCCCGTGTTTTGGGGTTTTCACATGTCGTATGAACGGCTCAGTGCGACGGGTCAATTGACGTCCGAATCGCGCCGATGTTCGTTCGGTAGTGCCAGGTTTCACTCAGTTGGGGAAAGATGATCGGCAGAGGCGAACGCCGTCCGCCTCGTTTCGGGATGAGTTCATCTCGGAGCATTTGTGACGGCCAGTACGGAGCGGCGGTCGTCGCACGACGAGGTCGCCGGGCGACGGGATGAGTCGCCGAACAGTTCAACCGGTAAGGAGGCCCGTCATGGCCGCGAATCTCCCGACGCCGATTCCAGTCGGTTCCCCGTATGTAAAGTCTCCGCCGATGCTCGACCGCTGGGGTCTGCTGTCCGGCGATTCGCTTCCGCGCGATCAACGTAACTACGCGCGTCATGGCGTGGAGTGTGAGATCTGGTTGATCGACGTCAGTACGCAGGGCGTCGTCCGATGCCGAACGACCGACATCTCCGATGCCGGCGTTTTTGCGACCGCGCCGGTGGGCTATGGACTGGGCATCGGCCAGCGATATGAGGTTCGAATCGCATCGACGGCTCAGTACGCATCGTCATCGCCACGTCAGGCGCCTTCTTTGGGCTATGCCACGATCATTCGCCTCGAGTTCGAGCACGACAAGAACGAATCGCATCGCGTCGGCTTTGCCATTCGCTTCGATGTGCCCCAACTCATTCCAGTCTAATCACAACGCCACGGAGTTCTGATCGTATCGCCTTCGCGGCACGATGACGGGTGAGGTGCGCGTTTTTCCATTGAAATTGACAATGCAACAAGCCCCCGAATGCCGCTGCGGCATTCGGGGGCTTGTTTGATTTTCCATCCCATCATCGCGGCGATAGTCGATCGAATCCAATCATTGCCGCAGCGGTGTCACGCTTCCCTTTACTGGTCCTCTTCGGCATCCAGCAGGGCCTCGGCCGTATCGAGCATGCCTTCGACATACGGTGGATTGTGAATGCCGTAGCTGCCATCGGCGAGAATGTAGGCGTGCAGGAAGCGAACCTTGCGAACATTTTCGGAGAGCGCCGCCTGGCCTTGTGCATTCGGTCCGCCTTCGCCGGTGTAATTCCATCCGTTGTTGGGATGCAGCGCTTCGAGCCGGTCAACAATTGCATCGAGGCGCGCCAGAATCTCGGCCTTGTAGGTGCCGGCACGATTCTGGATGCTCTCGCCACTGGTGTGGCAGCCGGACGCAACACAACCTTCGAAACTCACCTTGAAGCTGTGGCCGGCGATGGCGGGTGCCTGCTCGCTGCCGAAGTCCTTGCGATACATGTGGCACGTGGCGCACTGCTGTTCGGCTTCGTAGTGCTTGGCGAGGCGGCTCGGCGAGAGGGGCACGACCGGTCCGTCTGCATCCGGCATGGCCATCTCACCCGTGTACACGTTGGCTTGAACGCTATGATGAGGGCCGCGGGCATTATCACGCCACGTTCGACCTCGGCCGTGGTGGCACTGGCCGCAGATGTTGAATCGCGCGGCGTTCGTGGTCGCGTCGATTGTGTTGGTCGGCGTAGGGAATGCGGCTTCCGGATAGCGCAGCTGGTAGTCGCGCCCGTCTTCGATTTCGCCGGCGGCGTTGCCGGTTCGCGTGTGCGGATTGTGGCAGACGGCGCAGGTCACGCCGTTTTGATTGCTCCGCTTGACGTTCTCCAAAGCGTTGTCGAGCACGGTCTCGCCGCTGATGATCGCGTTGTAGAAGAAGTCGCCGGAATGGCACTTGCCGCAATTGTTCAGGTTGGTACCGGCTGCGAACGAATTCGAGGGCCCTTCGGTCACCATCGCGTGGCCGGACGTGAGCCATTCTTCGTAGTTCGGATGGTGCGAGCCGGTGTGACATGCGCCGCAAACGGCCGACGAGATGTTCTTCGGCGGTCGAAGAGAAGCGTCCTGCACATTTTCAACGTGCGCCCGGCCGGGGCCGTGGCATGCTTCGCAACCGACGCCCGCCAAATCGTTCGTCAGGGCTCGGCTGGAGAATCCGCCGACGGAATTCAGCCCTACGACATGGCATCGAACACAAACGGGGTTGTCGTCTTGCCCGATGGCTTCGAGCGTTTCGAACGCCTTCGCGTGGAGCGTCTGGCTCCAATCAGCATGAATGCTGGAGTGGCACTGCATGCAGCGCGTTGAACCGACAAAGGGACCGGTCAGACCCTCGTTGCCGGTGGTCGGCTGAGTGTCCGGCGGCGTTGGCATGAAGAAGGGACATTCCATGCCGGATTGGCCAAGGCTCAGCACTAGCAGGCCGAGTCCCGCGAGAAACGCGATGCGGCTGTTACGAACTTTGTTTGGGAAGGACGTCATAGCGCGGCTCTCCGTTGGGTGTATTGAAACACACGCATGTTCTGGGCGGCGCAAAGCAACCTCATTCGACGAGCGATGAACCTTTTTTTCGAGGCCGCGCCGTTCGTTCCTCGGGGCGAGCCACGTACAATGATTGCGAGACAGGTCTTCAAGACTCGTTCGAACGGGTAACGCATCCCTGCGCCTTTCGAGCAAGTAGCCTAGCAAACAGCAGGCCGTTTGCAAGCTTTTTTTTGTGTTGAATGCGTCCCAAATCGGTGCGATTCATAATGAGTGCCAGCGCTGTGCCACGTCACGGGATGAGCGGACTCCACAATTGAGAAATTGTCCGCATCGTGCTCACGCGCGGGCCATCGAACACGAATCTGTTTCGGATGGATTGCGAGCGAGAGTCGAGCGGTTAGCATCCGCAATCCGATGAGCCTAAGACGCGGAAAAACGGATTGGCCTTGAAAATGCCATACGGAATCGAACGAGGTTGCAACTGACTGCGGATTGTTTGACAATGGCCGCGCGTAGGATGAGGCAGCAGAGCGCGTGAAGGGTTCGACAAAGTTGACCAGGCACATGCGAACTATTCCGCATTTCGGGGTGAGCGCTTTTCTGCCGCTCGGCATCATCCTGCTGATAGTGACGTCCTCGCCGTCGGTTGCCGATGACCCGGATAACTGCCTCTTGTGCCACCAGTTTCGCGGATTAGCCCGCTTCGATGCGGAAACTTCCGAGTTTCACCTTTTCTACACCAATCCGGATTACACCTTTCGTCGGCTCGGTCCCCATGCGCGCCTGGCATGCACGGCGTGCCATGAACGATCCGAAGTCACGACGATCCCGCACGCGCCCGTTTCAAAGGTGGATTGCACGCGGCAATGCCATCTGGCGAATCCGACGGGTTTTGAACGAACATTCAGCCATGCCCATGTGGTCGATCTGCTTAAACGCAGCAGCCACACGCCGGAGTTGCTTGACGATCTGAAGTTTCAGGATGGACCGCTCCTGAATGAAGGTCAGTCACGATGTCTATATTGTCATGACGAGCCGCTTTTTCGCGATCCGTCGGATGCGATCCCGCGTTTTCGCGAGTTGACCGGCAAAGTTTTTGATCGGTGCGACGTCTGTCACTCGCAGACGGTGCCGGCCGATATCGAGTACTACGTTCGCCACATCGCATCCCGGTTTGAGCCGGCGCGAAAGACGCTTGAGACGGCGCAGGTCTGCTCGGTCTGTCATAGTGATCCGCTCATCCAGCAAGAGTACAACTTGCCCGACTCGGTAGTGAGCTACGTACGCAGCTTTCATGGCAAGGCGGCGCTACTCGGCGATCAGTCGACGGCAAACTGCATCGACTGCCACGTTCGCGCCGGCGAAAATGTGCATCTCATGCTCGGGCCGAACGATCCGCTGTCGGCGGTACACGCGAACAATCTGGCCGACGGCTGCCGCAGCACGGCCTGCCATCCCGGGGCTGATCCGCGGATTGCCGACGCGGCGATGCATTTGAATTTGCCGACGGCGCACGGCTCACTTGAGTTCGGCATCGCTGCGCTGTTCATCATTCTGACAGTGCTGACATTCGGTCCCTCGGCGGCGATCGTCATGCTCGAGCTGGTCCACAACATTCTGGGCAAGGCGGCGCATGTCAATCATCGCATGAAGGGGCTGATTCTCGCGATCATGAATCATCCGCGCGGTCGTGAGCGGCTGACACGGTTCGCGGTCCGGCACCGCGTATCGCATTGGATTCTTTCGATTCTCTTTACCCTGCTGGTGTTGACGGGCTTTCCCTTGAAGTTCGCCGAGACGCAATGGGCGTCAACGCTGGTGCGCATGTTCGGTGGTCTGAGCGTTGCGCGCGGCCTTCATCATTGGGCCGGTTTGCTGCTGGTCGTCGGTTTTCTCGTACACATGCTCGACGTCTTTATCGTGTTCCTGCGTCGAGCAACGCAGATCAAGCCGTCGTCGGGCCGCAACCGTTTCGTAGAAGCCTGGGTGAATTTACCGATGTGGATCACGTTTGATGACGTGAAGAAGACACTTGAGCTTTTCGCCCATCTTCTGTTCCTTCGAAAGGAGCGGCCGACATTCGGGCGCTTCAGTCCGACGGAGAAGTTTGAATATCTCGGCGTGTTCTGGGGCACGATGCTCCTGGGCATCACCGGTGCGATGCTCTGGGGCGAGCAGGTCAGCTCGCGCTTCCTGAGCGGTCGCGCGTCGAACATTGCCACGATAGCGCATACCTACGAGGCCTTCCTGGCGCTGATACATGTCGGCATCCTGCATATCTACAACGTCGTCCTCGCGCCCAAGGTTTTCCCGCTGTCGATGGCGACGCTCACCGGCGAAACGCCGCAGGCCAAGCTGGAAGAAGAGCACGGCGAGATGATCGAACAAGTGGCCCGCGATCTGGGCGTGGAGGGGCCGCTTGGCAAACACGATTAAATCTCCGCCGATCCTGACGCGAATTTTGCGAAAGACGGCCGTTTTGCTGGTTCGGATGGGTCGCTTATTGATTGAGTCCGTGCCTCGGTTGTATTCGCTGGTGATTCTAATTCTCGTTTGCTGGCTCACGTATCGGGCGGTGCGGTATCTCGTTGTCTCATTGATTGTGCCATCGGGCGTGCCGGCTCAGATCGCCGGATTGCCGACGCGCATGACCGAGGAGGTTCTTCGCTCGGAGCGGCAGGCGTTTCCCGCCCTCGATCTAACGGAAACGCCGCGCACGCCGCTGGCGCACTATCATCGGCTGGACGGATGGATCGAACCTGATCCGAAGAATGACTGTACCCGTTCGGGCTGCCACGCGCCTCTGCCGCACAATCGCCGAAAGGAGACGCGCGCGTTTCTGAACATGCATGCGACGAGCATCCACTGTGGTGTCTGCCATATGGAGGCGGATAAGCACCCGGTTGATCTCGTATGGTATGAGTTGAAGACCGGCAACGAGCGCCCGCCTCCGGCGCTGCTGCAGGCATATGAACTGCTGACGTCGCCGCTGCAACGGCCGCGCGCCGACACGCCGGACGTCGCGTTTCAGAGGGAATTGTCACGGCAACTTCGCGCCGCCGCAAAGGAAGCGGGAGATTCATACGTCATCGAAGAGATGGCCCGTCACGTCGATGCGATTCGGCCGAATAATCCGATCTTTAAGGATTTGCTGGCGTCGATCCGCGAAAACCTTCCAAAGCATTTCCGAGGAGAATACGGCGCGAAACTGGCCGTTCGCGACGCCGCGAAAGGCGGTCCGGTGCTTAGTCATCCGGGTACGGGTAGGGCGGTGACAGATTACCTGGCCAATCGCGATTCGATGGGCCCGACCGAGCGTGAAACAGCGCTAAAGTCGATTCACCCGCTGCGCCGTCCGGAGGCGCTGGTCTGTTCCGACTGTCATCGCCGCGAGACGTGGCGCGTGGACTATCGCGCCGCAGGCTATCCGGAGGCGCGCATCGAAGCGCTCGTGCATCCAGTGGTGGCTGAGATGATCGAGAACATCGATAAGGGGCGACGGTTTGTTTTTCCCGGTTTCATGCCCGCGCCGGAGCAGGGCGGCGAATAATCGCCGCTCACTCGTCCAGCCGGCTTGTCGCCTGAGCTTTCATTCCGACAAACGCATCACTACTCTGTCGAGATCGCGGATGCTCAGATCGAGCAGTTGAATCGCATAGTTTTTGTTGTGAACGCCGTTCGCCGAGTTGACGAATCGGAGATTCTCCCGGGCCTGCTCGACAAGACTTATCATTTCCTCGGGCACTTCGCGACCAGCGGAACGCCACTCCGATAGCTTCGCATCCGCGCGGGCCAGTCCCGCTTCCGCCTCTTTCTGATAGCTCGCAATTTCGCTCATCCATTGGTCGAACAGTTGATCGTAATCGCTGCTGTGGCAGGCGATGCACGTTGCCTTGGTGGCCGTAATCAGCGGGTCGCCCTTGAAATCGCTGCCGGCCTGGGAGTGGCAGCCGCGGCAATTCAGGCGCGAGCCAAACATGGCATTCGGCATGGGGTGCAGCGGACCGCTGCCGCCGACGCCCATGAGCATCTCGACCTGCGACTCGTGATGCTTCGGGTGGCAATGCTGGCAGTCGTTCAACACCGGACGCAGAAAGTCGGCCGACGCCGTCGTGGCGGCCGGTTCGATCAATTCATGCCGGACGACGCGGTGGCAGTCGAGGCAATGAGCCCGCTGCCCGGCGACGTGGACGCGGTGATATCGTTCGACCGTGTCGGTGTTTCGATTTTCGAACTCCTTCAAGTAGACGTTCTGATCGTGGCAGCGTTCGCAGTCGCGGGCGCTAACCAGGGTATCGCCTTGAATGACATCAAAATGGCAGCTTGCGCAGTCGATGCCGCGCTCGATGATCTCGCGGTGATCCATCATGGCAGCGCTGCTGCCGGGTGTCGTCGACGGCGTGCCGTGAACGATGAACTGCCGCGTCGGCGCCTCGTGGCAATTGAGGCAGCGGCCGGTGTCGCGGTTGAATTCCTGATTCGTAAAGTGGCATGTGTAGCAGGAACTGAGGCTCACGGCGAAGTGGTTGTTGCTCGTGGCGTCGTAAGTATGGCAGGCGGTGCAGTTCAGTTCATTGAGTTGTGTCAGGCGAATGCGCATGTGCTCCAGGCTCATCAGCTCGGTCGCATCGGCCGTGCAGTCTTTCGCGTTCTTCTTCGACAGGAGCATGGCCATGCTCGTCAGGCGGGCGTCGGCCGTCTCGATCGACTTGGCAGTCCGGAGGACGTCGTCAAAATCGGTTGGCGGCAGCCTGTCCTTCAGTCGGCGCGATACCGCGGCGATTTGTGCTTCAACGTCGGCCAGGCGGTCGCTCGGGTCGAGGTGCTTCGAGTGCATGAACGTAACAGTGGGCGTGCGCTCGACATCGATCATGACGTCGTTGACGAGGCGCTGCTCGGTGTGTGCTTCGCCGATGAGCAGCTTCTTGTCGCGGAAGGCGCCGTCGCCGTGGCATCCCGAGACAAGGCAGCTAGCGTTCGCGACATGAGCGCGCGGTCGGGCCGCGCCATATCGTCCGCTGAAATAGCTGGCAACCTGCGAGAGGCCCTTGAACTTGGCCATAATGGTATACTTTTCGCCCGGCGCGTAGTGGCAGTCGATGCACTTGACGTATAGCTCAGGCCCGTGTTTGTCGTTCGACCAGGAAATGTAGTAAGGGTCCATGACGTGGCAGGTGCCGCAGAAATCGGGACGCGCGGTGTAGTATTCCGCTCCGCCCAGTCCAAGCGCGCCGAAGACCATGAGCACCAGCGCGCTGATGGCGATCTTCCGAAACACGCGCCGAGGTTTCTTTGGCGGATCGGCCGCGCCTCCGTGCTGAGTCGTCGCTTGCGCGGTGTCGGCATTTGGCGGAACGGGTGGCGTCGGTGCGTCGGACATACTTCAGGCTCCGGAGTCGAGTCATTCATCGCCGCGAAAAGTTGCGGCGCTTCGGAATCGGGCGTGATACTAATCGCATGGTCGATATAATCCAGCCGAACTTACCGACCGTCGCTGTGGAATACCGCGCAGGTGTGTCAGCCGGTCGAGTCTGAACACCGACGCGCCATGCACAGCGAGATTCACTCAGTTACGAAGTCTTTCAAGCGGATTGCCGATCGCGCGCGTTTCGGCGCACTGATGCTATGCGCCGTCGCAGCTTGTTGCTCCGCCGCTCATGCACAGCAGCATCCATTCGTCGGCGTGAGCATCGTGACGTTTGAACACCGCGAGCCACCGGCGATGATGATGCCGACCGATGTCGGCGTCGATAGCGCCGGGAACGTCTTCATCGCCGACGGCGTGCATGATCGCATCCTTAAGTTTGATCGAAACGCGCGGCTCGTCGGCATCATTCACTCCGTCGGGCCGACGCCGCTGGAGAGTCCGCTCGGGCTGAGCGTTGACGCGCGCGACAGGCTGTACGTGGCCGACACGGGCAATGGTCGAGTGCTCGTGTTTGGTGAAAGCGGGCAGGTCGAGGACATCATCACGCCGACTTCAGCTGGCGATGAGACGCTCGATCTCACCGATGTCGCCGTCACGTCCGACGGGCGTTTTGTCTGGATGGTCGACAACGAACGGCATCGGCTCTTGCGTCTCGATGTTGAGACGAAGCAGGAAATCGCCATCGGCCGGTTGGGTGAATCGCTCGGACAATTGAATCACCCGTTCATGATCGCGATCGGCACGGGTGGCGACGTGCATGTGACTGATGTCATCAACGGCCGCGTGATGGTCTTCAGCGCCGAGGGCCGGCCGATTCGCGCCATCAGCGGCTTGGGTGTGGATATCGGCGACTTGTACCGTGCCGAAGGCGTCGCGGTGGATGAGTTCGGCAACACATGGGTTTCCGATGGCGTGACGGGCGTCGTTCAGATATTCAATCCGAGCGGGGTTGTGATCGATGTTCTGCGTGACGAACGCGGCGAACCCTATCGTTTTGAACATCCGATGGGGCTTTGGATCATCGGCGACGACTTGTATGTGACCGAGCTTCGGGCGGATCTCGTGCGGCGCGTCCGCATCACGCGCGGGCCGATCGACGTACGCGAGGCGCGCCCGCGCCGCCGGCCAGATGTTGTCGGTCGTCAGGCGCGATCCTGCACCGTCTGCCACATCGAGTGGATGCCCCCCTTCGACGCCGGACGATCGACACCACTTATGTCGCCGCCGGAGTCGACGCCGCAGTTACCGGCCGTCAGCCGATCTGAGATGTGCCTCTCATGCCACGACGGCTCGATCGTCGATTCGCGGCGGCGCGTCTGGCTGGAGCATGGTCACCGCACGGGTATCGCGCCAACGGATGAAATGAAGGTGCCGGCGGAGTTGCCATTGGCCGACGGGAAGATCATGTGCCGCACATGCCACTCGGCGCACACCGGGGGCAACTTCTCCGGTGACATGCGCACGTCGGTATTCTTGCGCGTGGAAAACAGCGCGAGCCAGCTTTGTATCGGATGTCATGAGGATCACACGCGCGGACCGAGTCTGGGCACGCATCCGACCGGCGGCATGCCGTGGCCGGTGCCGCGCGAGTTGATCAACGCCGGCGCGAAGGTCGGTCCGAATCCGCGCGAGATTACATGCCAGGTCTGCCACACACCTCATGGCTCGTCGCGGGATCACTTGCTTGTCATGGGTACGGAGTCGAACCAGCTCTGCCTCACGTGTCACGACCAGATGCGCCCCGGCATGTTTCGCGAGGGCGATCACACGGAGCATCCGATCAGCCCGTATGTCAATGCGGAACAAAAGGCCGCGGTTCATGCGCTGGGCACGCGGCTGGGGACGGAAGACCGGCTGATCTGTCTTTCATGTCACAAGCTGCATCATGGCAAGGGCGAGCGATTCATGCTTGCCGCCGAATTGACGGGCGGCGAGATGTGCATCTCTTGTCACAGCGACAAACGCAAGCTGCTCGGCACATCGCACGATCTTCGCACGAACTTTCCCAACGAGCGCAATCGACTCGGCATGACCGCCGACACCGGCGGACCGTGCAGCTCGTGCCACATGTTTCATCGATATGCCCGTGCGCCGGAGCCGCACCCGTACGACCAATTCGGCCAGTGCTTTACGTGCCATCAAAAAGACCGTTGCGCCGAAAACCGGCCGATTCAGCCGGCCAATCATCCCAGTCGATCCTGCACGAGCTGCCATGATCCGCACGAGCCAAATTTTGGCTGCTATCTTCGAAGCAGCCCGACCGAGAGTTGCCTTGGCTGTCACACTGAACAAAGCGGAATGATCGGCGGAATGCATGATTTGCGCGGCGGAGGCGCTTCTTGGCCTGAGGCTTCGATGGCGGCATCGGACACGTGCATGGCCTGTCACAAGCCGCACGGCGCATCGCGTTCCGACCTGTTTCGCGTCGCGCCGGTGCCGGGCCTGGCGTCGGCCGACGCGACTTGCGCTGCATGTCATACCGAGTCCATGTGGCAGCACGACGGCGCGTTGTCGGCCGTACATCCCCGGCATATCGCTGATGCTGCTCGTGCGGGCGACCTGCCGCTGGTCTTCGCAAGTGATGACGAACCGAATGCCATCGGATGCGCGACATGCCACGATCCGCATGGTCGCGGCTTGTATCTGGCGCGCGTTCGCGACGGAGAGTCGCCATCGGCGCTCTGCGTTCAATGTCATTCGGATTATCGCCAAGTGTTGCTGACGGCGCATGCCCACGCCACGGGCCATGCGAGCGCGAACGATTTATCGCTCGCGATGGGTACTCTCGGCACTGAAAAGAAAATTCATGGCGAATCGTCGTCTGATTCCTGCCGGGCCTGTCACAGCGTACATGCCGATCCGATGATCGTCTCAAGGCAATTGCTTTCGCGCCCGCCTGCACAGATTGTGGGCGTGCGCGATGGATGGATGACCGGCGAGGACGTGCACTGCTCGTCCTGCCATCGTCCGGATGGCGAGGCGCGTCCTCCGGCGGCGGCTTCTCATCCGGATGTGCCGATGATGAGCCTACTGAATGGCAATGCGGCCGGTGCGCTGCCGCTCTTCGATGATGACGGCCGCATCGACGCGCAAGGGCGTATTACCTGTCGTACATGCCACATTCCGCATGGTCAGCAGCTTACGGATGAGCAATTGGCCGCCATCGAAAAGCTGCCGGTCGAGCTGCGGCGGCCGATGCGGTTGCTGCTCAGGCCCTTTGACGCCCCGAATGTCTGCACCCAATGCCACGGCGCGGACGGATTGTGGCGTTTCCTGTATTATCATGATCTGCATCGGCGCGGCGGCCCGGATATTCACGCGGCGGATTTTGCCGAAGGCCCCGATGCATCAGAGTAGTCTTCACGAAACGCCGCACGGAGTTGAAGCCATGTTCAGCCAGCGTAACGTCTCGATTTTTTCCTGTTTGGCGATGGTCGTCTTGGGTTTCGGTTGCGAGCGGAAGCCCGCCCAGCAGACCAACGTCGCTCCGCCGCCGGCCAAGGCCGACGAGGAAAAGAGCGATCGGCAGGCATTGTCGGAATTTCTGAATAAGGACTCCAGAACGAGCAGCGCGTCGCCATCGGGATTGCCAACGGGCCATCCTCCGATCAACGGCGCTTTGCCGGAACCATCCGCCGACGATCTCGCGGCGCTGCCGCCCGGCCATCCTCCGATCACGGCTGCCCCGCGCCAAGAGCCGCGAGGCAATCCGGCTGGCGCTGCCGAACTCAAGTTCGACGCGCCTGAAAGCTGGAAGCCTCAGCCGTTGACATCGCCCATGCGTAAGGCGCATTACATCCTGCCGCGCGCCGAGGGTGATGCGCGCGATGCCGAGCTGCTGCTTTTCTACTTCGGCATGGGTGAAGGCGGCACGGTGCAGGCAAATCTCGATCGCTGGAAGGGCATGTTCGTCGGCACTGATGGCGGCGCGCTGCCGAAGGATGCCAGCACGGTTGAGACGTTTGATATAGACGGCCTCAAGGTCACGCTACTCAACGTGACCGGCCGATACGTCGAATCCAATATGATGATGGGCACTCAAAGCCCGCCGACCGAGACGGATTATCGCATGACGGCCGCCGTCGTCGAAACGCCGAGCGGCCCGTGGTTTTTCCGCGCGGTCGGCCCAGCCGCCACCATGTCTCGGCACGAGACGGCGATGCGCGAGATGCTGAATACAGTCCGTCAGTAATTGTGCGGAATAAGCCTGGCCGTGATGCGATGCGACGGATGGTTTATTGCATCGCATTGAACCCGGTGCGTTCCGTCACGAGCTGGTGCAGAAAAAAGAAAGCCCCGCCCGCATGTCGCGGACGGGGCTTTCTTTCCACCTTGCCGAGCGGCAGGCCTTTTTCTCAGGCCGTTCGGCGCTCCTGCTAATCTCTCCGATTGCGTTGCGTGCTTACGGCAGAATGATGTAGGCGATCGTCGTGTCGTTGTTTACGCCGGTTTTGAATGCCGCCGTTTTGTCGCTGCATGACACGTCGCTGCCGGTGATGTTGTTGTCGCCGTTTTTCAGGATCGCAAATGCACCGCCGGTGCTGACCTGAATGAACTCAGACGTGACGTTCAGATCGTCGTCGCCTGCGATGAAGATAAACGCCCCGTCCGGAGTGATGGCGTTGGTCGTGCCAAAGCCGAGCGGGCTGGGATCGCCGGCTGCGGGCGTCACGCTCGTGCCGGGCACATTACCGAGGGCCGATCGGAAGACCACGCTTGTGCTGTCGTTGGCATCTCGATTGAGGAACATGGCCATTGTGTTGCCGTTGAGTGCGAGCTGGCCTCGAGCGGACGCCGGTGAAATCGTCTGCACGTTTCCGGTATTGGTGTCGAGCAGCTTGGCGACGGCGGGGTTCGCGCCGTTGAGGAATAGGACATATCGACCGTCGAAGCGGAAGCTGTCAGTGCTGACGCCGCCTTCGCCGGCCATGTCGAACGCCGTTGGGTCGTCATCCGGGTTGTCAATGTCCCACATATAAAAGACGTCGTTTCGCATTCCGACCACTTTCTTCGTCGTGCTGTTGATGCGTGCGGACTGGATTTGTGCGGCCGAGAAGCCGTCGATATCAGGCGCGTTCTTCAGTCCCGTGATCGTCGGCGGCGTCTGTGAGCAATCAACGACTTTCAAATTGACCATGTCGTCAACGATCGTCGGATCATTGCATGTGATGACGAGATCGCCGCTGGCGTGAATCGGCCCCTGCGCGTTGTCATTCGCCGGCACGTTGGACACGCGGATGTCCATCTCGTCGAAGGTGTGCGCTGTGTTGTCGGTCGTATCGTGAATTGTGAGGAGGAAGTTGGAAATGAGCGCCAGTTTCTTACCGGCGATTTCAAACTGCTTGGCGCTGAAGCTTGTGCTGTTGGTAAAGTCGGTGCCGGCCGTTGGCGACATGGACGGAACGATGTACTGCACGCCGTTAAGGGCGCCAGTGCCGAAGGCGATCAGATCGTCGCCGGCGCGGATGCGGCCGTCATGTCGGACGGCGATGTTAGTGACGACAACCGTCAGATCCGTATCGTTGTTATTGTCGTTGTCGTTGTCATTTCCGTTGTTGTTATTGTTGTTGTTCTGATTGTCGTTGTCGTTCATGTTGTCATTCGGCGGGCATTCCAATCCCGCCGCGACGAACACGACCGACAGGCACAGAATCGACAGTAATCTCGTCATACCTTGGGTTCTCATTCGCGATGTCTCCTTTCAAGTTGTTGACCCGCGCGAGGTGTAAGCGCGGCAATCCGACGGTGATAAAGCACAGCGCGCATGCAGCGTCATCGAACGCCGTAATTGACTTAGGAGCGCGCGTGCCGAACTCATCTGTATGGTTTAGTAGTGCGTCGGCTCATGGCGCAACGGTTTTTATGCGAAAGATTCCCCGGAACGGGAATGGCAGGAGAGGATCCATGCGTGCAAGCTTAGATTCTACAAGAGATTACTTGCGGACATGCGAGATCGATGCCGCACCTTTGAGACGGCAAGTTGCTGCATTCGGAGCCATCGTTGCCGCAGCACGCCTTCGCCGCCAACGAATGCCCCAATCAGGCCCGACGGCGTCGTCGCGTGCGCAGGCACAGCATCGAGAGCATCAGCGTTGAAAGCGCTGCCGCCGATCCGCCGCCGCACAGGCCGAACGTGGCGCCTCCCGAGCCGCCGGTGGGCCCGCCACCTGCGATGTCACCGCCGGTAATCGGCTCGGTTGCGTTGCAGCCGTCCGCGCCGGGTTCGAGTTTCGTCGCGTCGAACGGGCAATTATCGTTGCAATCCGGGGTTCCGTCGCCGTCGGAGTCGGTGTCGGGCACGCCGCATCCACAAATGCCGGGCGATGTCTTGTTCGCGTCATTCGGGCAGCCGTCGAGGCAGTCGGGCACGCCGTCGCCGTCGCTGTCCAACGAGTTATGGATGTTCGGGCATTCATCGCACGCGTCCGGCACGTCGTCTCCGTCCGTGTCAATGTTGTTGTCACCGATCGGACAGGTATCACAGCCATCTGGCACGCCATCGCCGTCGAGATCGGCCCGGTCATCGTGTCCCGGGCAGACGTCGCAGCCGTCCGGCACGCCGTCGCCGTCGGAGTCGATCGCGTCGTCAAACCCTGGGCAGATGTCGCAGCCATCGGGAACGCCGTCGCCGTCGGCATCGGCGCTGTCGGGATGGCCGGGGCACAGATCAGTGGTGTATGCGTACGAGTTGTGATACCACGTGCCGTCGATCTTCGAATAAAGTTGCACATGCACGTTTCCGCCTTCGATCGGCAGGCCGCCGACCGTCGCGCTCGTCATGTTGCCGGTTGCGTCGTAGAAATTGCCGAGTCCGGCGGCGCTGCCCACGCGCAGGCGATATTCCTGTACCTGCGACCCGGTGGTCCATGTAAAGGTGATGCTCCCGCCCGCGATATACGCGCCGTTTGTCGCCGGATTCGTCATTTGCGCCATGCCGGACGTGGTGTTGGGACTGCCGTACAGGAAGGCCATGTTCGCAGCGTCGCCCAGGCTAAGGTGAGTCTTCTGGCCGATTTGGCTTTGCCAGGATTGGTAGGGGGGGAGGCACTCGATGGTTCGACAGGCGCTGGAGCAGGTGCAGTTGGCGAAGGCGCATTGCCCGTAGTGCATGATGGAGTCAAAGTCGTAGTCACCGTGGGTCTGTGCGCCGTTTTGAACATCAAAATTGTTCTCCTTTCCCGTCTGAACATTGCCGAGGTTGACCTGAATGTACGAATCCCGATCGGCGCGGGACTGTTCATGCCATACGCCCATGGCATGGGCCAGCTCGTGCATGACGATGTACTTGTAGTTCCAATTGACCAGCGACAGATCCTGCCGGCCGCCGATCATGCCGACATACGACCAGTTGCCGGTGCCGATGAAAATGTAGATATAGTTGGGTTGATTGGTTCTTTGGATGAATTGCACGTTCGCGACGGCTTGCCACGAGTCCATCGCTTCGCGAATGGCCTCGCGCATTTCCGATGTAACGGTCGAATCGAACGTGTAGTAAATCAGTCCGTCGGTCCAGAAGTTCGTCGTTTGGCTGACGCCGTCCTGCACGCCTGCGCCGCCGCTGGAGTCATCGCTTTGGGGCGTGTTGCGGACCATGATGCAGCCGTCGATCAACCGTGAGTCAGCCGGTATTCGGTCGTTGAGCGGCGCAATCTGAGATGCGATTCGCTCGCGAGCCTTCGAGCGCAGGCGGGCAATCGTCTTCGGAGAAGGCAGCATATGCGGAGCGAGGCCCAATGCCGCCGGATTGGCACGACCGACAAGATGATCCGTCGCGATCAATTCGCCGTTGGCGCCGAGCGTTGCGTAAACGAAGCGGCCGCGCGCGTCGAGCACGGTGTATCCGTCGGCGTCTTCGTACCAGTTGAACTCGTCGTCGCCCCGATAGCTCAGCGTGACAACGGTTCCGTCAGGTTGCATCGTCTGAAACGGATGAGGATGCTGATTCGGTTGATCCGCCGACATCGCGGATGAAAGCGCGGTCGATAGGACGACGATCGCGGTGATGATTGACGTCTTCACGTTTTGCCCCCGAGTTGCTGCCGTGCGCGTGCTTCGTGTGCGAGCGTCAAATGGCGGTTGTGGCGCGATGCCGTCTGCGTACGCGCGAGAAACTACCGTCATGATTTAGAGAATGGGATCAGCGCCGCGCGTCCGAAACGCGCGCGGCATGAGATCGTGACGCTACAGTAGAAAGTACGATTCAGAGAACAGGCGGGACAAATCCGCGGGCGCGGGGAGGGATTTTATCAGAGCAAGATGAGGTTATCCGACGCGCCGAGATTACACGAAACCAGGGCGTCGGCGCTCCGCGGAAATCATGCATTCGGATCAATTTGGACGAGAGAGTGCCCCAAGTGAGTGGATGGGAGGGAGCAGGACAGGGTGGCTCACGCTCGATCGAAATCGGACTTAGCTTCGAGGGGGCGCCCTGAGCATGTCCTCGACGG
>CAZRFP010000078.1:0-19970 GCA_964599535.1 uncultured Planctomycetaceae bacterium
AAGTCTCTCACAAAAAAACGTCCGTAGATTCCAGTTGAACTGTGAGCCAAGACACAAGTACCGCTGCCACAGAAATCAGTCTTTTCATATCGCCCTCCTCACGAACACCTGATTGCCCTGCTTAATGTTAGTGACAATTGAAATGGACATGCGCAAAAGGCCCTCATGGCCCACGACCGGTGTCGCAAGTTCTTTATGTGTTGCGTTACCAGCCAGGACATTCAGCAGATCATATCCGAGTGGCGGATTCAACAAAAGCAAGAAACAACCAGATAAAGATATTGTGTCATGGCGACGAATGAGTCAGATCACTATCGCACACATCTCCCCGGTATCGTGAACGCATTCAACCGCACACCATGTCGGCTCTCCGTTCGCTGTTTCACGTTGACGACGCGCGGACCAGAGACTTGCACGTCCATTCCCCCATTTACCATCGCTCCCATCCCCGCGTTTGTGCCCCTGCGCGCTCACGCTACAATCTACCTTCATGACCACCATGCCTGACATCGCACCCACCCGCCTCGAACGTGAAGACGTCGGCGGCGATCTTTGGACGCTCAACTTCGGCCCGCAGCATCCGGCCACGCACACGACGCTGCGCCTCGTGCTCGAGCTGGACGGCGAGACCGTCGTCGCCTGCACGCCGCACATCGGCTATCTGCACAGCGGCTTTGAAAAGCTGGGCGAACACCTCGACTACAACCAGTATGTCGTCGTGACCGACCGGATGAACTACATCAGTCCGATGGCCAACAATATCGCGTGGCACACGGCCTGCGAAAAGCTGTTCGGCATCGAGTTGACGCCGCGCTGCAAAGTGATCCGCACGATCATCGCGGAGCTGGCGCGGATACAGGACCACCTGCTCTGCCTCGGCACGGCCGGCCTGGACCTCGGGGCGTTTACGAGCTTTCTCTACACGTTCAATGAACGGGAGTACATCTACGACCTCTTCGAGGAGATTTGCGGGGCGCGGTTCACGACGAGCTACACGCGCGTCGGCGGCGTGATGCATGATATCCCCGATGAGTGGCCCGACCATGTGAAGGCATTTCTAGCACGGCTGGGCGGTCCGATGAGCGACTTCGAGTCGCTGTTGACGCGCAATCGCATCTTCGTCGAGCGGACCAAGGGCATCGGCGTCATCTCGAAGGCTGACGCGATCGCCTGGAGCTGGACCGGCCCGCTGGCGCGCAGCGTCGGAATTCAGCGCGATCTGCGCAAGGACGAGCCGTACCTGTGCTATGCCGACAACTGGGACGGCAAGGGTTCGAGCGGCGTCGACTTCAAGGTACCCATCGCCACGGGAGGCGACGTGTATGATCGGTATCTAGTACGGCTGGAGGAGCTGCGGCAGTCGATGCACATTCTCAACCAGCTAGTAAATAACATCCCGGCCGGGCCGGTGAACGTGCTGCCCGATGCGAAGTCGATCCTGCCCGACAAGCGCGAGGTGTATTTCTCGATCGAGGGGCTGATTCATCACTTCGAGCAGATCATGTGGAACCGCGGCTTCGAACCGCCCATCGGCGAGGCCTACGGCGCGAACGAAACGGCCAACGGGGAGCTTGGCTTTTATCTTGTCTCCGACGGCGGCAACAAGCCGTATCGCGCCCGGTGCCGCCCGCCGAGCTACATCAACTATGCGGTGTTCGACAAGCTCGTCGTCGGCCACACGATCAGCGACGTGGTTGCGGTGCTGGGGAGTTTGAACATCATCGCGGCGGAACTGGATCGGTGAGCGTTTGAGAGCACGCAGCGCAATCACGATCGGATGCACACGCCATCTCAAGCCGGCGCCGTAATGTAGCGGATTGCGCGCGGGCTTATCCGCGGATGATATTTCCATTGCTCTGTGGCTAAGATCCCCGAATGCCCCTTTTGCTGCGAAACCTCTGTCTGAATCTCGATGAGGACGACTCGGCGATTCGGGATCGGGCCGCCCGGCGGCTGCGCGTCGCGCCGGATGCCATCCGAGAGATCGCCATCGTTCGACGGGCGATCGACGCCCGCCGTAAGGATCGCATTCAAATCGTTTACAACATTGAACTCACCCTTTCCGGCGGGCCGCGCGAAGAGGACCGCATTCTCAAGCGCCTGCATCGAGCCGACGTAGCGGCCGTTCACGCCGAATCGCGACCGCCGCTGGAGCACGGTCGTGAACCGTTGGCGGACCGACCGATCGTCGTCGGCCTCGGTCCGGCCGGCATGTTCGCGGCACTGTGGCTGGCACGGCACGGTTTGCGTCCGATCGTTCTGGAGCGCGGTCAGGGCGTGCGCACGCGTCATCGCGACATCATGCATCGCTTCTATCGCCTGCATGAGTTCGACGCGGAGAGCAATCTGCTCTTCGGCGAAGGCGGCGCGGGGGCCTACAGCGACGGGAAGCTCTACACGCGCGTGAACGATCCGCACATGCGCGACATTTTGCAGGTGTTTGTCGATCACGGCGCGCCGCGGGATATTCTGATCGACGCCCGCCCCCATCTCGGCAGCGACCGCATCCCGACGCTTTGCAAGCGCATTCGCGACACGATTGAGTCGCTCGGCGGCGAGATTCGCTTCGGCGCGCGGCTGGATGACGTGCAAATCGACGACGGCGGCGTCACGTCGATTCGCGTCTCGAGCGCCAGTGCATCGGAGAACATTCGACCGGGACCGCTGCTGCTGGGCGTCGGACACTCGGCGCGGGATACGATTCGCATGCTGGTCGCGCGCGGCGTTTCTGTCACTGCAAAGCCATTCCAGCTTGGCGTGCGCGTTGAACATCCGCAGGCACTGGTCGACTCGTGGCAATACGGTCCGTCGTGCGGCCATCATCGGCTGCCGCCGGCGGAATATCATCTCGTCGCCAAAGGCGCGGCCGACAAACTGGGCGACGTGTACAGCTTCTGCATGTGCCCCGGCGGCCTGATTCTGCCGACGAATGAAAGTCCCGGCCTTGTCGCGACGAACGGTGCAAGTGGTGTCGATCGCAATCAGCCGTTTGCCAACAGCGGGATCGTCATGACCGTGCCGGTCGAACTGTTCGGGAATGATCCTCTGCGCGGCCTGACGTACGTCGAACAGTGGGAGAAGGCGGCTTTCGCGCTGACGGGGGAGTCATATCGCGTGCCGTGTCAGCGCGCGGTCGACTTTACGGCCGGCCGGCTGTCCGAAGGCGCGCCGCCGGCAACGAGTTACCCGCTCGGCGGCGCATGGGCGGACATCCGCCGCATTTTGCCGGACTTCGTCGCCGATTCGGTTCGTCGGGCTTTGCTGCAACTTGACGCGCGGCTGCCGGGATTTTCCGGCGCGGAGAGTCTCGTCACCGGGCCGGAGTCGCGGGCATCGGCCCCGGTTCGCATTCCGCGTGACGTGACGACGCGCGAGAGCGTCTCGGCTCGCGGACTGTATCCCATCGGCGAAGGGGCGGGCTACGCCGGCGGCATCATGTCCGCCGCAGCCGACGGCATCGCAACGGCGGAAGTTCTCATCCGGCGATTCGCCCCCTCGAAATAAAATCCGAGATCCGTGAACTTTCTCGTCCTGCCGCGCCACTATTAACATGGCGACACCATGAGTGAGGCCGTCTCCATGCTGGATGCGATTTACCGCGAACTCGGTCCGGTTGTGAGAGCCTATTTTTTCCGCCGGGTAGGGAACATCGACGTGGCTGACGAACTGTTGCAGGAGACGTTTCTCGCAGCGGCCGCTCGGCCGGATCGCCTTTTCTCGGCGACGTCGCAGCGGGCATGGCTGATCGGCATCGCGGCCAACATATTGCGTAATCATCGGCGTAAAAAAGCAACTTCAAAGACGACTTACCTCAAACCTGACCTGCCAGTTCGGTGCAACCCGAGTGCTGATCCGCGCGAAGATGCACTGCGACAGGCCATCGACCATCTGCCCGACGCACAGCGAGAGGCACTCAAGATGCGATTAGCCGACGATCTTTCATACGCAGAGATTTCAGAGGCGATGGGCATTCCGATCGGCACGGTCCGCTCGCGCATTCACAACGCCGTCGCGGCGCTTCGCAATAAGCTGAACCGATCGCAGGAATGTTCACCTCTTAGCGGCACTGGGGGGCAGCCGACGCGGAATGGAGCGATGACATGAACCTGCCTGACGACGCGCTTGAACGGTTGTTGATCGATCGCGAACTCGGTGAATTGTCAGACGAGGCGGCGATGCTGATCGACGCTCATCTGCGATCGCACCCATCCCTTGAAGTCGCCGCCCGTGGTACGTCTGAGACAATTCGCCTTGCACGTTCGGCGATGGCCGGTGCGCCGATGGAGCCTCGTCTCCTTCTACCGAAAATTGACTTTACATGCGCCACACGTCGCGCCCGACGAGTGTCGCTGGGGCTCCGTGGAATCGCCGGTTTTGCCGTGGCGGCCGCTCTGGGACTGGCGGCATGGATCGGGTTCATGTTCGGCGGCGGCAGGTTCGATCGCGCGCGTGATGCAGTCGTGGCGAATTCGCTGCGCCAGCCCGGGCTAGTTGCCGCGCGATCGGTACCGTCCTCCTTTGAATCCGGATTCTGGTCCGCCGGCGAGGTGCGCCGGAGGGCGTCAAGCTCATATAAATCGCCGCGCACGGCCATTCGGCATATCAACTGGACCAGCCCGGTCGCGCGGCCCATGACAGGAGCCTCATCATGAGAACTCGACGAATGATCATTCTTGCAGCCACACTTGCGGTGTATGGCGGCTGTGTGCCGGAAAAGCGCATCGTTTGGACATCGGATGGCGCCCGCGCGACCGTCGCCACGCGCGACGCACTGCGGCTGATCGATGCGACGGGCCGTGTGCTCAAGCCGAGCCTTCCCGTACAAAACGCCCGGTGTGTCTGGATCGCGGACAATCGGCGGCTTCTTGTCGCATCGTCAACGACCGTCGCCGGCTGGAGTGACGTGGCGAAGATTCTCACCGACGAACAACGGGAATTCGTCATTTCCGCAGCGGCCGTCAATAAACCTCATATTTTGAATCACGAAGGCGATTGGGATCACTTCGAGTTTGAGCCGCCCTCCGCGTTCTCCGGCGGCATCGGTCTGGCGATTATTGTCTATCTGCGCGATGTCGACCCCGAGGGGCTTGCCGAAAAACTCGGCGACAAGTGGACCGAACTCAGCCAGGTCCGGCCGTCGATCTGGCGTTTGCAGGTCTATGAGCCAAGCGAGACCGAATTCGCATTGAAGTCCACTCTCGTGCAGTCGCTTGACGAGATTTTCAATCCGGCGCTATCACCCGATGAAAGGATCGTCGCATTCACCATGCACCAATGGAACGAGGGCGAGCAGGGCGGCGGTTCGGGGCTTTATGTCGCACCGCTCAGCGGCGGCGACACGCGCCTTGTCGATGGCGCCGTTGGCATGTGCAGCGATTGGAGCCGTGACGGTCGGCAGTTGGCGTACATTCGATGCACGAACGCTCCGTTGAACGACAACGACGCGCTGACGCTCGGCTCGGTCGCCACGGTCACGGTGCGCGGCGCCGACGGCGCGCTGCTGAAGGAATGGTCCAATCGACAGGATCGCATCGGCCTGATCTTCAATCCGTTTGCTTCCCTGCGCTGGCTGCGCGACGGTCGCATACTCTTCGCCTCGGTCGAACTGAAGCTTCCCGCGACAAAGCAGGACATGCCGCGGCGATGGACCGTTTTCGCATTTGATCCGAACATGCCGGCCGGCGTGATGAATGTGCTCGGCCGCGACTTCGACGCTTCGCTGGACCCCGCCGTGCCGCTGTTCGAGGTCAGCCCCGATGAGATGCGCCTGCTGTTGCCATGCGTCAATGGTCAGGCGGCGGTCTATGACATTGCCGACGGTGACACGATGCTTGCACTGCCCGACCAGGGCGTCGGCTCCAAGACCATCTACATGCCGACCTGGCGCGGCAATGAAGACATCTGCATCGCACTGCCGCGCGCGAGCAGCGACGATGGCGCCGAGCAGTGGGACGTCGCGCTGAAGTCGTTTCCTCGCATCGGTGAAGATCGCCCCGCGCGCGTCATCAGCCGCGAATGGCCGGATGACATGCGATGGGGATGGCTGACAGATGATCGCGTCAAGTGAGGCATTGCAGACTACTTCAACGACACCAGCCCGTCGCGGTGAATCATCCATGCCGCGTGGGGGTAATGTCGAGTCGGCTGATCCGGCGGCGTACCGTCGATTTGTCGGCGATGGATTGCGTCGGTTTCGTCCTGAATGATCGAAGGCAGCGTCGCGAGCACGGCATCGGATGGTGTGTCAAGCAGTCTGTACATATAGGCCCTTCCCGCAACGGAAAGGGCTAACTCGGCAATTGAATGCTCCGCCAGTTGGTCGAGCCATTGCCGCTCGATCGTGAAGCCTTCGACATCGTGTCGATGATTCACAAGCGCGTTGGGGTAGAGCGCGAAGACGATGACGTAATCAACACCTGCGGCACTCAGATTCGCATACCAGGCGCGCACGTCCATCACGCGGCGATCCGGCGCAGGCTCCGATGTATTCGGCGGGCCGAGCGCTTGCCACTTTGCTTCGCGTGCGAATGCATCGAACCGCCAGACTGCATCATTGCGCGCAGGCACATACAGCACGCGATTGCCGAAGCGCGGTCCCATGAGGAAATAAGGAACGTTGTTGCCGACGTAGGCGATCGTTTGGTCGGACACATTCGCGTCGATCCACTCCCACGCCTCGCCGATGCCCGCCCATCGTGGATGGCGCTGAGCGTTCACACGGGCATCATTCACGGCCAATGGACCGCCGTACAAGGCGACCAGAAGTAACGCCGCGAATACGAATGTGCCGGCGTGCCTGGCCGAACGAACAAAGCACCATGTACACAATGTCGCGGCAATGAATGAAAACGCGGGGATGAAAATGTGCGTCGCATGGAAGAGCGCGATCAACTGCTCTCGCGCCAAAGTCCACGCCCATGCCGATACGACGAGCGCAATGACCGCGTTGCGTAACGTTCCACGACCGCGCGCCAGGCTCAGCCCGGCAGCGAACGTCAGCAGGATCGGCCCCCAGGCAAATCGCGGCTGTTGGAAGGGCAGGCCCCACCAATAAACGCAGACCGTCGCGGCCGCGCAACAGTGATACAGCACGAAAGCCGGCCGACGTCGGACAATCAAAAACGATGCAGCCGCTGCAGCGGCAAACAGACCGCCCATGATCCAAAGCGGTAGCGAGATTCGCGATACCCAGCTTGCCAATTTGCCCGTCGTGTCGTTTTCTGCGTTGTAACTGTCATGCAGCGCGCTATTCAGCGCATCGATCAGCGCAACGAATCCCCCGTCGCGCCGTGCATTGAAGCCTGAATTCGCCATTTGCTCTCGGCCGTAAGCCCCGTCAAACCACTCGACGCCACCGATGCGCACCGCCAGCGGATAGACCGGATTGCCCGTCACGACCAGATTGCGAGTATACCAGTAGCCTCCGATCCAGGCGGCGACCATCAGTGCGAAAATGCAGGCCGTGCGGCACTTGCGTACCTGCCTTTTCCGCGCCAATGATCGTGAACGAAGCGCGGTCACCACAACCCACGCTATGAGTGGCGCAAACGCTGCAAGATAGGCGATCGCCAGGAATTTCGTCCCCAGCATCAGACCAATCGCCAACGACAGGCCGACGACGTTCTCCGGCGTCGATGCGCGGCGCAGCCGTAATGCAAACAACACCACGCAGAGCATGTGTGCCGCCAACGCGACATCCACCATCGCTGTCACAGCCTGTGAGGCGATTGGCGGAATCAGCGCGACTGCCGTACAGCCAACCAGCCGAACCGTTCGGCCGACTCGCAACTCGCGGAGCAGTCCGCCGAACGCAAGTATCAGAAGTATCCAGAACGGCCACTGTCCGCCGCGCGCCGCGAGATCGGAACTCGACGGCAGCATCAGCCATGCGTAGAACACCTCCGTCGCCGACGGCGCGTAGGCCGGGGCGGGGTCACCAAACCAAGTCGGCACGATGGATATCGCCGCGCTTTGAACCCATTTCGCGGGGAAGAAAAGGTGATACGTCAGTACGTCGTAATCGTATGTCGGCGCAGTCATCGCCCGGCCGGCGGTCCAAAGGACGGTTCCGACCAAAATCGCGAGTAATATGCAATCGGTTGGGGGCCATTTACGCGCCGCTGCCCACGGCCGACGACTGACATCACCAAAGGCGATCAGCATGGCGCCGATCAGGAGCGACGCGAAAAGCACGTAACTCGTTTTCAGCAGTCCAAATGTGCCGAGCAATATGCCGGCAGCGACCATCACCGACACCGAAATTTGAACGAGCAATACACCGTGAATCGAGTGTTGGCTGGCGCATCGGCTGACACTGACCAGCCGACACGCCGCAGCCCATGCCCCCGTCACGATCGGTAGCGTGCATACTAACAGTGATAAGATTTGGCTGTTCGCCACGAGGTCATCCGGCAACTCGGTCTGCGTACGTCAATCGATAGATGTCATCGCGCATTCCGCGCCGCCCAATCCGCAAGTCGCCGCCCGGCATCCTGCAGCGTCTCGTCCTTCTTGCAGAAACAGAATCGTATCAAATGATGCCCAAGGCTCGGCGGATCGTAAAAGCTGCTGCCCGGAACCGTCGCAACACCGGCTTCCCTCACAAGCCGCATGGCGAACGTCGTATCATCTTCGCCCGACAGCTTGTAGTCATCAATGTTCACCATGATGTAATACGCGCCCTCGGGGTAGTACCCCTCCATGCCCGCATTCCGAAGCGCGCTCCACATCAACTCTCGGCGAGACGCATACTCACGGCCAAGCTGCTCATAGAACGATCTCGGCATGCGCAGCGCCGCCGCGCCCGCAATCTGAAACGGATGCGGCGCACCCACGGTCAGAAAGTCGTGAACCTTGCGAATGGCTGCCGTGATTTCCGGCGGAGCGATCGCCCATGCTACGCGCCAACCTGTCACGCTGTAGGTCTTTGACAAACCGCCGATCGTGATCGTCCGCTCCGCCATGCCCGGCAGTGTCGCCAGCGCGACATGCTCGTGGCCGTCGTAGAGAATGTGCTCGTAAATCTCATCCGTAAACGCCAGCACGTCGTGGCGGATGCACAAATCCGCGATCGCGCCGAGCAGTTCGCGCGAATAGACCTTGCCCGTCGGATTATTCGGCGTATTGACGATGATGCCGCGCGTTTGCGGCGTGAAGGCGGCGGCAAGTTCGTTCAGATCGAAATCGAATCCGCCGTGCCCATTGGGGTGAAGCGTCACATAGCGCGGTATCGCCCCGCAGAGAATCGTGTCGGCGCCGTAGTTCTCGTAAAACGGCGACGTGACGATCACTTCATCGCCGGGGTTGATCGTCGCCAGCAGCGAGGCGATCATGGCTTCGGTCGTGCCGCAGCAGATGGTCGCCTGCGTCGCCGCGTCGATCTCCATTCCCTGAAACCAGCGGACCTTCTCGGCCAGCGCCTCGACCATGGCCGGCGCGCCCCAGGTGCGTGCGTACTGATTGTGCCCGTCGTGCATGGCCTGCACAGCCGCCTCGACGAGTTCCGGAGGTGTTGGAAAATCGGGAAAACCCTGTGCGAGATTGACACCGCCGTGGGCGAGGCAGACCTGCGTCATGCGGCGGATGACCGACTCCTCAAACCGCCGCGCCTTGGTGGAGACCCGCTGTCGAATCGTGCTTGAATCGTGCATCCTGCCAGTATAACACGCGCCCGGCCGCAGGCCATGCATGGCAGGTGATTCAGGCGGCTTGGCCGGTTCGCGTCGTCATACTCCCACTCGATCCAGTTGTCATTGCGCTGGTCGATGCGCGGCACGAGAGTGGTGAATGATCTGCGCCGTCGAAGAACGGTTCCTTGAACTCACTGGCCGGTCCTACCTTTCAAGATCCAAGCCGATGTGTTTACCACTCAACACCTCGGTCGAGTCAGGGTGCAGATCAGGTAAACCGTTATACGGATTGGTTTACGGACACCCCGAATTCGACAACAGCTCCGCGACGAAGGCGGTCACGTCGGACGCGTCGATCGTTCCGAGCGGTTCGGCGATATCGGCGCATCCGCAGTTCGAACCCACCCCTAGAGCGCACGCCACGAACGACTGTATGTCCGCGCCGTCGATCATCTGATCGTTATTCACGTCCGCCGGGCAAAGGCACTGCGCGGGCAACGGCAGTGACCAGAAACCGCCGACGAGCGTATACCCGTCGCCCGCCAGAGGCGCTGCCGCGCTGCCGGCGTCGGACTGGCCGAACGCTCCTGAGAGAGTGAATCCGCTTCCCGTCGCTTGGAGGGTCCCGCCGCCGTCAATGGTGTGCCAGTCGATCCGATACTCATCGCCATTTGTCGGCGCCGTGATTATGATGGCGGCCATTGCCAATGCGCCCAGTCGCAATGAGATGTATGGTGTGATCGTTTGGAACTTCATGGGATTATCCTCGGCTGTTCGTTTCACAAAGGCTCGCTTGGTTCTTGAAGGAGATGCAGCGGCGGCCCCCGAACACAACCTTGACCGCCGCTGCATTTCACTACCTGTCATTCATCAAGCTCTGAATCGTCGTTCTGATCGTCGTATGCAGACTCGTATTCGGCGACGACCTCGGCCTCACTCACCACTGCGTTGATGCTGCGATCCGCGCCGAGGCCGAATGCCTCCGGATGGAGCAGATAGCCGCGATGCTCCGGTTCTTTGTCAACTTCGACGCGAATGCGATTCGCCTTGGCGTAGGCATCCTGCCGAATGCCGGTCACCATCCAAGATACTTTCACATAGGGCTTGCTCGTGCGAATGGAAAAAGCGTTGTCGAACACTTCGCGGACGACCTTGCAGCCTGTGGCAAAAGTCGTTTTTGTCCCCTCTGACGGGGTCAAGAATGCGGTTTTTTCGACTTTCACCACGGGCTGCTTGGCCATGACAAAGTCGTTCGAATCGGCATCGTCGATGACGGTCAGTTGATAGCGATAGTCAGCGTTGAGCGCCGTGAACCAATCGGGCAATTGAATGGTCGCATAACCTGCGCCATCGGTCACAACATTGCCGTTGTAGATGTTCATCATGTCCGGCGACTCGACGCACGAGTGATAGAGGTACTTGTTCGCCGGATCGAGTGGGTGGTCGATCATGAACGTCTTGGACCCGGCGGTAAAGGAGCCGTTCACCTGCAAGTTGGAGGTAGGCGACATCGTGCCGATGCCGACGTTTCCGCTGCTTGCGATCCGCATGCGCTCCACATATCCGCTTCCGCGCGAGGTTTCGGAGCCAAATCGCATTGCGGCACCGGCGTTCCAGATTAGTGAATGATTGGTTGCCGCATACAATCACTTGTATCCCGACCAGCATGTTCAGTCTCCAGGCCGTCGTAATTCGCCAGGAACGTAACCGTCCGGCAGAACCGTTTCTTCGGTTTTTGGCAAGATGATCGCATCATGCTTCGTGTACGGAGGCATGATGTAAGAGCAAGGGCAGCTTTCGGAATCTGGACAAGGAGGCGAAACGGGGCCGGTCCATTGAGGCCCGGGCTGAGTGTTGGGTTGCGGGCCTGCGTGACCGTTTTGGCTTTTTTCTTACTCGGGTTTCACATCTGCTCAAACGGGCTATGATGTCTCGTCATCTTGTTCCATGCGCCTCGTGGTCGTGTCAGTACGAGTCGGGGTCGGATTGATTCACCCCTTCAGTGTGCGGTGTAGGGACACGAGGAACACAGTCGTTACATTTCCAACAAGGGTACCTGACTTCGTGAGCATGACAGATCACACGGTAGCCGCAATCACACGGTACATTATTTTCGGCGCCATTATCGCGCTTTCAATCGTACGATTTCCGGCTCGCGCAGATGAGCAGCAGCGGCAAACGCCGACGACCGCGCCCGCCGCACCGGCCGCGCCCACCGTCGAGAGCATTCAGTCGCGCATCAAGAACGTGCAGGAACAAACCGGCCTGGATGAGGCGCTGAAGTCCAGAGTGCTCGAGACGCTTAATCAGGCCCTTGCCGATCTGGCACGCGCTGATGAGTGGGCGGTACTCGTGGCCGAATATGAGAAGCAGCGCGCTTCCGCGCCCGGCAGCATCGAAGAGATTCGAATCGCAACGACGCAGCCCGTGGAAGATCCGAAAATCGAGGTCCCCCCCGACGCAAAACTGGCTGATCTTGAAAAACAGCTGGCCCAGGCTGCGGCGGA
This sequence comes from uncultured Planctomycetaceae bacterium, assembly GCA_964599535.1. GTDB lineage: Bacteria > Planctomycetota > Phycisphaerae > UBA1845 > UTPLA1 > JADJRI01. The sequence continues at coordinate 12,137 of CAZRFP010000078.1, forward strand.
GTTGAAGACCGCGCGCGATCGATTAAAAGTGCTGGATGACGAGGTCAATGCCCGCCCCGACCGCGTCAAGGCCATTCCCGACTTGATGGCCAAAGCGCGAAAAGACCTCGAAGATTTGAACAACGCGCTGGCCGGTCCGCCGCCCGCCGATGAACCCGCCGAACAGGCCGCCGCTCGTCGCATTGCCCGACTGGCTCGTGTGAAGTCGCTGGAAGCGGAATTGGAAGCGCTCGAGCAGGACCTCGAACGCGGCGACTTGCTAGAGGCATTGCGCGATCACGCCGCTCGTCGGGTGTTGATCGCTGATAAGCTCGTCAAATCCTGGGAGAACATCGTCAACGACCGCCGCCGGGCAGAAGTGGAAAAGGCGACCGAAGCGGCGAAGGATCTTGAGAAGGAAGCGGCCACGGCACATCCCATCGTCGCGGAATTGGCCAAGGAGATTGCCGATCTTGCCAAGGAGCGCTCCGAAATTGTTTCAAAGCTCGAACAGGTCGGTGCACGCATCGAACAGGTCAACGAGCAGATCAAGCAGATTCAGGAGCGCGCGAGCACCATCGCGCGAAAAGTTGAAGCGGCTGGTCTCAGTCCGCAGTTGGCGTTGGTCCTGCGGCGCTATCGTGAAGAGCTTCCGAACGTGCGCGACGTGCGCCGGCGTCTCGCGGAACGCCGACTCGAAATGTCGAAGGTTGACGTCCGACTGATCGAACTGAACGAGCTGACGGACAAGTCGAAGAGCGTTTCCGTCGAGGTTCGCGAGCGCTTGTCGTCACTCGATCCGAAGATGCCGAAGGAACAGAAGGACCAGATCAAGAAGCAGCTTCGCGAGTTGCTCGAATCGCGCAAGGCTTACGTCGATGATTTGAAGGCCGATTACAACCGCTACTTCGTGCGAATCGGCGGCCCCGATGGCGTCGTTGATAAGCAGCAGGTCCTGCTTCGAGAGGCCGAGGGCTTCGCTGACTACATCAATGAACGCATCCTCTGGATTCGAAGCACAAACACGCCCGAATGGAAGGACTTTGAGTACGGATACGATGCTTTGCTGTGGCTCACAAACGGCGCAAATTGGAAGTCGGCTTGGGCAAGCTTTCAGGAGACGCTGCTTAAGAACATTGTGGAGTCCTCCATCGGCGGCTTACTCTTCTTATTGCTCGTGCTCGCGCAGCCGCGCCTGCGGCGCGAATTGCGCTCGACAGGCCAGATCGTCTCCAAGAGTTATTCCGCGACGTTCACGCCGACGGTGGAATCGGTCGTCGTCACGCTCTTCGTCGCGATGCCGGTGCCGGCGCTGCTGGTCTCGGTCGGCTGGCTGGCCGGCACGCCGTACGATGCAACCGATTTCACGAAGGCCGTCTCGCGAGGCTTGACGGTTGCGGCCATTCCGTTTTTCGCGATCGAGGTGCTGCGTCAAGCCTGCCGGCCGAACGGGCTGGCCGAGGCGCATTACAGCTGGCCGCCGCGGTTGGTGAAGATCATCCGACGGAATTGCCTGTGGCTTCTCGCGTTCGGTGTGCCGCTCGTTTTCATTTACGCCTCCATCAATTGGACATCCAAGGACTTGTGGCAGCGCTCGCTGGGCAGAGCGGCCTTCATCGTTGGTGAAATACTGCTGATGGTCTTTCTCTATCGCGTACTGCATCCTGCCACCGGGGCGCTCGCGGAAACACGTTGGCTGGAAGTCCCCGGCTGGAAAAGCCGCCTGCTCCGCCTCGCATACTTTCTGATTGTGGCGCTGCCGCTGGCGCTGGCCGTGTTGGCGCTGATGGGCTATCTCTACACGGCTGTCGAAGTCGCTATTCGCTTCCAGCGACTGATCTGGCTGTCTCTCGCAATCATTCTCTTATATGCGTTCGGCCTCCGTTGGCTGTTGGTCTCGCGCCGAAAATTAGCGATTGAACAGGCGCGCCAACGCCGCGCCGCCGAGGAAGCCGCACGCGCCCAGATAAGCGACAAGGAGGGCAGCGCCGACGTCGATGCGGCAACCGCCGCTCCTGAAACACCGGCCGAGCCGACCATTGATCTATCCAGCTTGAACATTCAGACGCGCGCCATTCTTCGCGCCGCCGCGGTTATCTGCTTTCTCGTCGGGTTCTGGATCGTGTGGGTCGATGTCGTCCCGGCGCTACGCATGTTTGACAGCGTACGCCTATGGGCGACAAAGGTTGTCGTGACAGAGACGATTGAAGGGGCGGACGGCCAGTTGTCGACGCACACCGCGGAGCGCCATATCTGGATCACACTATCCGATCTTGGCTTCGCGGTGCTTTGCCTCCTGGCCGCGATCATCGCCACAAAGAACCTGCCCGGATTGTTGGAGATCGGCATATTGCGCAAGACCGATCTCGGAGCCGGCGAGCGCTATGCCATCACGACCATAAGCAAATACATCATCACCGTGGTGGGCATTGTTATTGCGTTTAAGGCCATCGGCATCGGATGGTCTGAGGTTCAATGGCTCGCGGCCGCCATCACGGTCGGCCTGGGTTTTGGTTTGCAGGAGATTTTTGCAAACTTCGTTTCAGGCCTCATCATTCTCTTCGAGCGGCCCATACGTGTCGGCGACATTGTCACCGTCGGAGGCGTCGACGGCCGCGTCACGCGCATTCAGATGCGCGCGACGACCATCATGAACTGGGATCGCAAGGAACTGATCATTCCCAACAAGGAATTCGTCACCGGGCAGGTGATCAACTGGACGCTGACGGATGAAGTCATGCGCGTGGTCATCAACGTCGGCATTGCCTACGGCTCGGACACGCGCACGGCGCGCGATCTGATCCTCAAGGTCGCGCGCGAAAATCCACGCGTGCTCAACGAGCCTGAACCGCGCGTCGTCTTCCGCCAATTTGGAAGTAGCTCGCTGGATTTCCAGCTTCGTTGTTTTGTGAAGAATACGGACGACTTCGTCACAGTCGGCGACGCGCTGCATTACGAAATCGACGACGAGTTTCGCAAGGCGGGCATCGAAATCGCCTTCCCCCAGATGGACCTGCATCTGCGTGATGTGCCTCGCGAAATGGTGTCGCAAGGCGTGACCGCCTGATCGATGTCGCGCGTTTTGATACGCCGCGGGTTCTTGTGAGAATCGTCGCCTGGTCTTCGTTATTTACCAGCTTCCGCCGGAGCCGCCGCCGCCGAATCGACCGCCGCCGCCGCCTCGGAAGCCTCCGCCAAAGCCGCCTCCGCCGAAGCCGCCGCCACGACGGCCACCGCTCATCATGCCGCTAACGAGCATGCCCAGTAGAAATCCGCTCACGCCGGAGCCGCGTCGGCGATGATGAAGTCCCCCTCGACCGCCTCGCGTAAAGCTGCCAATCACCAGGAAGAATACAAATAGCATCCAGAAGCACATGCAGGCCCCGGCCGGGTTGCTGCCCTCCGGCGACGGGCGTTTGCCGGTCGACGGTCGAGGCACGGACGGTGCGATCGCCACACCCGCGTCGCCTGCGATGCGCTGTGCGATGGCGGCCGTGGCGGAGTAGATTCCGCCGGCATAGTCCCCTTTGCGGAAGTTCGGCACGAAGTGACGTCGACCAATGTCACCGAGAAAGGCATCCGTCAGGGCGTCTTCGATGCCCTCGCCGGTGACAATGCGGTACTGCCGATCGGCCACGGCGACGACCATCAGCACGCCGTTGTGCTTTGTTGCATCGCCCAGTTTCCATTGCCGGGCAAGCTCCATGCAGTATGTGTGCAGATCGCGCCCGCCGGTCGTGCGGATCGTGACGATGCGCATCTGAGCCAGTCCGCGCTGTTCGAGATCGAGTAGGACGGCGTTTAGCGTTGCCTCCGTTTGCCCGTCGATGATGTTCGCATCGTCGACGACGCCGGTGCGCGGTGTATCACCCGGAAGGGCGTAAGCGACCGAAATGGAAACGAACGGTATCGCGCAAGCGAGTGCATAAACAACCGGACGGCGATCAGCATTGCGTCGATGCCGCGACATTGACGACGCCGCCGGGCATGTGACGTTTATGTCAAAGGGCATCGGTTCGCTCCGCGAGTTTCTCGATGTCGGCGTAGAATGATTCAAACTCCGGCCAGCCCAGCGCGCCCGGCGAAGTGACGACCGATCTGACGCCGTCGAGCCGGCATCCGAGCCATTGTTCGGCATCGGACAGAACGTCCATTCGCGTAAGGTGCTGTTTCTTACCATGCAGCCATGCGATGCCGCGCAGAGTTCGAAGGACATCCCGGCCAATATCGGCTTCCATTGCACCCAGCTCATCCTCACGCGCGCCGGCCGTCAGCAGCGCCTGCCGCATTTGGATCAGCACGCGCTTCAGCTCTCGCTCGCATTGCAATCGAAGATTGGCGCGATCGATCTCCATGGTCTCGAAGTAGTCGTGTCCGACAAGCGTTCGGCGCAGCTGATGGATTTCGAGGAGTTCAAGCGGAAAGACATCGAGCGAATCACGAACATGGCCCGGCGTCATCACCAGCGGCGCGGCAATTCCGCGCGGCCCGAATTCCGAGCCGTGTTCCGCGACGCGCCGAAGCAGGCCGAGATCGATGCGATCCAGCACCATCACGCTTTCCGCCAACTCATGAGCTGCATCGAATTCCGGCGTGAGGACCGAGCCAAACAGCGTGATACCCTGTAGATTCACGCCGCCCAGCCGCTCCAGCAATGTTGTGAAATTCTGAAGCGCCGCCCGAAGCGCCGGCGGGGCGTGGGTCAAACTTTCGATAGTTGCGTTCATTCGCATGGTGTTTACCTCACCGTTTATGTGCCGACCGGTCGCTCAGGCTCAGATCCCGATGCCGCATGGAAGCGGCGTTCGACTTCTCTTGCATTCGTGCCTTTCGAGCCTGTGCTGCGTTAAGCCCGGTTGCGGCGTATCATACAGACTATATGGACTTATTCGCAGAACAACGCAAGCAGGCACTGGCAAAAGTACAGCCGCTGGCCGTGCGCATGCGCCCGCGCACGCTTGACGAATTTGTCGGACAGATGCACTTCATCAGCGACGGGAAGCTGCTGCGCCGACTCCTCGATGCCGATCGCCTCGCCAGCGCGATCTTCTACGGACCGCCGGGAACAGGCAAAACGACGCTCGCCCATATCATCGCCCGGCATACGCAAGCCGCGTTTGAACAGGCCAATGCAGCGTCGATCGGCGTGAAAGAAGTGCGCGATGTCATCTCCCGAGCCAAGGCGAGGCTTGAGGCCGACGGCCGTCGCACGGTGCTGTTTCTCGATGAAATCCACCGCTTCAACCGGGCGCAGCAGGATGTTCTGCTCGGCGACGTAGAGGACGGAGTCATCATTCTGCTCGGCGCGACGACGGAGAATCCGTTCTTTGCCGTTAATTCGGCGCTCGTCTCGCGGAGCCAGATTTTTCAGTTTGAGCCGCTGGGCGAGGGCGATATCAAGCGACTGATCGCACTGGCGTTGAGTGACGCTGAACGTGGTCTCGGCGGATTTCACGCGGCGATCGACGATGCGGCGCTCGATTTCCTCGCGCGCATCAGCGACGGCGACGCCCGCCGCGCACTGACCGCGCTCGAAGTCGCCGTGCTCTCACAGCAGGCCAACGCCGCCCCGGCCTCCTCCGCTCCGATGCGCGTCACGCTGGAGGTCGCGCAGGATTCGATTCAGCGGAAAGCAGTCGTCTACGACGGCACCGGCGATCAGCACTACGACGCCGCCAGCGCGCTGATCAAATCCATGCGCGGCAGCGATCCGGATGCGGCCGTCTATTGGCTCGCGATGATGCTCGAAGCCGGCGAGGACCCGCGCTTCGTCGCCCGGCGGATCGCCATCTGCGCCGCGGAGGATGTCGGGAATGCCGATCCGATGGCACTCGTACTGGCGAACGCAGCCGTTCAGACGACGATCTTCGTCGGAATGCCGGAATGCCAGTTGCCCCTCGCGCAGGCCGCGATTTACATTGCCTGCGCTCCCAAGTCCAACGCCAGCGCAACGGCCGTCTGGTCCGCCATGACGGACGTGAAGGAAGGCCGCACGATTCCCGTGCCGCGGCACCTGCGCGATGGGAGCTACGCCGGGGCGAAACGGCTCGGCCATGGAAAGGGCTATCAATACGCCCACGACGCGCCGGACGGCATCGCCGCGCAGGATTATCTCGGCGTTGAGAAGACATACTATGAGCCGACCGATCGCGGCCATGAGCGCGCGATGGGGGAGTATCTGGCGAAATTCAAAAAGCTGCGGGCCGACGCCGGGCCGAAGTCAAAATGATCCGACAGGAGGCGCGATGCACATCGTCATTCTCACGACCGGAGGAACCATTGAAAAAACGTACGATGAGAGCGACGGATCGCTTCGCAATGTCGGATCGGTTCTCGATCACATCCTGACACGGCTGCGACTGCATGATCTGACGTGGCGGCACGTTCGCGTCATGTCGAAGGACTCGCTCGACATGACCGACGAGGATCGCAACACCATCTGCGAAGCTGTCCGCGAGGCGCTGCCGACGGGCGACGCAGTGCTCATCGTTCATGGCACCGATACGCTTTCGATCACGGGCGAACATCTCCACGCACAACTCGCCGGCCTTGAGAAGCCCGTCGTGCTGACCGGGGCGATGCGGCCGTTTGAGTTTCGCGACAGCGACGCGTTTCAGAACATGACCGAAGCGTTTTTGGCCTGTCGGCTGCTGCCGTCCGGAGTCTATGTGGTGATGCACAGCCAGGCGCTGAAGTTTCCCGGCGTGCAGAAGGATCGGGCACGGATGACGTTCGTGAAGGCGTGAATTGGGGATTGATTTAATCCGGCGATCTGGCGATTTAGCGATCGAACGGTTTGTCGACCCATCGCGTCTCCGATTGGATGTCGCGCCCCGGTCAGTCTCAGCGCAGATGCATGCCGCGCCGCACGGAGTTAAACACGCGAACAGGCGAATTTCGCTCCTGAAAGGCGTTGCCTTGGAAGTCGCGCGTGTACTGATAGAAGTAAGTCTCTTCAATACTCTCCAGCGGACCCGGCACGCTCGGCCAGGCCGAGCGTCCGAAATCGGTCGAAGCATACGGTGACGCACCGTTGACATCAAACAACAGCACCGGCGAGCCAAGCACGACCGGATCGATTCGCTTGTTCTTGCAACAGCCTGACAGCAGCGAAAACGCGATTACGGCCGCCGTCACGATCATGGCGAGGTAAAGCGAAATCGGTGTTGATGCGTAGCGATTCATGGCACGGTTTCCCGCCGCATCCCGCGCGGCGAAGATGTACGTTACACAAACGCTGCCGCAGCGCTTCCGCGGTGCGGTGGCGGCGGAATTCCCCATCTGATGATAGGACGTCCGACTTAACTCGCGTCAAAATCACCTGTTGAATGCCGCGTCGGATAACCGCGATTCGACGCCTGCGACGGTCTGTATGAATCAGGCAAGGCAATGCAATTATGCCGCGTCTGACGTCTGTGACGACGCGCGGTACGGACGCGTCAAGTCGCGTTGCACATGAAGTGGCATCGGTGCGACATGGCCCGATATGTCGATATGGCTATTCCTGGGGCCTGCGGCGAAGCGGCATGGTCATGCACCGCGGGCCGCCCAGGCCGCGCACCAATTCGGAGCCTGAGATGGAAATGCACTCGACGCCCGCGGCCTCCATCGCCGCGATGGTCTTCTGATTGCGACGATACGTACAGGCCACTCCGGGTGCGATGGCGAGAATGTTTGTGCCGTCGGTGCGCTGTTCACGGCTGGCGAAATGGTCGTCTCCGCCGCCGGTTCGGATGACCCTCAACTCCGTGCCGAATTCATCGCTGAGAATCTGGGAGATGTTTCGAGTTTCGCGAATGCGCGTCATGCCGCCGCTGCCGTCAGAAACGAGCCGCTCAATGTGCTCGATGCGGTC
>CAZRFP010000079.1:0-19964 GCA_964599535.1 uncultured Planctomycetaceae bacterium
TTCATTATCGGATCGACGAGAACGGCCGGCTCTTCCAGAGCCACGCATGGCAGGTGGGGCAAGCCGAACGAAGTGCGCCGAAAACCGTTCAGATTTTGCTGACCTGTGCCGACAACGATGCGAAGATCTCGTCGGCTCAGGCTCGGATGCTATCGAAGTTGATCGCTCAGCTTTGTCAGGAACACGGCATTTCGGCTGATCGCGTCTTTGTCGAAGCGTCTCGCGGCGTCGCCGACCGAGGTGAGGCCGACACGGCAAGGCTTCGGCGGACGTGATGAGGCGAAGACTCGCCCGGACAATTAAGGCTTTTATAAGTTCACCCCGGTCCCAGCGGCTGGGGTTTTTCATGGCACGTCGCTTCGAATGGACCAATGGAGAGATCAGGCCCGGCTCGTTGTCGTGATGGCAGGCCGGCGGCCTATCGCGGAAGCGTATCACCTGGGTTGAGCGTGCGGTCGATGAAGATCTGCTGCCAGATTTCGAGAATCAGCAGCGTCCAAAGCCGAAACCGATGATCCGCATGGCCGTCGCGATGCTCATCAAGAATCCGCTCGACAAATCGGAGATCGAACATCCCGCGTTTCGCAGCCGGCCCGTCGAGCAACATGCGTCGCACGCGCGCATGCCATTCATCACGCATCCAATGGCCGATCGGCAGACCGAAACCCCATTTCCTGCGATAGATTGAATCATGGGGCACGTGTCTTGTGGCGAGTTTCTTTCCGAGATGTTTCAGTTCACCATCGGCTAGCAGCATATCGGCAGGAATGCAGGCAGCAAACTCGATCAGATCGGTGTCGAGGAAGGGGCATCTGGCCTCGAGTGAAGCGGCCATCGAGGCGACATCGACCTTAACGAGGTAATCGCTCGGAAGCGTGCAGTTCATGTCCATCTGCAGCCGATGGTCGAGCGGCGTTGGGCCGTCGCATTCGCCAAGAGCGTCGATTTGCGGTTGCGCCGGATGCCAGTCGGAAATGCAGTTGAACCAGTCGGGCTGCCAGAGCCGCTCGCGCCGATGATCGCGCCAGACGCTGGAGCGCCGAACGGCCAGGTCCAGCCTGCCGGCCATGTGTTCGGCAAAAAGGGCGGCACGGTCGAATTGCAGTCGGTCCGGCGCGTTGGCCGCAAGCGACCTGGCCACGGCAGGGATGAGATGCCGTCGCAGAACGCCGGGCACATGCCGCATGCGTCTTGCGCGGTCCGCGGAAAGGTGGCGGTCGTAGCCTGCAAGTGTTTCATCGCCGCCGTCGCCGGTGAGAACGACGGTGACGTACTCCCGCGCGGCCTTGGAGACGAAGTAAGTCGGCACGGCCGATGCATCGCCGAACGGCTCGCCGTAATGCCAGACGAGATAGGGCAGGACAGCCCAGACATCAGGCTCCAGCACGATTTCGGTGTGATTCGATCCGATGTGATCCGCGACGCGCTTGGCGTGGGCGCGTTCGTCGTATTGTCGAATATTCTCAAAGCCGATAGTGAACGTGTTGATCGGACTTCCGCTTTCCCGAGCCATGAACGCCGCGACGGCGCTGGAATCGACGCCGCCGCTGAGAAAAGCGCCGAGAGGAACATCGGCAATCATGCGTTGCCGCACGGCTCGTCGAAGATGATGTTCGAGGCCGTCAATCCACTCCGATTCCGTCTTGATTTGCTTGTCAGCGTAAGAGACCGACCAGTATTTTGCACGCCGGGTCTGATCGGCGTCCGTGCTGAAAACGACATATTCAGCAGGCTGCACCTTCCAGACTTCACGGTAGATCGAACGGTCCTGCTGGATGTAATAGTTGAAGAGAAATTCGTCGATCGCCTTCGGATCGAGCGTCAGGCCGTCTCGCTTCAGGGTCCAGATGCTTTTGATGTCGCTGGCGAAAAGGACCGTTTTTCGGTCGTCGTAAACGAACAGCGGCTTCTTGCCGACGCGGTCGCGAGCTAAGATCAGCTCGCGATTGCGAGCGTCCCATATGGCGAACGCGTACATGCCGCGAATGCGACGGAGCAGGCCGTCAATGCCCCACTCCTCGTAACCGTGGATTAACACCTCCGTGTCGCTACGCGAGCGAAAGACGTGACCAGCCGCTTCAAGCTCCGGTCGCAAGTCGAGGAAGTTGTAGATTTCGCCATTGAGGACGATTTGCACCGTGCCGTCTTCGTTGGGCATCGGGTTGTTGCCGGCTGGGGAAAGGTCGATAATGCTGAGGCGCCGGTGCCCCAGCGCGATGTGCGGCGCAAAGTATGCGCCGGCGGCATCGGGGCCGCGCGTCAACATGACGTCGCGCATAGTGGTGAGTTGGGAGGCGTCGATGGACGCTCCGGCTCGGTCAAAAATGCCGCAAATGCCGCACATTGTTTAGCGTTGTGGTTCCTTTCGCGATGTTCCGCCGGTCCTCGCGACGGCAAATGCTGCTTGGTCGATCGTGCGATTCAACAAGCCGGGGGAGCCATTCGCAGCCTGCAATCCCAGGGTGCGGGTACGTCATTGAGTTAGTCAAGACGGCGTCAATATTAGCGTACGTTTATGAAACAGCTTGGATCGAACCCGCCGATAATCAAGTGGGTATAGTATACATCGGCTCATGCGACCTGCTCGAATAGGGTGCGGTGCCGGCTTTAGATTTGTAAACCGAGGTCGTCCTTGTACGCGATTCCTTACGACACGAACACGGATGTTGATCCGATCAGCCAGGACGCCTCACCGGTTTCGGGCGGCTGGATTATGTTTGTCGCCGTCTGGCTGCTCTGCTGCCTCGGCGGCATCCTGACGGCCACGCTGGGTGGCCAGCCGATCCTGGGCATCGCGCTGATGGGGGTTCCGACGGCGGTAGGGGTGATTGCAAGTCCTACTTTCGCGCTTTGCTGCATCGCGCTGGTTCTGCCGTTGAGCGGTTCGATCAACTTCCAAGGACAGTTTACGGCGGATCGCGTGGTCGGCGGCCTTGCGGCTCTGGGCATCCTTTTCCACTGCAAGTTTTTAGGCCGGGGACTATTCGTCCGGGGTACGCCGCTGATTCCGATGATTCTGCTTGGATGTTGGGCGTCCACATCGGCGCTGTGGGCTCCGGAGAAGCCCTTTGCGTTCATTTCGTCGCTTACGATCTTTCAGTTGTGCATTTGGGGATTGGCCGTCTGGAACGCCGTCGCATATCGCGGCAACTTTGTCTGGCCGCTGCGGGCGTATGCGATCGGCATGCTGTTTGTCGTGACGCGCTTGTATCTGACAGGCGGTCTTGCGCGTATTGCCCGTTCCAGCGGCTCCGACACTCGCCTGACGATCGGCGGCACGAATGCCCAGGACGTTAATCCGAATGACTTTGCGACGTATCTGGCCGCGGCGTTTTTGGTGGCGGTGTATCTCTTCCTGCGTGATCCATCGAAAACGCTGCGCCTGATGTGGGCAGCATGTGCGTTCATATTTCCGGTCATGATGATCCTGACCGGCGCTCGAAGCTGTCTCTTCGGATTGGCGGCGGCGCTCGGCGTGACGGCGCTGACAGCGTATCAATTTCTACGTTCGCGCGGCATGATGGTCGGCGTGGTGATCGCCGCAATCCTGCTGGTGGGCGGGTATCAATTCGTCTTAAGAAGCCAATACGCGAAATCCGAGGCAGTGCAGCGTATCTTCGACTCAAAAATGCGGGACAAATCCCTCGACTACCGGATTGCGCTGATGCAGCGCGGCATCGAGAATATCATGAGCAATCCTATCCTCGGGACCGGCTACAAAAACTACACCATTGCGCTTCGCGAGAAGCATGTCATTCATAACGACATCATGCTCATCACGGCGGAACTCGGAATCTTTGGCGTCACGCTGTTCCTTCTCTTCTTCGGAAAACTGATTTATGCATCAGCGCGAACGCGCGCGCCCGCTGAGAAATGGCTGCTTCGCTCGATGACGGTTTTCTTCCTGGTGACGGGTCTGGCGCATCCGATTTTCACGATCAAAGCGATGTGGTTTTTCACGATCTTCGCGGCGGCCGCGGCCAACCGCGCCCGGCAGCTTGAGGCGGCGCAGGATTTGGGCTACATCATGCCGTCCGATACCGTCGAGCCTGCGCCGGCCGGATGGATGCCCGCTCGAACGGCTCAACCGTCCTACTATTAGACCGTCCTCCGGCGGCGCTGAGGGACGGCCTCCATGCGAATCCTTGCCATCGCAACGCTTTACCCGGTCTCAAGCGAAGATTACGCCGGACAGGCGCGGCATGTGAGCTTTCGCGCGCTGGTGGCGGCGGGTCATGAGATTGAGGTGATTCGTCCGCAAATTCGGTTATACCAATGGCTCTCGCGCGACTGGCGTCGAAAGGGCGGTCGAGACGTGCCGGCGGCGTACACGCTCGACGGTGTTCGAGTCTCTTGTCCGCGCTTCTGGCGGCCGCCTGGAAACTGGTGGCGGCCTTACGATGCGTTGCTGCGTTATGGGCCAATCGCTCGTGTCGCTCGCGCGGCACACGCCGTCAGGCCGTTTGATCTGATTTACGGTTGCGAGCTGATGCCGGATGGCGTTGTCGCCGTGCGATTAGCGCGCGAGTTGGGCTTGCCTGTGATGTTGTCCAGCATTGGCAGCGACGCCCACACGTATCCGTATCAGAGCCGCCGCGCGATGTCGGCTACGCAGTCGACGTTGAAAGCGGCCGATCTGATACTGGTCGAAGGCGAGGGCGCTCTCGCGGATGTCAGGCGGTTGTCGCGTGAAACAGCCCCGGTGCATGTGTTCAGCCGCGGCATTGATTTATCAAGATATGCGCATGCACCACCGCGCGATGACAAGCGGCGCGAGTTGGGATTGCCGCTCGATCAAAGGCTGATCGTTTTTGTCGGCGCGCTTAATGAGGGCAAGGGCGTGCGCGTCCTTGTGGAGGCGTATGGCCGATTGCGCGGGAAGATCGGCGATGTCGATCTCGTCTGCGTCGGGACGGGTCCGCTGGTCGAGTGGATTCGTTCGGAGGCATCCAAGCACGGTTGGGGCGATAATCTTCATTTGATCGGCAGGCGGCCTTATACGGAAGTTCCGCACATTCTGTCGGCGTGCGACGTATTCTGTCTGCCGTCTTTTGCCGAAGGATTGCCGAAAAGCGTTGTTGAAGCGATGGCGGCGGGGCTGCCTATTGTGGCGACGGAGGTGGGTGGAACACCGGACGTGATGCAATACGGACCTTGTGGAGTTCTGGTTTCCCCTCGCGATGCCGATGCACTAGCGGACGCCTTGACGCGCGTGTTGGCGAATCCGGAAGAAGCCGCGAGAATGGGGCGGACCGGACGGGAGATTGCATACGCGCATTTCGACACGGTCAAGAACGCGCAAGACCTCCTGAAATTGGCCGAAAAGGCCATTGCACGAGGGCGCGAGAGAATGGCGAGCGAGAAGGGGAGTTGATGTCGGACGTATTGCGAATCGTAACAATCGTCGGCGCTCGGCCGCAGTTCGTGAAAGCCGCCGCCGTGAGCCGCGCAATCGAGCGATGGAATGCATCGCCGCGCAATGGCGGCGCGCCGCGCATCGACGAGGCGATCGTCCACACGGGACAGCACTACGATGCGAACATGTCGCAGGTGTTCTTTGACGAGCTGAAGATCCCGGCGCCTAAGTTTCATCTCGGCGTAGGCTCAGGTTCCCACGGCAGGCAAACCGGCGCAATGTTGGAGAAGATCGAGCAGGTCCTGCTCGACGAGCGGCCGGACATCCTTCTGATTTATGGCGATACGAACAGCACGCTGGCAGGCGCGGTGGCGGCGGTGAAGCTGCATATTCCCGTCGCACATGTCGAGGCGGGCCTGCGCAGTTTCAATCGGCGGATGCCCGAGGAGATCAACCGCATCGTGGCCGACAGCGTGAGCGACATGCTGCTGTGTCCGACTGAGACAGCAGTTCGAAACTTGTCGCGCGAGGGCGTCACGCGCGGGGTTCATCTGGTCGGCGACGTGATGTATGACTCCGTGTTATTCAACACGGCGCTTGCCGTAGACCAAAGCCGAATTCTTGAGTCACTGAAGCTCGAACCCAAGGGCTACTTCCTTGCGACGCTGCATCGCGCCGAAAATACGGATGAGCCAGGGAGGCTTGAATCGATCTTCGCCGCATTCAACGCCAGCTCGCTGCCGATTGTCCTGCCTTTGCATCCGCGAACGCAAAAGGTCATGCAGGGGCGGTCGATCGCCGTTGCGCCACATGTTCGGATCGTCGATCCGGTTTCGTATCTGGATGTGCTGATCCTTGAGAAACACGCGCGAGGCATCCTGACGGATTCCGGCGGCATGCAGAAGGAGGCATATTTCTTCGGCGTGCCGTGCGTCACGATGCGCGATGAAACCGAGTGGGTAGAACTGGTCGATGCCGGCGCGAATCGACTCGTCGGAGCGGATTCCAGCCGAATCGGCGAGGCGATTTCGTGGGCGCTGAACTGGAGGCCTTCCAGCGATGGGTGTCAGCTCTACGGCGACGGCGATGCGGGTGGAAAGATCGTCCGAGTTCTTTCAGCGCTGGAGGTGCGGCGATCTTGACACGCGCGACGGTCGAACATGCGGCCGCCGCGGCGGGGGCCTCCGAAGCAGATTTGCCGGCGCGCTCCCCGGCTGTGCGCGTTCGCGTTATTCAATTCTCGACGGTGCATCCTCCCAATGACATTCGCGTGTTTCATCGCGAGTGCCGTACGCTCGCGGCAGCGGGCTACGACACGGCTTATGTTGTACCTCATGAGCGCGATGAAGTGATCGACGGCGTCCGGCTGTGTGCCGTGCCGAAGCCGAAGACCCGGTTTGACCGCATGATCGGCAGCACGTGGCGCGTGTTTCGGCGGGCCATGAAAGAGAACGGCCGCGTCTATCATTTTCACGATCCGGAGCTGATTCCCGCAGCGCTGCTGATGAAGCTGGCCGGCAAACGCGTCGTTTACGACGCGCATGAGGACACGCCGCGAAGCGTGTACAACAAGACATACATTCCCAAACCCGTCCGCTTCGCGGCCGCCTGGTTTTGTGAGTTCTGGGAGATTCTCGGAATGCTCGCGTTTGATCGCATCATCACTGCGACGCCGGCCATCGCGCGGCGCTTTCCGAGGCGAAAGGCCGTCGTCGTTCAGAACTTTCCGATCATGGACGAAGTGCTGCACGATCACCCCACGCCATTGGCCGATCGGCCGCCGAACGTGATTTATGTCGGCGAGATCAGCCGACAGCGGGGGATTTGCGAGATCGTCAGGGCGATGTCGCTCGTGCCCGCGGAGTTGAACGCGCGGCTGATTCTCGCGGGTAAGTTTATTCCGGCGTCGCTTGAGCAGGAGGTGCGCGGGCTGCCGGGCTGGGATCGCGTGGAGTTTCTCGGTTGGCGATCGCGCGGCGAGATCCTCGATAAGCTCGGCGAATCGCGCGCGGGGCTGGTGCTGTTTCATCCGGTGCCGAATCACACGGAAGCTCAGCCGGCCAAGTTGTTTGAATACATGGCGGCGGGCCTGCCGCTTGTCGCGTCGGATTTTCCGCATTGGCGAACGTTGGTGGGCGATCAGGATTGCGGCGTTCATGCCGATCCGCGCGACGCCCAGTCGGTGGCGAACGCGATCACGCGCATCCTTCGCGATCCGATCGAAGCGGCTGAAATGGGCCAGCGCGGCCAGCGCGCCGTGCGCAACAAGTTCAATTGGGGCATCGAGGCGGCGACGATGCTGAAAATGTATGAAGAGCTGACAGCCTGACCGCGCGATGTCGCGCCGAGTGCGTTGAATGAAACAGGTGCTGCAACACTTCAAGACCGGCCAGATCGAACTGGCCGAGGTTCCGTGCCCGATGGTGAAAGCCGGCCATCTGCTCATTCAGACGCGCGCCTCGCTCATATCGCCCGGCACGGAGCGAATGCTTGTCGAATTCGGCCGAAGCAGCCTGCTGGCCAAGGCGCGCTCGCAGCCGGAGCGTGTGCGCCAGGTGTTGGACAAAGTCAAGACGGACGGACTGATTCCAACGATGGAAGCGGTGTTCGCCAAGCTCGACGAGCCGCAGTGGATGGGCATGTGCAATGTCGGCGTGGTGACAGCGGTCGGCCGCGGCGCGGAGGAGTTCTGCATCGGCGATCGTGTGGTGAACAACGGCTATCACGCTGAAGTGGTCTGCGTGCCGAAGCACTTATGCGCGAAGCTGCCGGAGAGTGTGTCGGACGAGCAGGGTACATTCGCCGTGCTGGGCGCGATCGGATTGCAGGGCATTCGCCTGTTGCAGCCGACGCTGGGCGAAAGTGTAGCGGTGATCGGCCTGGGGATGATCGGCCTGTTGACGGTGCAGTTGCTGCGCGCGCATGGGTGCCGTGTGATCGGCATCGATATGGACTCGTCGCGGTTGGAGTTGGCGCGGTGCTTCGGCGCGGAGACGGCGGACCTTCCGGGCGGGGCGGACCCGGTCGCGGCGGCAAGGGCTTTTTCCAACAGCCGCGGCGTCGATGGCGTCATTATCGCGGCCTCATCGAAGAGCAACGATATTGTTCATCAGGCGGCGCAAATGTGCCGCCAGCGCGGTCGCATCGTGCTGGTCGGCGTGGTCGGGCTTGAGCTGGCGCGGTCCGACTTTTACAAGAAGGAGCTGACGTTTCAGGTGTCCTGCTCTTACGGTCCCGGGCGGCACGACGCGAACTATGAGGAGTCCGGGAATGACTATCCTATCGGCTTCGTGCGATGGACCGAACAGCGCAATTTTGAGGCAGTGATCGACATGCTGGCGGCCGGCCGGCTCGATGTCGAGCCGCTCATAACGCAGCGCATGCCGCACGGCAGCGCGCCGGAGGCGTATGGCCTGCTGACGGATCAACGCGACACGCTCGGGATCGTACTGGAGTATCCGCGTGTCTCGCCGCCAGAGACGCGCGTCGTCGCGACGGGAGTCGGCAGCAAATCTGCGCATATTCCAGGGACGAATGCGACGGTCATCGGCCTCGTCGGCGCGGGTAATTTTGCGAGAGCGACGTTGCTGCCTGCGCTGAAGGGTTTGCCGGTGCGGTTGCGATCGGTTGCCAGCGCCGGCGGCATCAGTTGCACGCACACGGCGCGAAAGTTCGGTTTTGAACAAGCCACGACGGACTATCGCACGATTCTCGACGATCCGTCGGTGAATCTGGCGATGATCGTGACGCGGCATCATCTTCACGCGCGTATGGCATGCGAGTTTCTCGCGGCCGGCAAGCATGTGATGGTCGAAAAGCCGCTTTGCCTGACGCTGGATGAACTGGAGCAGGTTCGCGCGGCATACGAGTCGGCGGGCGAACGGCAACTGCTGGTCGGCACCAACCGGCGGTTTTCACCGCATGTTCAGAAGATGACATCGCTGCTGGCCGGCCGGACCGAACCGATGACGATCTGCGCGCTGATCAACGCGGGCGTGATCGCGCCGGAGTCGTGGACGCAGGACCCGACGGTGGGTGGCGGGCGCATTCTTGGCGAAGGATGCCATTGGATTGACATGATGCGGCATCTCGTCGGCGCGCCGATCGTGCGCGTGTCGGCGACGCGCGTGGGCGAGAGTCCGGCGCTGGCCGTGCGGGATGACAAGATTTCGATCACGCTGTCGTTCGCGGATGGTTCGATCGGCACGCTGCACTATTTCGGCAATGGGCACCGCGCTTATCCCAAGGAGACGGTCGATGTGTTCTGCGACGGCAAAGTGCTGAAGCTCGACAACTTCCGCGTGCTCTACGGATATGGCTGGAAGGGCTTCAGCAAGCTTAAAACGCGCCGGCAGGATAAGGGCCACGCGGAGCAGTTTCGCAGATTGACCGAGACCGTCGCGCGAGGCGGTCCGCCGGTCATGCCGTTTCACGAGATTGAAAACGTGATGCGCGCGACGATCGCGGCGGTTGAGTCGGCCGCGACGAACCGTGCCATCGATCTGTCATGACCGCATTGACACCCACGAACGGATTTGAGCTGCGCGTGCGCGGTCGGCAAAGCGGCCGAGCGGCGCTGGCGGAGCCGGACGGTGCGCTCTATCTCGGTCGCAACTACGAAATACACCGATCGACGGACGGCGGCGAGACATGGGCCTTTCAGACGGCCATGCCGCGCACGCCTTCGCGCAGGCTGATCGAGTGTTCGCGCCTGGCGTGCCGTGCGTTCCGCCAGGAAGTGCGGGCGATGGCGCATCTGCCGAGTGGGACGTACATCGCGGCGAGCAAGAAGGCGGTCTTTTACGCACGTGCCGGCGAGCCGTTGATGACGCCGAGCCGCGTTGAGATCGTTGATCGACTTAAGCCGCCGATGATGATCGGCGTCGGTCCGAACGGTCGCATCGTCTGGGGCGAGTACAGCACGACAAATCGCGATCGGCCTGCGGTGCGAATATATGCATCGGACGATGGCGGGGCGTCTTTTCATGTGGCGTTTACCTTTCCGCCGAACGACGTTCGTCATGTGCATAACATCTTCTACGATGCGACGGGCGGGCATTATTGGGTGCTGACGGGCGATCATGGCGACGAGCCGGGGTTCGGCAGATTGTCGGCTGACTTCAAGTCGTTTGAGTGGTTGGCTCGCGGAAGTCAGGATCATCGGGCTGTCTGCGTGTTCGACTTCGGTGATTGCTTTGTCTTCGGCACCGACACGGAAAATGAGCCGAATCGGATTATTCGCTTAAACAAGCAGACAGGCCGTGCCGAACGGATCGCGCCGCTGGCCGGAAGTTGTATTTATGCCTGTCGCTTCGGCGGGGTATATGCACTGTCTACGACGGTTGAGATTTCGAAGGCCAATCCATCGCGCGAAGCGACGCTGTTGCTCTCGTGCGATGGCGAGAAATGGGAGCAGGTGCTCTCGGTTCGGAAGGATACGCTTCCGCAGAAGTTGTTTCAATGGGGGTCGCTTGTGCTGCCACGCGGGGAAAGCGGGCGCGAAAGCGTGTTTGTCAGCGGTCAGGCGCTGCGCGGACTGGATGGACGGGCCCTGGTGATGGATGTGGTACGGAAACAACGATAGCGCGATGGGGGTGCCGCGATTGCGGCTCTACTTCGCGCTCGCTGGCGGTTCTTGCTCTGACTGCGCGGCACTAATAGCTCGCGGTGTTTCGGCTGACTGCATCAGTGAATGAACTCGCGTGCCTCGGGGTTGGCATCATCGGTGCGGACCTTCGGCTGGCCGCGCAGCCAATCGGCATGATTTTTGTCCGATGTGTTCAGCGGCTCGGTGTGGACGGTGATGCGCGACGCGGGCCATTTGGCGGCAATGGCGTCTTCAATCTCATGGCTGAGCTGATGGGCCGCGTGAACCGTCGTCTCGGGCATGACGACGAGGTGCATCTCCACGTGCCGCTCGGCGCCTGAACGGCGCGTCCGCAAACCGTGGACCTCCACGAATCGCGCGTCGAACTGTTTGATAATCTGTGCGAGCGCTTCGATCTCGTCGGCCGGCAGCGACTCATCCGTGAACTGGCTGAAGACCTCGCGAAAGATATGCCACGATATACCGACCAGACACAGCGCCACGGCCACCGCGAGGATCGTATCCACGATTGGCATGCGCCCCCATGCGCCCAGTAGCAGGCCGATGGCCAGACCGCCCGTGATGTAAATGTGCGTCCGCAGATGCAGCGCCTCGGCGAGAACCGCGGGCGACTTGGTCTCTCGCGCGATACGCATCAGATATAACGAAATGAAATAATAGAACACGCTGGCCGCCGCCATCACGGCACAGACGCTGAACGGAATCATCGGCGGCGATTCGCCGCGAATCAATCGGAGCGTTGATTCGTAGGCAATCCAAAGCCCGGCCGCCAGCACGAACGAGCCTTCGATGGCGGCGCCCAGCGCTTCGAACTTGCCGTGACCAAAGGGATGCGATCGATCGGCCGGCCGCGCGGCGAGAATGACGGCGAATAAGACGATGACCGAATCAACGCCGTCGAGCAGCGTGTGGATGCCCTCGGCGATGAGGCTCTGCAGGCTGAAGTACCAGCCTAGTGCGATCTCAACAACACACACAAGCAGGCTCGCCGCGATGCAGATTCGCACGGCCCGCAGGCGGCGTTGCGTTTCTTTCTGTTCGGCCGTCAGCACGGTCGGTTGATCGGACACGCAAATGGCTCCAGCAGCGCGGTCGCGTAAGCTCTGAACGGCGGATATACTGCCGCACCATCGGAAATCGTGTGCGAGGAGAAACTTCGCCCTCCCCGTGTGGTGCGACTGCGAAATTGCCGCGTCTTCGGCCACAAGTCACGAGAGCAGATTCGCACAACCCGTGTTCTCGAGCGAACTCGGCCGGTCCACGTATCGACGGACATTCTGATCTATGTCAGAACCCATCGCCACCGTCATTATTCCGAATTATAAGGGAATGCGTTATCTGCCGCATTTGCTGGCGTCTCTCGCGCGGCAGAGCGATCCGCGGCTGAGCGTGCTGATCGTCGACGACCAGTCGCCGGACGACAGCGCGGCCTATGTTCGGTCGAATTGGCCTGATGTGCGGCTGATCGTGAACGAGCGAAATCTGGGATTCGCCGGAACTTGCAATGTCGGGCTGCGCTCGGCGCAAACGCCGTTCGTCGCGCTGCTCAACAACGACACGCACGTCGATGAGCACTGGCTGACTGAGGCGATACGGGCGTTCGACGCGGACGATATCGGATCGGTCGCGTCGCTCGTTGTGCTGGCGGAGCCGCCGCATCTGATCGACACGGCCGGCGATGTGTACTCTGTTGTCGGCGGGGCAGTGAAACGAAACCACTTGCAACCGCGCCAGACGGCTTTGGCATTGCCCGACACCTGCTTTTCGCCAAGCGGCGCATCGGCGTTCTATCGGCGCGAGGCTGTTGAGCGGGCCGGACTGTTCGATGAGACGTTCGAGAGTTACTACGAAGATGTTGATCTGGGGTTTCGGCTGGCATGGGCGGGATATCGATGTCGATTCGCGGCGAAATCGATCTGCTATCACCATCTCAGTTCGTCGTACAGTCCACGCGGCCGGACGTATCACTTCAATTCGGCGCGCAATGCGGAGTTCGTCTGGCAGGCGAACATGCCGCCGGCATTGAAGCAGCGCTATGCCGCGGCGCGACGCATGTTTCTCGCGCTCCAGGGCGCGAACAAGCTGCGGCAGGGCTGCTTTCGGGCTTGGCGTGCCGGCCGCAAGGCGGCGCGTAGGCTACGTCAACGAATGGAAGCGCGCCAAGCCGCGCTCCCGTTGAATGATCCGGTGGTCGTGGAGCGCATCGTGAATCGGCTGGAGCACGACTGGTGGGCGTTACACGTGTCGTCGAGGTTTGACCGATCGGCGAATATGGAGCGTTCGAGATGATCAGCGTCTTGACGGTGAACTATCATTCGTCGGCCGATCTGCGCGGGCTGGTCGATTCGCTGACGCAGCACGGCGGTGACGAGCCTTTGGAACTGGTCGTGACGAACAACTCTCCGAGCGATCGTCTTGACTTTTTGAATGAACGCGACGCGGCATCGGGCATGGTCGAAGCGCGCGTGATCGAGTCCGGCAACGTCGGCTTTGGCGCGGGCATCAATCAGGCCTATCGCGCGTCGCGCGGCGAGCTGCTGATGATTGCCAATCCGGACGTTCGCATCGGCGAAGCGACGCTGCATCGTGCCAGGGCTTATCTCAAGGCAAACGATGACGTGGGGATCGTGCTTCCGCTGCTTCGCTATCCCGACGGCGAAGTGCAGCCATCAGTCCGGCGGTTTTATACATGGGCTGTCGTGATGTTCGCCAGGTCGCCGCTGCGCGCGCTGGGGATGCGTCCCGGCTTCTTCCGGCATTATCTATGCGAGGATGTCGATCTCAAGCGTCCGACGGATGTAGATTGGGGATTAGGCGCGGCCATGTTTCTGCGCCGGGGCGATGTCCAAGAGGAGCAGGGCGGCATTTTCGACGAGCGATTTTTTTTGTACTTCGAGGATGTGGATCTGTGCTATCGCACGTGGCAGCGCGGCCGGCGCGTTGTTTACTGCCCACAGATCGAGTGCGTGCATGATCATCGGCGCTCCAGCGCGCGGACGATATCGCGAGCCGGCTGGCACCATTTTCGCAGCACGTTGAAGTTCGTGTCGAAACACGGCGGTCTGCCTGTGCGTCCGAAATTGACGTGTTAATCGGACGCTCGTCGGATGATCGCTGATGCTCATTCACCATTTGGACTTATAGCATTAAGTCCATCCACTCCCCGCTCGATAAGCGCCAAAGCTTGTTAAACTGGGAGAGATAGGTAAGATGAGCGGTCAAGATACAAGACGTGCCGAGGAAGCTGTGGTCGACGCATTGAATGATGCAAATCAGGCGGATTGGCGTTCCAAGACGGTCTTTACGACCGGCGAGGTGGCGGAGATCTGCCGGATCAGCCAGCAGACCGTGATTCGATGTTTCGACAACGGGAAATTGAACGGCTTTCGGGTTCCCGGATCCAAGTTTCGGCGAATCCCGAAGGAAGCGCTGCTGGACTTCATGCGTGAGCACGACATTCCGGTCGAGAATCTCAATCGCGGCAAGCGCAAGGTGCTTGTCGTTGATGACGATCGCGACATTGTCGATATGCTCGTCGACATTCTCGGCCGCGACGGCCGGTTTGAGGTGCAATCGGCTTCGAATGGATTCGACGCCGGCGCGTTGACGAAAGAGTTTCAGCCCGACATCGTGCTGCTGGACTACATGCTGCCGGATATTAACGGCAACATCGTCTGCCAGCGCATCCGCTCGGACGCGCAGTTGAGCCACACGCGCATCATCATCGTCTCCGGCGCCGTCGATCCGGCGGAGATCGACAGCCTGAAGAGCGCCGGGGCCGACGACTTCATCCAGAAGCCATTCGACATCGATCAACTGATCGGTCGAATGGTTGAGTTGCTGCGGTCTTAACGGCGCGTCTCCGGGGGCGAAGGGGGAGTCTGGTTCGCCATGACGCCAGAGGTGTCCAATAGCCACGACGCGCGCAAAGTCGAACTCGTGCTCTCGCAGCTCGACGCGCTGCCGCCGCTCGCGCCCATCGCCGCGCGCATTCTCGCGCTGACCGAAGATTCACGTTCAAATGCTCGTCAAATTATCGAGCTGATCAGCGCCGATCCCGCGCTGACGGCACGCGTGTTGTCGATCCTCGGCCGGGCGGAACACGGCATGAAAACGAAGGCGCTGTCGATCGAAAACGCGGTCGTACTGCTCGGGTTCTCGACGATTCGCCAGATTACGCTGGCGCTTAAAGTGATGGAGGTATTCGGCCCGGCGTCGAACGAGACCCGCGAAGAAGGCGGCTTTGATCGGGCCGAATTCTGGAAGCATTGCCTGTGCGTGGCGTGCGCCGCGCGTGAGATCGCGACGGCGCTGCCGCGATGCGGCTCGCCGGATGAAGCGTTCGTTCACGGTCTGCTGCATGACATCGGCAAGATCGCGCTGGATACGGCGATGCCGAAGGCGTTTCACCGCATCGCACGTGAGGCGAACGAGCATCGCGCCGATATCGCCGACATGGAGCGCCGCATGCTCGGCGTGGATCACGCGGTCATCGGGCGGCGACTTGCGGAGAAGTGGGGCCTGCCGAGAGCCTTGACTGAGTGCATCTGGCTGCACCATCAGCATCCCGAGGGTCTGCCTGATTCGATCGCGTCGGGGCTGCATGTTCAGGTCGTACAACTGGCCGATACCATCGCCCGCGAGCAGCGGATCGGCTATTCGGGCAATCATCGATTCATGATCTCGTCGCGGATATTGGCGACTAAGCTCGGCCTGACGGAGAAGCAGCGACAGGCCATCGTCACCTCGCTCGTCGATGAAATCGAGCGCCGCGCGGCGTGGATTGGGTCCGATTCGCTCAACACGCGAGAGGTTTATCTTCGCGCGCTGCAGCAGTCAACGGAAGAACTGACGGCGACGAATACCGAGCTTTCTCTTCGCAACGCGTGCCTGGTTCGTCAATCTGTATACTTCAACGCGCTCGAGTCTTTGAGCCGAAATATCGCGCCGCGCGCTTCGGTTCGCGACGTGTGCGCCGTCGGTGCCGCGGTATTGCGCGAGGTGTTGGGCGTCGAGCGCGTCCACGTGCACGTCGTTTCAGCGGACGGCCAATGGACCGAATGGGGTACGGTTGACGGGGCGATGGAGTCAGGTATCGAAGAGCGCGATTCTGAATCCGTCGATGCATCGGCCGATGTCAGCGCGTGTCTTGCCATGGCGCGCGCCGGCGTGTGGCTTACGCCGCCGAGCGGTTCTTTTGCAAAAACGGCCGAGCGGCTGCGCCTGTCGTCGACGACTCCGGCCTGGCTGTTTCCGATCGTCTGGCAGCAGCGTTGGATCGGTGCGGCGATATTTCAAGCGTCCGCCGAATGTGTCGCACGGCAGCGCGGAGAATCGAAGGAGATGGAGGCGCTGAGCGGCGCGATCGGCCTGGCCATCGCACAGGCGCAGTCCCATTCGGCGGCGGCCAAGCTGGGTGATGAACTGGCGGAAGTGAATCGGCGTCTTGGCACGGTCGAAAGCGAACTGTTGGCGGCGAAAAACCTCGAGACTGTCGTACATCTCGCGGCGGGCGCGGCGCATGAACTGAACAATCCCCTGGCGGTGATCGCCGGCCGTGCGCAAATGCTCCTGCGAAGCGAAAATCGTCCCGATGTCCGAGAATCTCTGGAGATTATCGCTCGTCAGGCGAGGTCGTGCAGCACGATCGTGACGGAGATGATGGAATTTGCGCGATCTGCGGAGCCAACCCCCGCACCGCTCTCGCTGAGGAAAATCCTGGCCGTCGTCGCCACGGAACTGTCTGCCGACGGATTATTGGCAAACGGGCAACTCGATCTCGCGAGTGTGTCCGATAGCGTGTCCGTTTGGTTTGACGAGGCCCATCTTCGCGGAATTTTGCTGGAGATTCTGCGCAATGGGATCGAAGCGAGCGATCCGTCGGCGCGTCGCTTATCCGTTAAGACCATGAGCGATTCGACCGAAGATGGAGTCGTCGTCCAAGTGATCGACAACGGTCGTGGGATGACGGCGGACGTGCTGGATCGGGCGATGGAGCCATTTTTCTCTGATCGCCCGGCCGGTCGCGGCCGTGGTTTGGGACTGGCCAGGGTGCGACGCTGGTTGCATCAGGGCGGAGGTCGAATACGGCTCGACAGCGAACCCGGCAAGGGAACGATCGTCGAACTGCGACTGCCGAAGGCTGGTTCCTGATGGATCGTCGCTAACCGGCGGATTCTGCGATTGAATCCGAACGGCCCAGGGATGGGACAAGTCGGGCGTGCCAGGGCGGCGCAGCGTATCGCCTTGAGAGTTGGCCCGGCGTACGTCGGCCGCACGTTCGGTGCGTGACCGCGTGTACCCACCTCTGACGCAGTTCCCCGCATGGCGAAGATGGACAGGATGTCGACACGGAGTGTTTGAGAAGGAAGCTCTACGATGAAGCATAAGGACATGCGGATTTTGATCGTGGCGACGGAAGGATCGGCCGCGGCTGAACTGATCGCAAAACTGGTGGTGAACATCAGCGCTGACTATTCGCACGCCTCATCTATTGCTGATGCACGGGCGATGCTTGAGGTGACGCCGGTAGACATCGTCATCGCCGCGCGTGATTTGACAGATGGCGATGCGCTGGATTTGATCGAGGATGATGCACCCCATCGGCCGCCGGTCATTCTGATCGACGGCGCCTTTCAGACGGAGCGACTGGCCACTGCCTTTCGTCGCGGCGCGGCCGACGTGGTTTCGACGCCGGTCGATTATGACTATCTCGTCAGCCGCGTCCGGAGCGTTGTTCGCGGCAGTCGCATGAGCCGTCAGGAAGCCGATCGAGCGCGCCGCCTGCGGCAAATGTCTTCGCGTCTGGTAAAGGACCGGCGCGAACTGCGCAAGCGCGTAGACTTGATTTGCACGGACATCGTGACGGCGTATCAGCGCCTTGCGGAGAAAGTCGTCGGCGTGCTGGAACCGACCGTGCAGATCGACGACGGCGACGAGTCGTTTCGGTCATGTTCCGACGAGCAGTTTTCCAACTGATAGAATTAATGGGTAGTCGGGCGCGGACTTTTCGCGCGCGAGCGAAATGACGCAGGGAGCGCCACTGCTTCCTGACGGTCGCGGCACAGATTGACGGGCTTGACTCTGTTGGGTGATAATACCGGCTTCATCCGGCGTCGATGACCGACGGGTCGCGCGGACCATTCGCGCACGGGCGCGACGGACGTTGATGACGTTCATCTCCGCAACGGAGTGCGCTCCATGTCGTTTCAACGCGCCGCCAGACTTGATCGACTGCCGCCGTATCTCTTCATTGAGATCGATCGCAAAAAGCGCGACGCCATCGCCGCCGGCAAGGACGTCATCAGCTTCGGTGTCGGCGATCCCGATCGGGCGACGCCGCCGTTCATCATCGACCGAATGGCGTCGGCCATCCGCGTACCTTCGAATCATCAGTATCCTCTCGGCAGTGGCTCGCTCGCGTTTCGCGAGACCGTCGTGGCATTCATGCGCAAGCGCTTTAATGTCAAGATTGATCCGGCCGGCGAGGCGATGGCGCTGATCGGCTCAAAGGAAGGGCTGGGCCATCTGCCGCTGGCCGTCATCAACCCCGGCGATGTAGCGCTCGTTCCATCGCCGGGTTATCCGGTTTATGAAAGCTCGACGATCTTCGCCGGCGGCGAACCCCATGACATGCCGCTGTCTCCGGAGTCGGGTTTCCTGCCGAATCTCGATGCGATCCCGTCGGACGTACTGGACCGCACGCGCCTCATGTTCATCAACTATCCGAACAATCCGACCGGCGCGACGGCCGGGCTGGATTTCTTAGAGCGCTGCGTTGCACTGGCAAAGCGGCACGGCTTCATAATCTGCTCCGACGCGGCGTACACCGAAACCTATTTCGACGAAGGCGATCGGCCGCATTCGATTCTGGAGGTACCCGGCGCGAAAGACGTGGCCATCGAGATGCACTCGCTGAGCAAGACCTTTAACATGACCGGCTGGCGCGTGGGTTTCGCGGTGGGTCATGCCGATGTGCTTTCGGCGCTGGCCAAGATCAAGGGCAATGTGGATTCCGGCGTGTTCGCGGCGATTCAGGACGCGGCGATCACGGCCATCGAAAACATCGACGGTCCGGCGGTCGCCGAAATACGCGAGGTCTATCGGCGCCGTCGCGACGCACTCGTGCCCCATTTGAAGGAGACGGGCTTCGGCGTCCAGTCTCCACGCGCGACGTTTTATGTATGGGCGCGTTGCCCGAAGGGTTACGATTCGATGGCCTGCGCGACGAAGCTGCTGGATGAAGCGGCGATCGTGGCGATTCCGGGCCTGGGATTCGGCCGGCACGGCGAGGGCTTCGTTCGCTTCGCATTGACAGTGGATGAGGATCGGATTCGCGAGGCGACCGGTCGCATGGCGGAGTTGATCTGGTGAGCGACGGCGCTGCGACAAACGGGCGCGTCCATGACGCCTTCATCGGCCTTGGGTCGAATCTGGGCCGCCGCAAGAAGAACATCGCCACGGCATTGACGGCGCTTGAACGCACGCGGGAGATTGAAATTGTCCGCGTTTCGCCGCTCTACGAAACGCAGGCGGAAGGCGGGCCGGAGGATCAGCCGCCCTATATCAACGGCGTCGTTCGCGTCCGTACGTCACTCACGCCGGAGCGTCTGCTGATGGTCTGCCAGCAGATTGAGGACCTTCTCGGCCGTGAGCGCACGGTGGAGTGGGGGCCGCGCACGATTGATCTTGATCTCCTGTGCTATGACAACGAGATTCGCTCGGAGCCTGAATTGACATTGCCCCATGCGATGATGCACGAGCGCGCGTTTGTGATGCAGCCTCTGGTGGATATCGATCCGGATTGGGTGCATCCGGTCCTGCAGCAATCGGCGTCGTCGATTCTGGAGTCCGTGGGTCGCCGTGATTGGGTGCGCGAGTCGGATGAGTAGGAGGCTTCAGGCTTGAGACGCGGGGGTTGGGTCGCTGGGATGGGGCGCGAAAGCACGGGCGGGCGGGCGCAAGAATGCAGGTAATCGAGGCACCTTACCCGCAGCGTGA
>CAZRFP010000080.1:0-19884 GCA_964599535.1 uncultured Planctomycetaceae bacterium
CGGGACGATCACGGGCCAATCCGTCGGCGTCGGCGCGTATCTCCTCGGCGCAATCATTCCTCAGGACGACTGCGACAACGACGGCGTGCCAGATGTCTGCCGGATTGACGCCGACTCCGTCGCGCCCGGCGGTCCGTTTTACTGCGTCAGCGGCTGCGATGCCGACTGCAATGAAAACGGCGTGCTCGATGCCTGCGACGTGCGCGAATTCTACACCGGTGACTCACCCGCACTCTCGCCGATTGGCGCCGGTTCATCGCAGGCTCATACGTTTGAAAACCTGCCGCGAGCCGTTGGTTCCGTCGCCTTGCTCATATCCGCGCGCGGCGATTTCAGCGCCGCCTCGGAATATGTTGACGTGCGATTGAATGGCGCGCTCATCGGCCGAGCGTTCGAATCAGGCGGTTTTGATTGCCCCGCAACGCCATCCGCCGCGACTCTGCATATGGCGCCCGAGACCTTCAATGCACTCACGGCAAGCGGCGCCGCGACGGTGACCATGACGCCCTCGTCGGCGGTCGATGCAAACCTCTGCACGCCGCCTTCCTACATTCAGGTGCGGCTGTCATACGAAGGCGAGAGCATCGGAGCCGACTGCAACGCCAACGGCATCCCCGACGACTGCGAATCCAGCGCCGATTGCGACGCCGACGGCGTGCGCGACCTGTGCGCCATCGCCGCCGGCACGGCGCAAGACTGCAACGCCAACGGCGTGCCCGATCATTGCGAGCTTGCCAACGGCGCGAGCGACGACTGCAATGCAAACGGTATTCCCGACGAATGTGAGGGACCGTTCATCGTTTCCATGGCGCGCGAGCCGGCAACCGGCGGCGCGGTCCATCCCGTCGGCAGTTCGCCGCGCGGCGTCTGCGAGTTGATCGACATCACCGCCACGCCGGCCGAGGGCCATTGCTTTACCGGCTGGACCGTCAGCGCCGGCGCGCACGCGGCCGATCCATCCGCGGAGTCGACAACGGTCATCGCCGACGAACCGAAGACCGTTACGGGCCACTTCACGCGGATCATCATGACCGAGCCGGACTCGATGACCGGTTGCCCCGGCGGCGAAGCGCGATTCGCCGTCGAACTCGATCCGTCGATCCTCGGCGACGCCGCGTTCGAGTGGCGGAGGGGCGGTCAGCCCGTCTCGGGTGCGGGCATTTCCGGTGAGAACACCGCCGAACTCGTCATCTCTCCGATCAACGCGTCTCATGCGGGTTCGTATTCGTGCGTGATCACGCTTCCATGCGGCACGGCCTCGAGCGCATCGGCCGGCCTGATTGTCGGCGCCGACACGCAGCTTGTAACCGACGCCCCCGAGGCCGTCAGCGCGTGCGTCGGCGGGACAACGGCCTTAAGCATCGCGGCGTCCGGCGCGGCAGTGACATACCAATGGCAGTACGCCGAGGTTGAATCCTTCGACAATCTACAAAACGGCGACGGCGTCAGCGGCGCGAGCAGCGCCACGCTGATTCTGTCGAACCTGACGCCGGCGCGTGCCGGCCGGTATCGCTGCGTGATGTCGGGCGCATGCGGGGCGGACGTCATCAGTTCGGCCACCATGCTGTCGGTCGGCGTCGCGCCGGAACTGACATCCGAATCTGGCGATGCCGTCATCTGCGAGGGTGAGACATTCACCGCGAGCGTCACAGCCGAGGGAACTGACCTGGCCTATCAGTGGTACTTCAATGGCGGGGCATTGTGGATGCCCATCCAGCCCGGCGTTCCAGGCGTCATCGGCGCAAACACACCCGAACTCACGATCGCAAACGCCCAGCCGGCAAACACCGGCTCCTATCGCTGCATCGTCACCGGCCAATGTCCGCCGACCGCGCAGTCCAACGTCGTCTTGCTGACGGTTCGCGCAAGCACGCGCATTCTGGAACAACCGAACGACGTTTCGCGATGTCCCGGCCAGGGCGCGACACTGAACGTCACCGCCGTCGGAACCGCTCTCGCATATCAGTGGCAGTTCAACAATGGCGGCGGCTTCATCAATCTCACCGGCGGGGTGGCGGGTTACGCCGGCGCGACGACGCCGCATCTGACCATTTCAAATATCTCCGCGATACACGCCGGTTCATATCGTTGCGTCGTGTCCGGCTCATGCGGTGATCCCGTCGTCAGCGATGCCGCGAGCCTCACGGTGGCAACGCCCGCAGCCATCGACGACCCGCTCCTGCCGGCCGATGCGGCTGGATGCCCTGGCGGAATGGCGGTATTCACCGTGCAGGCGTCCGGCGATGGTTTGACGTATCAGTGGCAGGCGAACACCGGGCCGGCCTTCGTCAGCCTGTCTAACGGCCCAAATATCAGCGGCGCGCAATCACACACACTTGTCCTGACTGGTGTTGCGGCTGCAAATGCAGGCCGTTATCACTGCGTCGTCGCCGCCGGCTGCGGACCGACCGAAGTCAGCCGCGAGGCCGTCCTGACGATCACAAACGAAGTCTGCGACTGCAACGCCAACGGCGCGGATGATGCCGAAGACATTTCGAGTGGATTCAGCTCCGACTGCAACGACAACGGCGTACCCGATGAATGCGAGATCGACGCGCAATCCATCGCGCCGGGCGGCCCCTTTTTCTGTACCAGCGCCTGCGTAATCGATTGCAACGGCAACGGCGTGCCCGATTTCTGTGACATTGCCGATGGCACGAGCACGGACTGCAATGCCAACGGCATTCCCGACGAGTGTGAGATCGACGCCGGTGGGGCGGGTCCATCAGTCGATTGCAACGGCAACGGCGTCCCCGATACCTGCGACATCGCGAGCGGGCTGAGTGCCGATTGCAACAAGAACGGCATTCCCGACGAGTGCGAGCCGCCGTACGTCGTCGATGCAGGCCCGGACAGGCAGGCCTGCGCCGGACAGGCGACGCTGCTGATCGGCCCGGTCGTTGCGAGCGGATCGAGACCGCCGTACACCTATGAATGGCAGATCACCAGCGGACCGGCCGGCGCGACGCTGCAAGCCCAGACGAGTACGCAACCGGTTTTTCACGCTTCGCAGATCGGCGAATATGTGGTCCAAGTCACCGTCCGCGACGCGACGAATCCACCCTGCACGAAACTAGATACGGTGAACATCGTCGTTTACGCGATGTCCGTCGACGCCGGGCCGAATTTCTCGCTCGGCGTCAGCCAGACCAGCGCGCCACTCGCGCCGATTGTCAGCGGCGGCGTAGGAACGACATCCTTCGAATGGAAGATCGAACCGGGTTCGCCCAGTCTCGACCTCTCGCAATTTGGTGGAAGCGGCCCGCTGTCGGCCGGTCCGACGTTCCGCCCCTCGCTACCTGGCCAATATACGCTGCGCGTCACGGCACGCGACGCAAACACGCCGGACGCCTGCGACGTATCCGACACGTTAACAGTCAACTCCGTGCACATGACGCTCAGCGCGCCGCCGGATTTCGCGATGTGCGTCGGCGGGGAGTCCGCGCCGCTCACGACGACGATCACTTCGCCGGGCCTGCCCCCGCACAGTTTCGCCTGGTCGATCGAACCCGGCTCGCCAAACACCTCGCCGGCGCAGTTCACCGGCTCCGGCGCGGCGTCAACCG
Source organism: uncultured Planctomycetaceae bacterium (assembly GCA_964599535.1). GTDB lineage: Bacteria > Planctomycetota > Phycisphaerae > UBA1845 > UTPLA1 > JADJRI01. The sequence goes on from CAZRFP010000080.1 coordinate 3,567, forward strand.
CGCCGACGTTCTCGCCGACCGCCACGGGTCTATACGAACTGCGCGTAACCGTGACCGACTCGGGTCTGCCACCGGCCGTTGCCCATGCGACCGTCCGCGTGAACGCGGGTGGATTGCAGGTGACGCTACCTACGGAGATATCTCAATGTGCCGCAGGACCGGGCATCCGTCTGCCGCGGCCGACCGCGACCGGCGGTGTCGAGCCGCTGACTTACATCTGGAACGTCGAACCCGGCGCGCCCAGCGACGATCCCGCCCAATTCGCCGACGAGAGCGCTTTCGATGCCGCATGGCTCTTTGCGCCGTCATCGCCGGGCAGCTACGTTCTTCGACTCACGGCGACCGATTCCGCATCCCCACCGTGTATTCGAAGCGCCCTCATGACCGTTCGCGCCACGGCCATGACGATCGATGCCGGCGCGGACTTTGTAACATCAGCCTTCACCGCCTCAAAGCCGCTTGGTGCACTGCCGTTGCTCGCTGGTGCATCGTCGAATGCGACGTTTGAGTGGCGCATCCTGTCCGGGCCGACGCTCGATCCCGGACAATTCAGCTCTGCGGCCGTGCCTCGGCCCGTGTTCTCGCCGATCGAAGTCGGGACATTTGCCCTCGAAGTGACCGCCCGCGACGGCGATTGCGTCGTCAGCGATGTCGTCGTTGTCGAGGCGATCACTTCCCACAGAACGCTTCATGCGAACGCCGAAGGTCGCGTCTTCATGTCGCTGCGCATAGATGAGCCGCACGCCGTCGCCGAAATTCGCGTCACCGGCGCGGAAGTCGGATCGGCCTTCACGGGCGATCTTCGAGATATGGGCGGTACTGCGAATTCAAGCGGCATGGCCGACGGCGCGCGCGTCTCGCGCCGACTGACGCTCGCGACCGACGCTCGTCCGCGCGAATTCGTCGGCATCGTCGGGATGCTCTACACCGCAAACGAAGCAGGCGGCTCGACGAATGCAGCGAAGCTCCGACTCCACGCATGGGACGCCGACGACGACCTGTGGCGCCGGGCTACTGGCGGAGCGACCGAAAACGCTTCATTCCCGTCTCGCCCCGCGAAAGGCGATGTGGGTCGATCCGGCGTTCAGGCCATGCCAGCTTTGGGCGACGGTATTTTTCTCGCATGGGCCATTGTGGATTATGCCGGTGAGTTCGCAGTTGGACTCCCAGCCGACGAGGTCGCGCCCTACGCTCCAAAAATCGACGCGGACGATATTTCGCCGGAACCCGGTCAATTGCCGAATTTGCCAGGCGGGGGACTGTGCGGCGCGAGCGGAAGCGGTTCGGCGATGATCCTCGGATTCTTTGTGCCCGCGCTGGTCGGCCGATACCGTCGGCAGCGCTGATTTTCACAAGGCTAACCACCTTTCAAGGCCCCTCGGACGGGAGGCGGGACCATCGAAGGCTTTACCAACTGCTTGCGGTTCTTTCTTATATTTCTCACTCGACGAACGTGGTCAACGACATTCCAATACGCACTCGGGATTGGAGCCTGGCCACGCCGGGTTTCTTTATGGTCGCTTCGCCGAGTTGTGAACCGCCGTTTCGACTGACGCAGCCTCAAAAGCGCGTCGCCCCTCTGAAGCGCTTGTTCCTCGGCGCGGCGGAGCGCGTCCTTGCGTTTCCGGAGATGAACCGAATTCACGCCGCCGCCAGTTCACTGCCTGGCCATGCGGAGTTCTGCGAGAAAATTCTGGAGGCGATGAATATTCGCTCGGACGTGTCCGATGCCGAGTTGAAGCGCATTCCCGCCGCAGGTCCGCTCATCGTCGTCGCCAATCACCCCTTCGGAGGACTTGAGGGCATGATCCTCGCGGCCATATTGCGCCGCGTGCGCCCGAATACGAAGCTCCTGGCAAACTACCTCCTCGGACACATTCCCGAACTGCGCGACCTCTTCATCTTCGTCGATCCCTTCGGCGGAGCGAATGCTACGACGAAAAACACGGTCGGCATGAAGTCGGCCCTGCGCTGGCTCAGAGAGGGCGGCGTGCTCGGCGTCTTCCCGGCAGGCGAGGTGTCGCATCTCACATGGCGCAACCGCTGCATCACCGATCCGGCATGGAGCAACACGATCGGTAGGCTCGCGCGCCAAACCGGCGCTCCCGTGTTGCCTGTCTTCTTCGACGGCCGCAACAGCCGCCTCTTTCAGGCCGCCGGGCTGATTCACCCGCGGCTGCGGACGGTGCTCTTGCCGCGCGAACTCGTGGGCCGCCAATCGACCGTTGTTCGCCTGTTCATCGGCGCCACCATCTCGCCGGATCGCCTGCGGCGCTTCGACAACGATGCCGACGCAACGGCGTATCTGCGTCTGCGAACCTATCTCCTTAAGAGCCGCGCCCACGATCGAGCCGCGCTCGCACAGACCAGCGTCGCCGGCATTCCGCCGCGCGTCGTGCCGATCGTCTCCGCGCAGCCGCCGCAGCTTGTCGCCGACGAAATCGCGCGGCTGCCCGACGCCGCGTGCCTCGTTCAGAGCCGCGAATTCGACGTGTTCATTGCTCGCGCCAATGAACTGCCGATGACCCTCCGGGAAATCGGCCGCCTGCGAGAGCTGACGTTCCGCGATGTCGGCGAGGGGACCGGCCGCGAGATCGACCTCGACCGCTTCGACAACCACTACCTCCATCTGTTCGTCTGGAACCGCGCCGCGCAAGAGATCGTCGGCGCCTATCGCATCGGCCTGTCCGACGAGTTACTCAAGGCGCGCGGTCTCGACGGCTTCTACACGCGCACCCTGTTTCGATATGACGCGCGTCTGCTGCGTCAGATCGGCCCGTTTCTCGAAGCCGGCCGATCGTTTGTCACCGCCGCCTATCAGAAGCGTCATTCGGCGCTGGCGATGTTGTGGAAGGGCATCGGTCGATTCGTCGTGCTGAACCCGCGCTATCGGAGCATTGTCGGCCCGGTGAGCATCAGCGACCGCTATCATTCGATGACCAAGCAGTTGCTCATGTCGTTCCTTCAGACCGGCGAACACCGTGCGTCGATGCACAAGCTCGTTCGCCCGACGCATCCGCCGCGCTGGGGCCGCTTCCGCGATTGCGACGAGCGGCTGCTGACCACGATCGTTCGAGGCATCGACGACGTCGACGAACTCGTCAGCGAGATAGAATCCGACCATCGCGGTATGCCGGTGCTCCTACGGCAATATCTGAATCTCAACGCGAAACTGCTCGGCTTCAACATCGATCCCGACTTCGGCGACGTGCTCGACGGCCTCGTGCTGATCGACATCACGAAGATCGACCGGTCCATTCTTGACTATTACCTCGGCCGAGAAGGCGCGGCCGCTTTTCTCTCATGGAATTCAGGGAGCCGTATCGAGCGGACCTGAGTCGCCGCTTTCATCAGATTCGGCTTCCCGGTCCGCGCCGATGATTGGGAAAAGTTCGATCATGCGAGCGTTTCTCCTGCTTTGTTCTACCCGTAAGGCCGCTCGTTTGGCGGCCTCCTCCGGCGTCTCATCGTCTGATGTTTCGATGTGCGCCGTGAACGTATCAATTGCCGCGCCGATTTCATTCGCACCGTAGCGTTCCGTCCTGACGGTAAAACCTCCCGCATTGATAAACGTCACGATGAAGGCGTCATCATCCGGCCGCGAGCGATCGTACGAAGTTTCCATGACGATCATGTACGGACCGATAAACTTCACGCTCCGCATTTCCAATGTGTCCACGCCGACATGCCAGGCCTGCCGAAAAAGCAGGACATCGAGCAACTCCTCGCGAGAGATGTTCGGCGCTGCTTCGGCAAAATTTCCCCATGCTTCGTCCCAGCGAGATTGTTCCTCCTCCGGCAATCGTTCCGGCATCGGCTTGATTGTCATGCCGTGACAGCCCGTGAAGACCAGCATCCCCGCACATACGATCCATTTCGTCAGACGCATGGTGGATCCTCCGTCCGCAATTCGAGTCGTTTCGGTTGTCGCTGAACCACGACGGCCAGTCTCTCCGACGCGACGGTCAACGTCCAGCGGAATCCCCGTCGGCGTGCGGTTTAGACCGGTTTTGGGGAATATTCCTGCATCACTTGTGCGACAGGACCGCATTCCCACGACAAAACGGAGGCGTACCGTCATTGCGGATTCGGCGGCATTGATCGATCCCGACATGGCGCGCATAATCATGGCGTTATTCGACAAGTGAATCACGGACCCGGTCCCTTGCTTCGGAAGGAATCAGACTTCAATGGGAGCCACGATCGAGGCGCTTCAACGCCTACAGGAAGTTGAGTCACAAATCGCCGACATTCAGCGCGGCATCGATCGAAGGGTTCGCGCCTGCACCCGACAGAAGCAGAAGATCGCCGAGATCGACTCGCGAATCAAAGCGCACGAACAGCAGATTCGCGCCGACCAGATCGAAGCGGATCGACTCAATGTCGAAGCCATGACGGCCGAAGCCGAAGTCGCCAAATATCGCGAAGCCCTCAACACATCCAAGACGCAAAAGGAATACTCGGCCGTCCTCACGCAGCTCAACACCTACAAGGCCGATACCAGCAAAGTCGAAGAGCGCGTGCTCACGCTTCTCACCGAAATCGACGCCAAGAAGAAGCAGTTGCAGACCGTTCGCGACGAACGCGAAAAGGAAGATGCCCGCCTGCGCGAACTCAACGCCGAAGTCGAAGACGCCCGACAGCGCAACAAGGATCGGCTCGATGCCCTGATGGCCAAGCGCCAGGAGGCCTCGACCGCCGTACCGGAAAAGGCGCTCGAAATGTTCAATCGCGTCGCCGCCGCCAACGAAGGCGAAGCGATGGCCGCCGTCGTCAGAACGCATCCCCGTCGCCAGGAATACGCCTGCGAAGGTTGCAACATGTCCATCACGATCGAGCAGGTCAACGCGATTCTCTCCCGCGATGAAGCCATACTCTGCAACGTCTGCGGGCGCATCCTCTTCGCGCGAAAGTGACGCGCGCGCGTCGTTCACAAGTCAAGCATCCCGACGTAATATCCGGAAGAAGGGGCCGATGAAAATCACCATCAACGTTGACGGCGGCGCGCGAGGCAACCCCGGTCCCGGCGGTTGCGGCATTCTCATGCGCGATGAAGGCGCCACGGTTCTCTACGAAGCCGGCTTCTTTCTCGGCCACGTCACCAACAATCAGGCCGAGTACACAGGCCTGCTCCGCGGGCTGAAGGCGGCTCGAACGCTCGCGCCGTCAGACTTGCAGATTTATTCCGACAGCGAGTTGCTCGTTCGCCAGATACGCGGCGAATACCGCGTCAAGAACGAAGGCCTGAAGGTGCTTTACGATCAGGTCATGGACGAACTGGCCGGCTTCAAGTCGTGGCGCGTCGACCACGTCCGCCGCGAATTCAACAAGGAAGCCGACCAACTCGCGAACGCCGCCATGGACGCCCGTCGCGATGTCATCCGCACCGAATTGCTCATGGGGCAGTAAAAAAACGTCAAATCGTCAACACGCCGAAACCTCGACACACCGAAAGAGTCGCGTCCGGCCCCCGTGCCGGACGCCGAATCACCGAAACACCAAATCGAAAAAACGCGTTCCGCTGAACTGCTCCCTTTCTTCATATTTACTTCTGCAATTCTCATTCTTCCCGCGCATTCACGGTGATCCAACCGCACTCACCGGCGTCACGCCCGCCGCGCGGGGTTCCAGCCGAAACCGAACCTGGTGCGATGGCGCGTCCGGCGCAATCGAGCAATCGGAAAACTCCGACGGCAGGATGAACCGAACATCGCGGGTGATCTCTTTGTTCGGACCGGGATTGTCCACGTCGCCGGCCAGGACATCCACAAACGCCCGAATCCGCCGCGGATCAAGCTGCGCCAGACGCTCCTTCGGACCGGTCACGTCGATATGAACGCGAAAGCTGGCCTGATCGCAGACCACGGCGAAATCGCGCTGCACTTCGTCGGGCACCGACCAGTTGATCTGAATCGGTCCCTTGCTTTCGGTGGCCGTCATGGCATCGATCCGCCCTGAAATCACCACTTCGTTTGACGGCTCGAATTCCACGCGCAGCGACGGATCCAGCCTCTCCAGAACGTCAAACGTCAAGACGCCGGCCACTTCAAAACTGCCGTCAGGCCGCGCCACGGAACGAACGCTCTGCTTCGGAATGGCCGATGCGATCGGCGCGTTGCCCAGGAGCTTCTCCACAAACTTCGGCACGCGCGCCGAAACGGTCCCGCGCAGATATTCCGGAGACACCTTCAGATCACCATACACCGGCTTCACGCGAACGTCCGGCACCGTCGTATAGGTGTCGATAATCACCGACACCGTTCGCGGTTCGGCGCTCACGACCGTCAACCGCGTATCGCGTATCTCGTTGATATGGCGAAAAATCTCTTCTTCGACGGAGAGCGTGCGCGGCATCGCGCCGGCGGTTGCCGTTGTGTCGATCATGGCCGTAAGTACGACATTCGAATCCATCATCCGCACAAAATCGCGCAGGCGGCTGCGCCGGCCGCGAAGCACCACCTTGAAGCTGCGCTGATGCGGCGGCTCGGCAAAGCCGACGTAACGATCCGGGGCGGCGCTCGCCAGACGCACCTGCACCGGAAACTCCTCGCTTTCGGTTACATGCTGATCGGCCGCCAGCCAGACCAGCAGCGTGATGCCCGAGACGACGATGCCCGTCATCAGGCGAGAACCGATACCGCGACGCCCATCACTCATATCCGTGTTGCTCCCGAACGAGCCTGCATGCCGTTGTCAATCGCTGGTCCGTCCGGCACAAGGCCGAACGGGAAATCCAAAATGCAGAAGTAAAGAAATCTCGGCCCGTCCCTTTTCTTTATTCTTCATTCTGAATTCTCCTTTGCCGTTCTATCTCGCTCCCGGCGTATCCGCCTCTCCCGCTTCCTTGCTGATCCATGTCAGATGATAATCCTTGTCTTCCAGATCATGCGCCAGCGTCGTCAGCTTAAGCTGCTTATACGTGTCGCACATCACCGCCAACTCGCTCGTCCGATCGTGGCCGATGCTCTTCTCATACGTCCCCGGATGCGGGCCATGCGGAATGCCCGCGGGATGCAGAGAGATCGATCCACTGTCGATCCCGCGGCGGCTCGTGAAGTTCCCCGCGACATAGAACAGAATCTCATCCATGTGTACGCTCGCGTGGCCGTACGGGCACGGGATCGCCTTCACCCCGTTCTTGTCGTAATAGTCCACCTTTCGCGGCACGAAGCTGCACACGACGAATTCATTCCCGGCAAACGTGATGTGCGTCGTCGGCGGAAGATGAACGCTCGCCGTCCGAGGCTGGTAGTCGTCGATGTTGAACGCCACCGGATAGACGCTCCCGTCCCAGCCCGCCACATCATGCGGAAAGTGCTTGAACAGATGCACCGTCAGCCTGTCCTCGCGCTTCACGACCAGCTTGAACGGCGCGCGGCCGTGCGATGCCTCGCTGTATGCCAGCAGCGTTTCCGGACCGCGAAAGTCGCGATGGCAGAAGGGGGCATAATCGGTGATCTGACCGTGCCCGTTGCGAAACTCCTTGGGAATGTCGATCCAGCCGCGCCCCTCGAACACCAGATATTCCGGCGAAGCGCAGCTTGCCGCGTCCCATGCGATGCGGTAGGGCGTTCCGCGCGGGATCAGCACATAGTCCCGCTCTCGAAAGGGCGTGATGCCGAAGACCGACTCGACGCGCCCCGCGCCCTTGTAGATGAAGTAAAGCTCCTCCCCGTCGCCGTTGACGAAGAATCGCGGCGACTGTTCCGTCGGCTTGACCATACTGATGTGAACGTCGCTGTTGAACAGCAGCACGCGCCGGGCATCGAGAAAATCACCGCCCGTCTTCAGACCTTGCGTTTTGATGTGCCGACGATGCAGCGGCTGTTCCGCCAGCGGCTCAAACGGGCAGAAACCCGGTATCGCCAGCATCTCGACGGCCGTTTCGTCGGTCGGCGGCGTTCGGAAATAAAGCGTCGAATACGGCCCCTCGAAGCCCTCGCGCGTAAAGCACTGCTCCATGAGCAGCTTGCCTTCTTCGTAAAACGTGACGTGCTGCTTGGGCGGCACCTTTCCAAGGCGCATGTAGTGAATCATGGCATGTGCTCCGCACTGGTTGCTGCATCTCGCGTCACCCGGACGCCCGGCGTCGCGGCGATGGACACGAGATTATAATCGAAACACGGGCGACAGGGCGAAGCGTATCGACACCTCGCCCCGAGATCCCCAGGGCCATCGCATGTTCCCAATCGGAGCCGCGACCGTCAGGGAGCGGTGGCTGTTGATGCGCGAAACGGTCTTGGAATGAGGAGTGGCTTCGTATTGCGAAGGTTGCACGCTCCGTACAATGAGGGAGGGGGAGATGGAGTGCCAGCGTGGCGACAGCAAGCTTGGCGATCCCCACGCCACTTTGCTACGATACCCAGAAGGTTGGCCACCCGGCCGTTTCTCCGACCAGAATCCAGATTCTTAGTCAAACCGGGCATCCAGGACGTCAACCTTGGCATAACCCAGCAACGTGCCGGTAGCGAAAGCGAGATCGATCAGTGCGACTTGATAGGCGACGATGGCGCTGACCTCGCGCGACTGGGCATCCCCGAGTTGCGCCAAGGCCTCGAAGACTTCCCGCATCGTGCGCGTGCCCTCATCGAATTGCTTTCGCTCAGCATCGTAGTTTACGCCGGCGGCAATAACGGTTTGCCGAGCCGCGAGGATGCGCTGCCAGTTCTGATTGAGCACGTCGAGCGCGTCATGCACTTCCTGTCGTATGGAGAGTTCACGGGCGGATCGAGTCGCAAGCCGCTGCGTTCGTGTCAGAACGGCGCGACGAAGCTGGGATTTGCGTAGTTCGTTCGTGACGGGGATCTCACCACGAATGCCGACGCCGAATTCGCCTTTGTCAAAGTCCCATGCGTTCTGCCAGGCCGTGCCGAACGAGCCGCCTCGATCAAGCAGGCCATACTCGAAATCAAGCGTGATCAACGGCAATGTCTGATTCCGTGCAAATTCGATTCGCAAGTCATCAGCCGCCACCGCAAGTTCGAGCTCCAGCATTTCCATGCGCTTGGACATCGCTTCGCGCACCAGTGCCTCGGCATTCAACTCATAACGCAGCAGGCGCGGCGGCGTCCCGCTGAGCAGACGCGTGGACGAGTCGATGCCAACACCCTCCATGTTCAGGATTCGCTTGAGATCGCGCTCGGCGATGCGCTCCGTCGTTTCGGCGATGATCAGGGATTCCAACTGTTGGGCAACACCGACTTCCGCGCGAATCACCTCGATGGCCGGTATCAGGCCTTCCGCCGTGCGCTTCTGCACGATCTCCAGGTTCTTTTCAGCCAGGTCGATCAGGCGGCGACGAATCTCCAGCATTTCGCGAGCGCCGTATAGCTTCCAGTAGGCCTTTTCCGCCGCAGCCAGCAGTCGAATCGCCACGAGTTTCGTTCTTGCGACGCTTGATCGCTCCCCAAGCCGGGCGATGCGAATGGCGGCGGTGTTCACCTCGACTCCGGCGTTGCGCAGCAGCGGCTGGCTCAGGGAGAATCGCGTCGCGGCCATGCTCTGATTCGAGGTAAACGGCGCCAGTTTGTTGTCTTGATCGAAGTACTGGCCAAGACGGAGCGTGGCGCCGGTCGGTAGCGGAACGAGCAATCCGATGTCCGTGTCGAAGCTCTCTTTTTGCTGCGCGATCTCTGTCAGCTTGACGGTAGAGCCGTCGATCAGCCCATTCCCGGATTTCAATTCGCCAGACTTTCCGCCTTTGTCACCTGTCGTGGCCGGGCCGGATGAGAAGCCTTTCTCAAACGCCTTGAGTGCCTTGCCAAGCGTCGTGTTCTTTTCGGAAAGCTGCACAACACTACCGTCCAGTTCGGGGAGGTCCTGCTTCTTGTACTTCGCGCCGACCGTAATGGCAGCATCGAATCTGGCCTCCTCTTCGCTGATTCGCGTTCGAGCGATTTCAGGTTCGAGCAAGTAGATGGAGAGGTCTAGATTGTTGTGAAGCACATGACGGCGGACATCCTCAATCGAAAGTTCCATCGAAGAGGGCGCGGGCTGAGTTGTCGGGTCCATTCGTTTCATCTGCACAAGACCTTCATCCACGGTCATGGGTCTCGAGCTTGAGTTCACCTCGAGTCGAGCCAGGTCGATGTTGCGCAGCCGCGCTTCGAGCTTCTTCTCGAATTCGGGGTCCAGACGACCCTGCCAGAGCGAGCATCCTGCAACAGACGCGAGCAATACAACCGCCCCGAATGCCTTTGCAGAGAGCGCACGGGCGCACGCACGGCGTCGCCGCGAAGACGCGCGATGCACCAACGTGACAGCCGCCGCGGACAAAATCACTTGGACGCTCCCTCCTTTCCTTCACCGCCCGTCGGCGCCTGCGTGGCGACAACCGGCGGAAAGCCGTTGAGCTGTCGCCAGATCTCATAGCCCAGCGTGACACGATTCAGAAGCACCCAGCCTTTGGCGCGAACGCCCTGCCGAAGGTAGAGCGCGTCTGGCCATTCCGGCTGATCAGGATCCGGAACCACGAGAATGCGGAACTGCCCCTTACCATCATCGGTCGGATCGATAAGCGCGACTTTCCCGCCAAAGGTTCCGACCGCAACCGACGGCCAGCCGACAAACTGAACGGCAGGCCAGCCCTCGAACTGAAGGCGCACCGGTGTCCCCTCTCGGACGAGCGGCACGTCGTTGCCGTCCATCCAGAGTTCAACGCTGCGATCGTTGGTGCGAGGCACCAGTTCCATCAGGGGTTGCCCCGTGCTTACAATTTGGCCGTCCTGATTGGCATAGAGCCGAAAGACAATGCCGTCGCGCGGCGCTCGCACGACCTGAGACGCCTGGCGAGAAATGCTGACTTCCACCTTGGCGAGACTGGCGAGTGCTTCCTGCGCCTGGCCGCGGGCTTCGTTCAGCGCGGCGCGGGCCGAATCAATCCTCGATTCCGATTCGGCTCGGATGCGAGCCAGTTCGGCTTCGGTGGCCTGGAGTTCATTTCTCGATGCGGTGAGCGTCGCTTGCGCGCTGTCCACGCTGGTGCGCGCGAGGTCGTAGTCGCGTTCGGCGACTTCGAAATCCCGCCGGGATACAAGCCCATCGGAAAGCAGATTACGATAACGCTCGACTTGCGCCTCCGCGGCCCTGAGTGCTGCGCGTGCGGCATCGAGTGAAGCGGCGGAAGATTTGACTTTCTCCCCGGCCATTTCGACCCGGAAAGACGCGGCTGCGACGGCCAGATCGCGCGTCGTTTCGAGATTTCCAACCTGCTGCTCGTATGCCGCGGACTTGTCCCGTGCCGCGTCATATTTGCCCCGCAACGCATCGCGCTCCTGATTCAGCCGGACGACGAAGTTCGGATCAATGTCTGATACTTCAACGAGGGGATCGCCCGTCTCGACGACGGAACCCTCCTGAACGTACCACCGAATGACGCGGCCGCTGACCGGTGCGTCAACGTCCTGCCGCCGCTCGAGCGGCGTAAAAGCCACGACTCGACCGGAACAACGGAAGTTCTGCTGCCACGGGACCAGCAGCAGGCAAATCGGCACCAGGCAAAACACGAGTGCGAACGCCCGCGCCGCGCGACCGATCCAGGGCGGACGCTGCACCATCGAGAGGGCCGCGAATCGGTGATGAGGTGTCATGAGGGTCATCGTCTTGCGTCGGTCCTTTTTCCTGAAGCCTCGCTCCGAATGAGAATCAGACGAATCCGCTTGTTATCGTGTGTTGATAAGTCCCGGGGGGTTCGGGCGTTCGCACAGCTCTGACAGTCGAATAGCGCGATGAATGCCCGAGTGATTGAACGTATTTCGTCCCAGAATGAGAACCGTCCAGCGATGGTCCGGATGAGTCAGCGCGTTGAGCACCATGTCGCGCGCGTCGGCATCGAGGTCATCCAGAACATCGTCCAGAACAACGACTTCCGGGCGACCGACAACGGCGCGGGCGATCATCAGGCGCTTGATCTGGCCGGCGGAGAGCGGCGCACCCGAGGCGCTGAGTTGAGTTGCAAGACTGTCGGGCAGCGTGCGTATCTCATCGAGCAGCCCGACATCGTTCAGTGCGGTTCGGACGGACTCTGGCGAGACGGATGCGCGCCCCATGCAGACGTTTTCTTCGATCGATCCTTCAATGACTCCTCCGCCGCGAACGACGGCAACACGTTCACGAATTGCGGCGAGACTCAGCTCGCGGAGATCGACACCCGCGAGTTCGACATGGCCGGCGTTCGGGCGACGCAGCCCAATCAGCAAATCAGCAATGAGACTCTTGCCCGCGCCATGACCTGCCGCGATGCTGACGCGCTCGCCGGTGTTGAGCGTCAGGTTCATGTTGCGGAGCACCGGTCTGGCCGGATCAAATGCGAAAGTGACGCCGCGAACCGCCAGTATGACACCGGCGCCGGGCCCGCCGGTCGCATGGCCATGGTCAGGCTCCAGCGGCAGGTCCATGAGCTGGCCGAGCTTGTCAACCGCGGCCAACAAGTCATATACGCCTTCGAGTTGCTTGCCGAACTTGCTGAACGAAACGAGCAAGTTAGAGACGATAAGCTCGGCTGCAACAAGCTGGCCGAGGGTGAGCTGGCCCTCGAGCACGAGCCAGCCGCCGAGGGAGAGCAGCGCCGTCGCGGCAAATACCTGAAGGGTCGTGAAGCCGATGATCTGTCGTAGCACGACGGAAAAGTGCGACGAACGAGACTCGATGTAATCGATGGTCAGCAGGTCCGCGCGGCGCCGGGCGAAATCAGCAGCGCCTGATAGCTTAAAGGCGAGGGGATGTCGTGCGATCTCCTCCAGTGCCGCCGCAACGGCATACTTGGATTTTGACTCGCGAATCGACGTATGGATCGCGCCGCGCCCGAGAACGATGACGACAAATGCGAGCGCAAAAACAAGAACCGCGTCGAAGGCCAGTAGAAACGGATGATAAAAGGCCAAAATGAGCAGGCCGACCAGCATCTGCAGAAACACCGTCGCGCCGTCAAGCAGCAGCATGGCGGCGACCTTCTGAACCGTGATAACGTCGAAGAAGCGGTTGACGAGTTCAGGGCCATGCTGGCGATCGTAGCAATCCGCCGTCACACGAGGCAGGCGCTCGGCAAGGTCCGCGACAACCCGAACAAAGAGCCGACGCTGCATGACTTCGACGACGTACGACTGTAGCACGCGGATCATGCCCGCGAGCGTCAGGAAGCCGAACAGGAGAATCCCCAAAACGACCAGCGGCTGTAAAAGACCGCCAAACGAGACGAAGTTGACCAGCGCTTGAACGGTAACAGGCGTGGCCAGTGACAGAACACCGACGATGACGCTAAAGAGAACCACGAGCACAATGTCACGGCGCTCCGAGCTGAAAAGCTGGAACAGCCGGCGGATGGGGCCGACCGACGAATGGCCGAGACCTTGATCGTGAGCATGATCGGCGTGCGAGACGGCAATCATTCCTGGTTCCTTATTGCTGTTAGCCGTGCGTTGTTGTCAGATCCGGCCGTCGCTCCGGGATCGTATGGCCTCGCGAACCGTCCGCGCCAGGCGATCCACCGCCCGGACGATGGCGGTGTGTGCGTCTGAATCGTGCAGGTCAACCGATGCGGGGCATCCCGGTTCCATCGTCGCTCGGATGCGACATCGCTTCAGGCGTCTACCACTCGGACCGTCAATCTCATCGAAGCGAACGCAGACCTCCGTAATCGCGGTCCGGAAACGCCCCAGGACAAAAGCGATTCGCCGGCGGGCCTGTTCCCTCAGCGATGCCGCATGACGGCCGTTTAGACCGTGAAACCGGATGCGCACGATCCTTCCCTTTCAATCAACCACGACGAATCAACCTGGTGAGAAAATAGGATGGACAGGGCATTAGGACTAATAGATAATAAGTTCTGATTCGTTAGATTTTATAAAAGTATCGCAGCGGCATGGACTGGCTGAACTATCACCATCTTCTGTACTTCTGGACGACCGCGCGTGAGGGCACGCTCTCGGCCGCGGCGCAGCAGCTGCACCTTGCACAGCCGACGCTTTCGACCCAGATCAAGGCGCTGGAGCGGTCGTTGGGCCTGAAGCTCTTCGAACGGTCCGGCCGCCGGCTGCAACTGACCGATGCGGGGCAGATGGTGCTACGGTACGCCGACGACATCTTCGCGATCGGCCGCGAGCTGATGGACTCCGTTCGCGGGCGACCCACGGGCGCCCCGTTGCGGCTGCAGGTGGGCATTGTCGACGTCGTGCCGAAGATCATCGCGAACCGCCTGCTCGTTCCGGCGATGGGGCACGAGGCAGTACGACTCGTCTGCTTCGATGGAAAAATCGAACAACTCGTCGCGCAACTGGCGATTCACGAACTGGACATGGTCATCGCCGACACGCCCATTTCCCCCAATCTGCACATCAAGGCGTATAACCACTTGCTGGGAGAATGCGGCGTCACGATATATGCCGAAAAGCAAATGGCGGCGAAGCTGCGCCGGAGATTTCCGGAGTCGCTAAGCGGGGTAAGCTGGCTTCTGCCGACCTTGAATCATACGTTGAGGCGATCGCTGGACCGGTGGTTTGATTCACATTCGATTCGACCGGTCGTCGCCGCCGAATTCGAAGACAGCGCGCTGACAAAAGTGTTTGGACAGCAGGGCCTCGGCTGTTTTGCAGGCCCTTCCGCGATTGAACGCGAAATCTGCCGTCAATATCAGGTGGCCGTCGTGGGACACATTGAATCGATACGCGAACAGTTCTTCGCCATCACCATGGAGCGCAAGTTCCACCATCCGGCCGTAATCGCCCTGGCGAAGGCCGCGCGAGAAGACCTGCTCAAACCACGCTGAGAAGCGCCGTCCCAGATGCCGGCCTTCACGTCGAACAGGGCGTCGTCGGGGAAACCGACCACGCCGTCGCCGTCGATGTCCGTCCGTGGGTCGAAAATGTCGCAGTTGTAGGCGTCCACGAATCGGTCCCAGTCTTCCGAATCCACCACGCTGTCGCCCGTCATATCGCCCGCACCGGCGCACTCGCGAATGAGCGGGCGGCCATACGGATCGTACGAATAACTCTCGACGATCGCGCCGGTCGCATCGAGCAGGTAGCGCACGTCGTACATGCGGTCGACCGCGTAGTAATACGACGCCTCGACGGCCATTTCGCCCGTGATGTCGTACTCCGCGTACATCATTAACCGCTCGTCGATTCCAGTTGAACTGTGAGCCAAGACAATACCAGCGCAGCACATTCTCGCCGCCCGGCGCGACCTCTTCGATTTCGTTCACGCCATCATAATAATACCACACCTGCGGGCTGCCCTCAAAATCCGAACCATCGACCCACTTGATCCGCCGGCCCAAGGCGTCGTATGCGAAGTGGCCCGCCGGCCCCGTATAGGAACCGGAGTTCCACCACAGGCTGATAGCGGCACGTCGTGAAAGTCCAAAAAACCGCGTTTTGACCCCATCAGAGGGACAAAGACGACTTGTGCGACAGGCTGTTTGATTACTCAGAATAGTCGGTATCGACTCTGAAGATAGTGGAATCTCCTAATCTCACCTCTGAGGGAGTCGTGCCATCATCACTCGTATTCATTGTAACCGTCCAACGGTTCACGAGCTCTCCAGTTGTTCTATCTTTCAGGAATCCGTGAATATTGATTTCTCGTCCGGATCGATTAACACTAATCATACTCGCACTCTCAAAATGAATAGACACATTTGTGTGGTATTGCCCTTGCGTAAGCGCGGTTTGCATCACTGCAAGAGCTTGGGAAACCTCTAAATCATCGGGGGTCACCTGATGCGACCGCCTTGGAAGAAAGACTAACAACCCAACAATAGCGACGAAAGCTAATACTAACACGATACGGATTATGTATTGTGGTCTCTTAGTCATAGTATCAACAGAAGCTATCCCTAGAAATAACTACTCGCCGGGCAGGCCGAGTTTCCATCAATCATTGATTTGCTTGCAGCCGGCGACGTCAGTCGCTCGTCTTTGCTCGATTTCGCGCAGCTCATTCTCGTAATCCGATATACACTTTGCAATTTTTATCCCGTAAGCAGCGAGAGCAAGAGGGCTATGAGCATGATGCTCCGTCCATAGTTGAAATGCTTCATGCACTTGGTTGATTTGCGTACCTGTCAAGCAACTATTGCGCTCATTCTTTGCCGACTGCTTTGCTCGTTTGGCTCTAGCGGCGGCAGTCACCAAACAGTCTCCTCGGCGGCTCCGAACTCGGAACTCACAGCGAACAGGTTTTTGTGCTCTTAGGCCATCTAGCACCTTTTTTTTCACGGCCATTTCCGGTTCCTTTTCGGCCCTTACTACCTCTTCGGCACATTCATCTGTCTTGGCTCACAGTTCAACTGGAATCTACGGACGGTTTTTTGTGAGAGACT
>CAZRFP010000081.1:0-9022 GCA_964599535.1 uncultured Planctomycetaceae bacterium
CTCGGAAGCGACCTCGACCCGTCCGCCCGCAATCCGGACCCGGCCACGAACGACACCGTGCTCAGCGGTGAGATCGGCGATGCGCAGGAGATCGACGACAATTCCTACCTCGTCGTGACTGCGATCGGGCTGCAATCTTTGAGCACGGTACTCGACGGCTTCACGATCACCCGCGCCAGTTCCGTCGGCATTTACAATGAGAACAGCCGCGTCAATTACGCGAATCTCATCATCACCGACAATCACGAAGTCAACGCATTTCAATCGAAGGGCGCGGGCATGTTGGTGGCCTATAGTTCTGCCCCAAACATCCGCCCGATCATCGACCGCTGCAAGTTCATCGGCAACACTCAGCCCGACCTCGGTACGGGCGGCGGACTGGCCATCTATTTCGCCGACGCCCGCATCACCAACTGTGTGTTTGAGGGCAATGAAGCCGGCTTTGGCGGCGGCCTGTCGATTGACGTCAGCGCCAACTCGCAAATCATCGACTGCGAATTCCGCGAGAATATCGCGCATGACGATTTGCTCGGCCTCGGCGGCGGCGGCGCCTGGATATCCAGCGACGCGTTCTTCACGCGCTGCCGGTTCATCGACAACGAGGCGGCGGCGCATGGCGGCGGCGGACGACAATGGGAAGCGTGAGCAGGAGGAGCGACACTGTGGCCGGTTCGGGGATGAGGTGGCGGCGGTGGGAGCAGTAGTAGTAGCAGTGAAAGCGGCAGCGGCGAGCAAGGCGGCACGTCCGAGTCTTCCGAAAGTGAATCGGAGTCATCGGAGTCAGAGTCATCGGAGTCCGATGCCGAGGCGTGTGCCGCGTTTTATCAGTGGTGTATGGAGCAGACCTGGGGGCCGAACTCCGAATACACCGGCCTCGAACAGATCCAGCGCATGATGAACAAGAAGCGCGAGTTGGGTCTGTAAGACGCGCTGTTTGCCCGTCGGCGAGCGGTCATGACATCGGCGTGTTTCACTGCCCCATCATATCGGTCAGATGGGATGGGAGACTGCGCGCCGAAGCGGCATCATCGCGCGCAAGCTCGCTAAAACTCCTGCCGCTCAAATCGCCGTGCGCCCAGAACCATCGAAAAACCGAACGCCCCCAGATTCAACACCAGCAGCACAAGTAACACGACCCAGGCCGAAATCGACACCAGCGGTGTCAGCCGATCGAAACGGGCCATTTCAAGGCACATCCAGCCATAAAGCGCGACGCTCACGGCCACAAGACCGACCGATGCTATCAGATTGACCGTGCCCCCGATGCCCGATGAGATGCGCCCCGCGCTCTGCTCGCGATAGTTCGGCATCACTGCGCCAAGGCCGATGGCCAGTCCGCACAGTCCGGCACAAGAGGCGATAGTACAAATCGCCTGTACCAGGCCCAACCCTGGCGGCAGATCGATGGCGCGAACGGCAAGCCATGTCACGGGCAATGCGGCGACGGATGTGACCGTTATCGCAAAGCAAAACTTCGCCCAGACGACGCTGCTGCGTTTGAGCGGCCAGAGCGCCACGAGCCATATCTGCTGCCCTTCCAGCGAAATCATCGGAAAGACAAATCGGCTCGTGAATGTCGAGAGTATCAGGGCGATCGCACCGTAGTTTAAGAAGCAGATGAGCGCCTGCCACTGCACGCCGAAGCCCTCCGGCCGGCTGCGCGGCAGATAGATCAGATACATCGCAAGCAGCCCGAACAGGATGAGCAACTGCGACCATTGCAGCGGATCGCGTACGAAGTTTCGCATGTCCTTGAGAATCATTGCTCTCATTCGCGCCGGCAGATAGAAAAACGCCAGATGCGTCACGAGCACGGTCAAGAGCGCGGCGTGTCGCTTCGGCCGATGGGTTGTCGCGCTCGCGCGTCCGAATGCCGGAATAAGCCGCGACGCGACGATCAAATGCCCCCACCAACTGAGAAACGCAGCGGTCGACGCGGTAACGAGCAGATAAAAGGCCGCATCCCACGGCCGATCGGCGATCGACAGTTCGATGGCCTGCGCGACCCAACTTGAGGGCAGAAGCGCGGCCTTGAGATAGCCCAGCTCTCCGAGGATGTTGTCGATGAATTCACTTGAGACACTTTCGGAGGAAAGGGTCCAAAGCCGCCCCCACCAGACGACGACGACGGCAATCGCCAGCGCGGTCGCATACATGGCGGCACGCTTCGCCACGCGCGGGATAAACAACGCCACGGCCAGCGCCGCCATGAGTCCGATCGCACCGGGGATCGGTACAAACGCCAGGAAGGCGATCAAAAAGACAAGATAGAAATGCCAGGGCAGCCCTTGCACGTGACCGATCGCCACCATTAAAGGCAACCCGAGCAAGACGAGCGACCAACTCGAGAAGAAGAGCGATTCGAGATAGAGAATCGCCACGACATTGCGCGGCTGGTTCGGCGCGGTGAGGAGAAACGTCGGCTCTTCGCGGTTGAACAGCGCGCCATACATCAGAATGGCCGTTGAAAACGCCAGCAGTATCGTCATTGAAAAAAAGAAAAGGCGGAACACGATCGGCAGTGCGATGATCGCCTCTTTTTCGAACTTGCGAATATAGAGCAGAACGTGGTCAAAGATGAAATAAAGCCCGGCCCAGATCGTTGCGACAAAGACAATGATAAGCAGCAGTTGCAACGGACTTTGATCGACAAGCTGCCGGATGCGATTGCGCAGAAGCGCGAGCTTCAAGCGTACGAGCAGACCCATCGTCGGCGCCGGAGCCGAACCTCCATGGCTGCTGATCGTTGCTTCTATCGTGGTCAAGCGACCGCCGCCTCCTGCCGTTCAGGCGGTTCCTGCGGGTTGGTCAGATCGAGGAAGATGTCTTCGAGCCGGTGCTCGCGCTCGGCCTTGGCCTTGAGTTCGCCGAGCGTGCCGCACGCTACGATCCGCCCGTGGTGAATAATGCCGATCCGATCAGCGATCGCCTCGGCCACGTCGAGCGTATGCGTCGACATAAAGACCGTGCGCCCTTCATCGGCCCACATTCGGAACAGGTCTTTGACGGATCGCGCCGTTCGCGGGTCGAGTCCGACCATCGGTTCGTCGACCACAAGCACTTCGGGATGATGCAGCAGCGCCGCGGCCAATACCACGCGCTGTTTCATGCCGTGCGAATAGCCTTCCGTCAATTGATCCGCGAATGACGTAATCGCCAGGCGCTCCATGTATTCCGCCACGCGCGCTTCAAGCTGCCGCGCTTCAAGAGAGTACATCTGCCCGACGAACGACATGAATTCCCGCGCTGTCAGCTTGCCGTATAGAAAGGGCTGGTCAGGCACATAGGCCAGATGGCCCTTCGCCTGCTGCGGGTCAGTGTCCATTGAAATGCCGCAAATCGAAATCGTACCGGAATCAGGCCGCAGCAGGCCGGTCATCATCTTGATCGTCGTCGTCTTTCCCGCGCCATTGGGACCAAGAAATGCAAAGACCTCGCCGGGATGAACCGTCAAAGAAACGCCGTCGACAGCTCTCAGCCGTCCGTAGCATTTGGTTACGTTGTCGATCCGAATGGCCACGCAGGCTCCTTCCAAGTCGGTTGCCGGCTTCAATCCGCCGATGGTCCGGATGCCATATCACGATCCTCCGTCCGGCCTGATCGAGTCGAAACGCGCTGCTCGCGCAGTGCCATCATCGCCTTCCTCGCGTCCAGCCGCGACCGATCGCTGTATGGCTCGTCTTCGATCACCCATTTTCCAAGCAACGGCACCTGCACCTCTTGCCGCAGCACGCGCCCACGCTCGTCGGCCCAGGCGATCGCGCCTTCGGTCTCAATGCGATAGCACGACACTTCCGCGCCGCGATGCGCGATGGTCTCCCGCGCCGTCACGCGAACAAGCTGTGTGCGAAAATCCATGCCCGACCCGCGAAGCATCGAGAGCGGATCGAGCAGGCGCAACCGCCACGACTGCCCGACTTCAATCCCCTCGATATGCGTAAAGGGTCGAAGCGAATCGCCGAGAAATCGCGATTGTGCCGTATCGAGCGGCATGGATTGCTTCACGCCGCCGATCTCGGCGATGCAGGCAAACTCGCGGTCAAAGCGCGTGCCCTTTACGCGCGCCGAAAGCACCGCCGACTCCATCCGAAATTCGAATCCATCCAGTACGCTTCCGTCTGTGTACGACAACTCCGAATCGAGAAACAGCGAGCCGGCCATCGGCAGCAGGTTTGAAAGCTCGCCGATTTCAAGCTGCGTTAGGCTCTGAACCGTTACATTGCCCGACATGCGGATCGTCCGGACCCACGTTGTGCCGACGCGGCGGCCATCGCCGTTGAAAATGCCGACTTGATGCGCGCCATCGGGAATCTGCCGCTCCGGCGGATCCTGTGCCTGCCAATATGGCCAGATATCGCGCTGGATCAAGGCCCCCATGCAGGCCAGCCAAATCGTGGTGATGATGATTCCGATTGTTCGGCTCATGGCGTCTGGCCTGTCCCTCCGGCCTCGTGCAATCCCCGCATGCTGCGGTAATCGATTCTATGAGCGCGCATCGATAACGGTCAAATCACGATTGACTCCATCATGCAAGGCGCACATTCCCTTCGAATCCCCAGAACGGCATCCGCGTGACAACTCGCGGAACATCTCGTTATTGCATTTTCTCGGCGCTTGAAACTTCTCAGAGTTCAACGCATGATCCGCAGCTATCAAGCCATCCAGCCCGGAAGCCTGCAACCATGAATCAAGCCGGCGCCAGTCAGCGAATGCGAATCAAGCGAGTGATCCTCGCGGCGCTGGGTATTCTCGTTTTGTTGCTGGTGATCGTCGCTTTTGTCGCACTGCGAACGCCTGCCTGGTATCAACCGCCGATCGTTCCTGTGGAAGAGCAGCAGCGCGTTCGCAACCACCTAATTCAAGCCGAGCAGGCATTTACCAGGAGCCTCCTCGCGGGCGAGCCGTTCATCTATCACATCTATCAGGACGATCTGAATCGATGGCTGGCGATGCGCAAGGAGATATACCCCCGCGTGGATGAACTCATCGCCTCCGTGCTGACCGATCCCTTCGCGATCATCGAGCCGGGGAATATCACGCTTGCCGGCCGCCTCGCCGTCGGACGGCTCGGAGGAATCGTATCGATCGATATCGAGCCGGCATTCCGCGAACAGAAGATTGTCCTCACGGCAAGGGCGATTCGCCACGGCAGCTTGCGGCTTCCCCTTTCGCTGGACGAACTTGGCCTGCACCGGCACGTCGATCTCAATGAGAACCGCGCATGGCCCGGCAGCCCGCGAATGCAAGGCAGCTTCCTGACAGGCTTTGAAATCGAACCGAACGCCTGGTGGCGAAACGGCGGCATCGATTATCGCGTGACAGATCTGGCGGTGCATGATGGCCGCCTGGACCTCACCATCGAGCCGCTCGGGCGTCATGCGCGAAAGCAACGCAATTCCCACTGGTCGGAAGATGGAGCCGATTGAATCAGATCGTATGGACCCTTCAATTGACCACCGTCGAATTCAACACGCCAGGAAGCATCGCTCTTGAAATTGACTCTGCATAGACCCGCATCATGTCGCCTGACCGATCCGCGATCCCCTGAAATCAAGCCCTCGTATTCAAGATAAACGGTGCGATGTCGTGCGATGCGACGGCAGCCTAACGGAGCCGTGTCCGCCGCTTCCGGCGGGTCAGCCATCTTCCATGTCTCCAATGCGTCGTCGTCTTCGATCATCAGATCGTAATGATCACCCTGCTTCTCGGTGTGAAGCAGAACGACAAAGCGGCGTTGTCGATCATCGGAAGTCGGCATAAGCCACGACACTCGGGATGTGAATTGTCGAAACCGGCACGTCGGCGGACTCGTTGACGGAGGAGCGCATGAACACGATTCCGCCGCGCCCTGTCGCCGTTTCGACTTGTGAACACGCCCTTTCAACAGTAGCATTCCACGAACAGCGAGGCAAGCATGATGTATCACTCGCGACAAAGAGCGGCAACGGCATGAACGCAAATCTGCATCGATCAATGGTCCTCAGCAGCGTATTTCTGCTCGCGATTCTGGCTGGCGCATGCACGTCCGCCTCATATGACGAGATGATCCGAGAAGGCGAGCGAGAACGCATCGCCGGCAACTACGCTGATGCCCTCGGAATGTACCGCGCCGCAGCCGAGCGCGACCCCGAACGGCCGGAACCGTCGTTTCTAACCGGCCGCTGCTACATGGCCATGGCCGATCATCAATTCCGCGAAGATGATCTGCTCGGTGCGCTGCGCTACTGTGATCGCGCGATCGCCTCGTTCGATGCCGCCATTGCAGCGTTTCCCGGCTACAGCAAGGCCGTCCAGGGCAAGGCCGACGCACTAAAGCTGCGCGGCAAGCATCAGGCCGCATACGAAATCGCCCGCTGGGCCGCGGCTCAATCCGGTTATGCGTCGAAAAAGCTCATCATCGAAGCACAGCAATTCGCGGCGACAGGCGATCTGGACAACGCCCAGCTTTCGCTACAAAAGGCAGTTTCGGTCGATGAAAGCAACGCGGTGCCACACGCGGAGTTCGGCCGCTTCTACATGCGAACGAACAATCGCGACAAGGCGATCGAACATCTCCGCCGAGCGTACGAGTTGAACCCCGGCGTCCCCGGCGTTTTCGAGGCGCTTCTCGATCTGGGCGCGGTCACGCCGGACATGCGCCGCTGATCGGCGTCCTGTCGCCCTTCACTGTAGTACAGGCGTCTCGCCTGTGCATGCAATAGCTTTCAACCTGGCCGGCGCTTCGCTGGTTCGCAACGGCCCTAAGCGGCGAGTGACGTCCATGCACACACTCGACGACAGAACTTCCCAACGTCTGCTGCAACACGCCCGCGACGCCATCCGCGCATCGCTTACGGGCGATAGCGCGTGGGGCGATGCCAAACCGTGGCCTGATCTTCCGCACGCGGGCGTATTCGTGACGCTGCGAAAGCACCACGCGCTGCGCGGATGCATTGGCACATTTTCCCCCGAATGCGCGCTTCAGGATGTCGTCGCCGAGATGGCCGTTGCCGCGACGCACGATCCGCGTTTCGTCGAGAATCCCATTTCGCTGGCGGAGCTTCCCGATATCCATATCGAACTTTCCATTCTCTCGCCGCGCGTGAGAATCCACGATCCGCTCGCTTTCGAATCCGGCGTCCACGGAATTTATTTGAAAAACGGCGGCCGCTCAGGCTGCTTTCTGCCGGATGTCGGCGAGGAACTCGGCTGGGACAAGGAGCGATTCCTTACTGAGCTATGCCGCCAGAAGGCCGGCCTCTCGCCAAACGCCTGGCGCGACGCGGCAACGGAGGTCTTCACTTTTACCGTTCAGAAGCTAAGCGAGACATGAACATCGACGACGGTGCGATCAGTTCCCTTCGGGCTGGCTATCGGGCACGGCGTCGGGCTTGTCTTTTTCGTTCCCATCCGCAGCGTCAGATTCACCCTCGTCGTCATCGGTTTCAAGCTTTCGGCCGATCTCTTCACCACGAACGAGCCGCACCGTCACATCAAATGTCCGCCAGCGGCGTTTGATGGTGATCGTGATCTCCTCGCCGGCCGCGCGATCGCTCAAGCGACGTTGTAGCTCCGGCAGATCGCCTGTCGGCGCGCCGTCGATCGCAAGGATTTTGTCCCCTTCCCGCAGCTTGGCGCGCGATGCCGGCGAGTGCTTAGCGACCTCCTTGATCTTCACGCCCTTGGCCGGAGGGATCAGCTTGTCCAGCAGCGGCAGCAGGCTCGGCTCGTCCTCTCCCAAGACAACGCCGATCTTGCCCTGCTCGATCGATTCTCCGGCGGCGAGGCGAACGAGCACATGGTCGATCTTCTCGCGATAAATCGCAAAGCCGATGCCGCTGTCATACCACTCCGCACCGGCCAGCGCCCCGCCCGAACCGGCCATCGGCACAAGAACACCCATGACGCGGCCTTCGATGTCCAACAGCGGACCGCCGTAATTGATCGGAGAGACCTTGGCATCGGTCTGAACGGCGTTGCCATTGCGCCGTCCCAGCGCGCTGACGATGCCGAGTGAGATCGACGGATGCGTGCCCCCCAGCGCGCGTCCGCAGGCGACGGCATATTGTCCGATGCGCAGTTCGCTCGTGCTGAGCCATCGCGGAACAGGCAAGTCCTGTGCATCGACCTTGATCAGCGCGAGGCGACGGATGTGATCGCGGCCGAGCAGCTTGGCAACAAGGCGGCGGCCGTCGTGAAGCGTCACGGTGATGATCGACGGCTCACGGGCAAAATTGAAGCTGCTGGTGATGATGTAGCCATCCGACGAAAGCACCAGACCGGTTGTCGGGCCATCGGCCAGACGGAAAGAAGCCTCCGCGGTGCCGCGCTGGCCGCTCTGCATGATCGGCTGCGCGCCGCCGATCGTTTCGATCGTGACGATCGCCGGCGCGGCGCGTTCGACGGCCGCGCGAATGACGGCCGATTTGGCGCGCTCGATGGCAAGCGGATCGTCGGCGGCGGATTCGCCGAGTGTCGTCGCAAGCAACAGCAAGCCTGCAATCGTATGCGCCAGTGTCATGGCTTTTCCCCCACGATCAGATCAAACCCCACGAGATCCGCGCCGCGCTTGACGAGGATCGAGACGCGCTGGCCAACGTGAAGCTCCGCCAGCGCGGCGTCATAGGCGTCCACATCGGCGATTCGTTTGCCGTCCAGCGCGACGATCAAGTCGTCTTTCCTCAGGCCCGCCGCGGCCGCCGGCGAACCCGGAACAACGCGCTCGATATACGCCGAGACATGCCGAAAGCCGAGCTTTGAAATGCGGATGCCGAGATATGGCTCCGCTCTGGCCGGTTCTTCAACATCCGGCTGTGAGGCGGCTCTTGAGGGTTCGTTTTCAAGAAATGCAATGATCTCCTCGGACGGCAGCGCATAATTCAGCCGCGTGTTCGTCGCAGCGGCTTCGACGATGATGCCGATCATGCCGATGCAGCGGCCTTCGATGTCCACAAGCGGGCCGCCCGGAGCGCCGGGATTGGCCGTGACGGCGTCGATCACCAGCACCGGACCGCGATACTCGAAATCTTGTGTCAATCTCCTG
>CAZRFP010000081.1:9032-19512 GCA_964599535.1 uncultured Planctomycetaceae bacterium
CGGCTGACGGACACGTGCTCTTCGCCTTCGGCCACCTTGAACCAGTTCCCGAAGGCGATGACGCTGTCGCCGGGAAGCAGTTCTTTGCTCGAATGAAGCGTCAGATGGGGCATATCCTTCGCGTCGATCTTCAGCAGCGCCAGCTTACGCGTTTCGTCGGAGCGGATGAGCGCGGCGTCATAAGTCCGTCCGTCGGCGGTAACTGCGCGGATTGATCGACTCGCCACAAGCAGCGACTGCGTCGTGACAATCTGCCCGTCAGACGAAATGAGAAAGCCCGTGCCGTAGCCGTGTTCGCGCCCAATGCCGCGGCCGTAGAGCTTGACAACCGCGCCGAGGGCGGCATCGCATGCCGGAGCGATCGTGTTCACGGTGGCGGGCGCGGTGGTGGCGCTCGAAGCGGATGCGTCACCGGCCGTAGCGCCGCCCGGCGTCCCGAAAACGTCGACCGACGCCAGCAGGCAGACGGCGACGGCCGGGAAGATGTTCCGAATTGATAAGTCGTGACTCATTGGGCGTATTGTTGCTCCGATTCCCCAGAGCAAACGGATTGTGGCGCCGGCGTCTGGCCGGCGCGAACAGATGGACCTTTTCGTTCTCACCTTGATTGCGACGTCAATCGCCAAACTGGGCGAACGCCACGGATTCCTTACGGTCGCGGCCCCGATGCGCCCCAGTCATCGCGCGGTTCTTGTTGTGCGCTATTCGCTTGTGACGCCGTCAAATACCTCGCGTGAATGAAGCGCGTCGTCTAGATAAAGCACGCGCTCGCGCGGCATGCGTACGACGTTCGCGCTCTCAAACCCGCCATATTCATATCGAACGCTTTTCCCGCTGAAGGCGTCCTTGAACTCAACGCGCAACAACTCACCCGACGCATCGTCAAATGCCGCGCGATAGGTTCCGCCGTCCTCCAGCTTGCAACTCAGAACAACCGCGATGCGCTCTCCGATCTCATCCGCCTCTTCCACTCGGCAGCGGCTGCGAAGTGCGTCATCGCCCGTGTCCATCAACGACCAGCGAATCGCTCGCTCCATGTCGATCGGGGTCAATTTTCCCGACGGCCGCGCGATGTCCTCGCGGCTTTCGATTCTCTCGATCGGCTCGTCGGCATCGGCCCGCGGTGCAACCATCACGCGCCTTCCCGACCAGCGAAGCTCGCGAAGCTGCTTGACGGCATCGGCACCGCCGAGCGACTCGACATAAAGCCGAAACGCACGCTTCACCGCCCGGCGATTGGCCGCCTCCGTCACGGCACTCGGCCCCAGAGGGTCCTTTGCGCCGAACGGGCCTGACGGTTCCTTCGGCGCCTTCGGCAGCGGCAAGTCCTCCAGGCGAAATCGAAAACGCATCGTCCGACCCTCGCGCAGGCAGGTCATCTCAACGGACCATCTCGCCGGAAAGACTCCGAGATATGACGCGAACTGATTCGCGCTTTCGATCCGGCGTCCGGCGAATTCAACAATCTCGTCACCTAACTGCACGCCGGCCGCATACGCCGGGCCGTTCTCAAGAATCTGGTCGACAATGACGCTTCGCCCGCGATCAAAGGTTGTGAAGCCCGCAGTCGCGTGTTTTGTCGTGATGCCCGCGCGCCACATCGGAATAAACCGCTTGATCTGGTTGATCGAAATAGCATAACCCACGCCGACGTTGACGCGCCCGCGCTCTTCGATCGACACGCGACCGTTGATGCCGATGAGCCGGCCCGCCAAATCAAACAAAGGGCCGCCAGAATTCCCGGGATTGATCGAAGTATCAACCTGAATACAGTCGGTGTAGCGCAAGGCGCGACCTTTGTCGCCCGCTCCGGCCTGATAGCGGCGAACGCCGGAGATGATTCCAAATGTCACCGTGGGCGTGTAGTCTTCAGCCAGGAGAAAGGGATTACCCATCGCCAATGTGAAGTCGCCCACGCGCAGGGCGTCGGAATCGCCAAGCTCAACCGTGGGAAACGGCTCTCGATGAATCGCGCGAAACATTGCCATGTCGCCGGTCGGATCGATGCCCAGAACTTCCATCTCGTAGATGCGGCCGTCTGGCAAACCGATGTCACCAACGCGCTCTTCCAGCATGCCCGCGATGACATGGAAGTTCGTCAGGCCGTAGCCCTCGGCGTCGATGATGACGCCGGAACCGCCGCCGGCGCGATTGCCGCGATTAAAAACGCATGCGACGGCCGGCCGCACGCGATCGATGATCTCCATGTGCGCCTTCTCCGCAGCACGCACAAGTGCCAGCGCATCGGCATCTGCATCAATGTCGGCAAACGCGCTTTGAGTCAGGAAGACGGCAATCGCCACGCCCACGACCGCCGTGCATGACACGCCACATCCGGCGAACAAGGCGGAACCGTCGAGGCGTCGACCGAATCGTATTGGCGAGCGATCGGCGAGCATTACGGTGACGCGCCTCCGGCTGTTGACTTCGCTCTCTCTGCGGACCGGATGAGCACCGCATTCGCCCAGTTGGCATGATCTGACAGGTCAAGTTCATCCGCCATGTCGCATTCCAGCGTAAGAACAGAAGCCCCGCTGATATCAACTGCAACGGCCTGCGGCGCGTCACCGCCGCGCAGCGTGCGCGATTCAAACAGAATCCGGTCATCGGCGCGAACGCGAAAGACGACGCTGCCATATCCGCCGACGGAGTCATCGACGCCTACGACCACCGAAAAGCGCTCATATCGCCCCCCAAGATCGTAGCGCAAGAGCTGATAGGCATGAACGCCGATTCCGCGTGCATACGTCATACCGCTCATTCGTATCGCGCCGCCGGTCACGTTCGCATCGATCCGAAACGGCCACGCAGCGCCGGGCATCGAACGCTGAACGTCTTCCGTAGGCGCGAGGTGGCCGAGCGGAACGATCCGATCGCTTTGAAGATCGATCTGCCTCACAAGCCCCCACGACACGACCAATGATCCTAATACTTCGGACGAAAGTGTAACGCCCGTCTCATCGACGGCAGTGATCTGACAAGCGATGCGACTTCCGGTCGCCAGATCAAGCCAAGCCGTGGAAGAGCCGATTCGCGCGGCGGGTGCGCCCAGCACGAAGCTTCGCACCTGCCTGAAATCACCGCGCCGCGGCTTGCCGGCGGCGTTGAACTCCCAGCCATCGTCGCTGAGCCTCTCCAGAGAACCTTGGAGCGTGACCACTTTCCCATCGCTGGCGATCAAGAGCAAATCAACGCCGGCCTCGCGCGCAGCCAAGCGGGCCTCAAACTCACGCCGGGCTTCTTCACTCGAGTCACTGATGCAGTGCATTCCAGCCAGTGCCGAGATGGAAAGATCAACAGGCTCCGGCAGTCCGATGTCGACACGCACGCTCCGCTCCGCCGTACCGGATGCGCGCGGCAACAAAACGCCGCGACACATCCCGCCATCGTTCAGGCGAATTTCCCATATCGGTCGCCCCAGTGAATCCCCCAGGCGTTCAGCACTCTGATGACGCGCGAGTGGCGTGATGCGCAGCACATCGCTCTGCGGCCACGATTCGTCGCCGCCATCCGTTCGACCTCGCACGAAGCCGTCGCGCGTCAGCTCGACTTGTTCCAGTTCGATCTCCCGGCCGTCAAGATGGAGGACTCGCACGCGCGGCACTGCATTCTGTTGCGCCGCCGTCTTCTGGATCGTCACATCCTCGTCGCCGCGCTCGACCGAAGTATCGGCGATCGCGGCGCTCCCGAACGCGCCGACCAGCACTGTTTGCAACAGAATGAACTGGGCACTTCGCATCACGGCGCGGGCGCATCCTTGGATAGCTGTTTGTAATACTGTTCCAGCAGTTCCCGATATTGGCTGGGAAACTGCTTTTGTAATGTCTGCAAGACCTGCTCGCGCTCACGCGGCGGCATCTTGCCCCACATCTCTCCCGGCTTGGCCACGGATTTGCGCAATTGGCCCTCCTTGCCGCCGCCCGTCGGGAGTGTCGACTCAGACGCACCGCCGCCGGGATTGCTGCCGCTCGCACGACCGCGCCGACCACTGCGGCCTTCGCCTTCGCCGTCGCCCTTATTCTGCTCTTGCTGCTCGGCTTCTTCAATCAGCGATTCCAGCAGCGCAACGGCCTCTTCCTGCCGGTTCAAAACGTTGTCGTCGGTATAGCCCGTTCTGATTTTACGGCGTGCATATGTCAGCAGATCGCGCACGTCACCGATGCGGCCGGGCGCACGGCGCGACAACTCGGTTAAAATCTGCGCCGCAGTCATACGAAGTCGCTCGGGGGCGCTGGGGTGATTCTTCAGAAAGTCTTCGAACGTACCATAGGCAAATTCATACTCAAGATTGTGAACCTGGCAGTAACCCAACATAAAGCGGAAGTGGCCTGATGCGGTCGTGTACTGCTCGATCGGCTTATGACGTGCGGCGACATCATTCAAAATCGCCTCACAGCGGTCGATCAATTCGAGATCAATCAGCGCCGCCGCCGCGAGATTCGCCGCCGCCACAGAAAGATAAGGATCATCCGATTTCGACAGCGCCTCAAACGCATCGGACGCGCCGATCGTATCGTCCGAGTCCATCCGCTCCAGCGCCTGCTTAAACTCCGGCGACAGCACGGAATAAGCCATGGGAATAAACTCGTCGAGTTCGTCCGCGGACGTCTTTCCGTGCTGCTCCACGACAAACGAGCGGGCCTTCGCATCGTATGCATTGTTGTCGGCGACGAACTGTGAGAAGGCCTGCACGACATCCACGGTGGGCACGGGCGGCGGCGCCGGTTCGCCCTTGCGCTTCGGCGGCGCCATCCAGTCATAGCCTGGGACCGGCGGAATCGGCTTTTTCGGCGGAAGCGCCGGCATGATCAGCGCGAAGCACAATGAGGCGATGAGTGTCATCTATACGCCCTTCCTTTTGCGGCACTATTGGGCCTGCCTGAGTGACTCATGCATTTGCTTGGCCATCTCCGCCACTTCGGCCTGACGTTCCGCGAGGCGAGTGAGCCGATCGCGGATTTCATCGGCCGGCGCATCGGGCTTGGCTCGATCGGCCTGCAAGCGTTCTGTCATCTTGTTGACACGAATCTGACACGACCGCAGCAGCTTCAACTCGGCGGAACCCGGCAACAGCGGAGAATTTCCCTGATTGCCCTCTCCGCCTTCGCCCTCGTTCTGCATTTCTTCCTGTTTGCGCTCAATCGCCTCGATAATGTCGCGAAGCACGGCCTCCAAATCGGCCTGCATCGCCAATGCGGCATCGCCCACGTCGCTGAGCGCGAGCCGATCGGACACTTCACGGGCATCGTCGCGCACCTGCCGAATCAACTGCGGCAGGATGATCGTCGTTCCTTCTTCCGTCAGCAGGAACAGCGCCTCGTCGGCCTGTTCGCCGACCCAGCGCTGTTTTTGTGAGAGTTCAGGAAACTCCAGTTCATCCGAGCGCTTCCAGTTGGCACGGCCGAGTTCGGCGAGGCGCGTGGTTGCCTTGTTGCATTCAAGCTGACGGCTGAGCATGGCGCGAAATCGCGACTCGAGCGCGGCCAGCATTTCTTCCTGCTGTTCCTTGCGAAGCTGTTCAAGGCGATCTTCAAGTTCCTCCTGCGCCTTCTTCAGATTCTCCAGCGCTTTCTCCTGTTTTTCGATCGCCTTGTCGGTGTCGTTTTTCTCGAGAGATTCAGCAGCGCCGCGCTGATGCGGAACGGCCTGTTCGACGCCCTGTGATCCGGGTGTCTGCTCGCCAGACTCATTTTGGCCATCCGATGCGCCCTCTTGACTCTCGCCGGACGCCCCTTCGCCGTTCTCGCCGGCCCCATCCTCCTTGCCCTTCATTTCATCGCTGAGCTTGGCCGTCTTTTTCGCCGTTTCGCGCTGCTCCTCCGCCTGCTTGTCCAGCTTCAACTTGTTGCGGATGTCCTGAGCCTGTTCCTGTAAGTTTTCGAGCACTTTCTGCAAATCACTCTCGGCCGATTTCTGCGAATCTACTGCCTCCGAGCGCTCGCCTGCTCGAAGCGCCTTCTCAGCCGATTCCATCTTTTCGGCGGCAGCCTTCAAACCCTCGGCGGCGTCGCGAGCGCCTGTTTCATCCGGCGCTGCGTTCGCGACATTCTCCACGTCGCGGCCGACAGACTCCGTCTCGCCGCGCAGCTCGGCCTGCGTACGCGCCTCACCCGACAAGTCCCCCGAAGATTCGGCACGCGCCGTCGCCTCGTGCTGCTGATCCAGCAAGCCGCGCACTTTTTCAGCCGCCGCCTCCAGCGCGGCGGCACGGCGCAGCGCGGCACGCGCTTCTTCGGCGGCGCGGAGTTCCGCCTCCTGCTCGCGAACGAGATCATCGAGCGCTTTGCGGATGGCTTCCAACCGCTCAATCTCGTCCTTCCGCTCGACAAGATGCTCGGGGTCTTCCATCAACTGCTTCAGCAACGATTGAAGCTCGGCCATCACGGCCCGCTGTTCACCAACGGCGTCGGATAGGCGATTCTCGCGCAAGCGCCCGACGATCTCGCTGATTTTCTCACGAAGCTGCTGATCGCGCAGATGGCCAAGCCCCTCCAGCAGCCGCTCGGCCTTGTCAGGCTCCATCTTCCTCAGAGCCTGTGCTAATTGAAACATCCGATCTTCCAGTCGGCTGACGCGGTCGCGGATCAACTCCTGTCGCTCGGAGAGTGTCGCGGCCGCGCCGGCACGGGGCAAACCGTCGCCGGGTTTGGCCTCATCCGCTCGCACTGTGCCAATGGCCAGCGCAAAAACCGTACCTGCCAGCGCCGCCCAACCCATGCGGAAGAGCAAAATGCGAATGAATGGATCGCGCGGCTTGATGCTGCATGGTACGACGGCATTCATCACGGTTGATCCTCGTTTGCCGGGTGTGTCGCTGGCTTTTCATCGCCGCCAAAAAGCCGATCTATCTCGCGATCCAGTGCGGCTTGCGTGTCCTCGGTCACTTCCTGCTGTAGGCGCACGATCTCCCGCACCAGTGCGACTGCCTCATTGTATCCTTCCCACTTGAGCATGTCGGCCAGAATCGCCTGCATGGTTCGCACCAGTCGTGTCTGGGCCTCCTCCACTTCATCGGCGGCGGACTCGCTGAACTGGTCGCGCAGGCGCTCCAGGGCGTCGGCCACGGACGCAATCTCGGTCCCCACCAGCGATCGCATCGGCAGAATCACGCCGCTCTGCAACCGCCGGCGGACCTGCGGCGTCGCGAGAACGTTGACTTCCATCTCGTCCAGGATCTGCTCAAACTGCCGCAAGACGGTGCGGACGCGGTTGATCTGCTGCCGTTGCGTGCGAGCCTCTTGCGCATAGCGCACCGCGCGATCCGTCGACATTGCCTCCAGCGCCGGCGCCCCGCGCAAATCAAGCACCCGAAGATTGAGTTGTTCCTGCGATTTGATGATTTGCTCAAACTCCCGCCGCCATTCGTTCTCGCGACGGCCCAGTTCGGCCTGCAATTCTTCCGGCGTCACAACTCGCAGCGTATACGCGATCGACCGGCCGAGATTGGCCGGAAGCCGCGGCGAACCGGCCGCGACATCGTGATCCGTCGCGGCGTGGGTCGACGGATCGTCGATCGGTTCATTCGGTTCGACGGGTTGCTCATCGGTTGCCTCGACATGCAGCGTCAGGCGATCGCCGGGGCTCATCGTCATCGGCATGAGCGGCAGCGCGTGCGTCGTGGCGTATTTCTGTTGGCCGGACACGAAGCCGGGCAGCGGCACGATCTCTGCATTCGCGGCGCTGTCCGCCTCGCCGCGATTCACCTTCAGCCGCAGGTCGATTGTCGCCATGCCCAGATTGTCTTCACCCTCAACATGGAGACGCAGTTGCGCGCCGGGCACGACCATCTCGCCCACGCCCGGCATCGTCAAGCGAACCTTCGGCGGCGGATCGGTCATGAGATTGAATGTATACGTCACCGGTGAACGATCATCCAGACCGTCCAGATCGACCACGTCGAGAAAGTACGTTCCGCGGCGCTGCGGTTCGAACTCCGCAGAGACCCGAACGCCGTTCGTAATCTCCGCCGCCGTGGCGAAGCGCTCATCGGCGCGCGTCTTGAGAACGGCCGTGCCGACTGGTTTGTTCATCTCCGCTTCGATACGAACGCGCGAACCTCGAATGATGTCGGCCGTCGCCTGGCCCTGCGCCAGTGCGTATGGATCCTGTCGGGCATAGTCCGGCGGCGTAATTTCGATTCGCGCCGCTCGCACGGAAGGACGCTCGACAGCCTCGATCGTGTACCACTGCGTGCGGTCATCCACACCAAAGCGAGCAATGACAAACCGCAGACGCATCGCCTGCGCCAATGGTCCAAACTCAAGAATAAAACGATTCTCGCCAAGGCGATCCATCGTTCGTTCAAACACATCGCCCGATGCATACTCAAACTCCGCGCGCAGACCGGCCGCCTCGCCCTCCACGGCCCGGGCCGTTAGCATCAGTTCGTCGCCGATCGGCCAGCGCAGCTTACCGTCCGTGAAGCCCTCAGCCTCGATTCGCACGGAGACAGGCCACGGCGCATCGCGCATGAGCCAGTTTCGTTGTACATAGACGGACATGACCTCAGGCATCGTTGCGAACGCAGCCGCAACGACGGTGCAAGCGGCAACGCAGAGACCCATGCGGCGACGAAAACGATCGCGCTTGATCACGTCGCGCGTCGGCAGCGTTTCAAACTGCCGCAGGGCGTCCTCCATCAGCGCGCGGACCAATGCAGGCGAATCGCGATGCGGATTCGAGGCGCCGCCGTCGGCGAAGGAAACAGCCGTCACCAGCCGGTCGGCAAACTCAGGGTGTCGCCACTCGAGCACCAATGCCACATCAACCGCCGCTGCACGCAGACCCAGCATCGTCAGCACGCGCCGAAACAGTTGATAGCCCGTCAGCCCGACGACCATCGCAGCCAGCGCCAGGCGCGGACCGATTCCGAGGACCAGCAATCGATCGAGCAGATATTGCCCGGTCCCCAATGCGATCAACGCGCAGATGCACCACGCCAAGCCTTCCAGCAGCACCTGGCGGCGAATCGATGATCCAAGGCGCTCCAACGGCCGAACGATCTGCCGCCTGACCGAATCTTTCAGATGTTGCGACTTTTCATCCACGTCTATTCCGCATGTTCACGCTGATGCCTGACTACTCATTCAATCGAAGTAAGGCCATCATCACAACAACTTGGCTTTCTTGCGGAGGATCCACTCCAGCGAAAGAAAGCCCAGCAGCACACAAAGCACAATCGCATTGTCCCAGACCGGTCGCGGTCGACCGCGAACCGTGAAGGTGCGGCTCATGTCCGGCACCTTTTCCGCGATGCGATCAATCTCATTCACTTCAAAGTACGCACTACGCCCGCCGGCCACGTTGACAAACTCGCGAATCGCCGCGCGATCCATCGCCGTATTTCGCATCTCGATGTCAGACCGCCCAACGTCTAGCTCCTTGACCAGCAACCGATCGTCTTCGCTACCCTCGCGACCGGCCTGTCCGGGCAGTCGAACCAGAAGCCGCAGCGCTCCATGCGAATTCGCCACAAAGCGACCCTCGTAATACCCCTCGCGCCCGACGATCGGCGTCAGTTCGATCGACCGCGCGGTTACTGTTGGATCGCGGTCGCCGGGTGCGGCCGACCATTCAACCGAGCCGGCGCGAAGCGGCATGATCTCCATGTCCAATTCCGGAACGAGCAGCGGATTAAAACGTTCATCCAGCGCCCGCACCGTCACTACGACGGTCTCGCCAATCTCGTATTCCTCCTTCGCCGTGAGAACCTGCCCGCGCGTTCGACCGCCGAGAAGCTTGCCCTCTACGAGATATCGAAGCGTCTGAATCCAGAAGCGGTTAAAGTGCTTCTCATCCGAGCGACGCCATCGCCATGTGCTGTTGATGCCCAGCCACGCCGTGCGCCCGGTCCCGACGAACTGTGTCGCAAAGAGCACGTGCGGACCATAAGCATTAACCATCCGCGGATTCGAATGGCGCATGAGCACCTGTGCAATCGGCTTGCCGCGGCGCACAGGATAATGCCAATACACACTGCCCAGTGCGCCCCAGATCGACCGGGTTTGTGTCGCGTCGTCTGACTGCCGCAGTATCGCGTCGCCGGCGGCATCCTCGGGAATCAGGATCGGCCACGGTCGAAGCTGGTAATGCCCCAATTCGTTGATGACCAGCTCGGCCTCAGGATCCGTTACGACAGGCAGCAACTCGACGATCGACTTGAGATTCGCGTGCTTGAGAAAGCGGCCGGTGAACTTGTTGCCCGCCGCGTAAAGCAACCCGCCGCCGTGATCGGAAACATAGGTCGCGACGATGCTGGCCCACGTCGGATCAAATTCCGAAGGATCGCAGTCCATCAGAATAACGGCGTCGTATGGGTTGATTTCCTCCGGCGATGTCGGCAGTGACGTAATGACTTCATCGCCCTCGCGTACCGAGTCCGTGTCAGCCGATTGAAGCCACGTCGATAGCCGTACCGATTTGTCGCGCTCCAGGAGCCGCGCGAGAAACCGATAGTCGTAGCTCGGCGCGCCGGAAATGA
>CAZRFP010000082.1:0-19465 GCA_964599535.1 uncultured Planctomycetaceae bacterium
GCTGCAATACCACAATCGCCTTCTTCCATTGCCGTGTGACGCCTGGTCGCCCGCGATATCGCCGCGTCTTGCCGCGCCGCGTGCAGGTCCGGACCGTCTCGACGCGAACGCTGTATATCTTCTCGATGGCGTCACGAATCTCGATCTTGCTCGCCTTGGGATGCACCTCAAACGAATAGGCGCCTCCGCGGCCGGGTCGAGTCTTAGTCGGCTCATGCGATGTTTTGCTCTGATGCGTGCCCTTCTCGGTGATGAGCGGCCGCTTGATGACGTGGTAGATATCCATCGTTACGCCTCCACCGTGCGGCCGAGATTCACCGGATCGCTCACCAAAGCGGCGAAGGCCTCGGGGGTGAACATAACCCGCGGCCTTCGTAATACGTCGTATGCGTTGATGTCGTAGATGGACTTGATCGTCAGCACCGGAATGTTACGCGACGACTTGATCAGATTCGCATCGGGCGCGGCATACATCAGCAGCGCGCCGCGGGCGACATCGACGGCCTTCATCGTCCGAGCCATTCGCTTTGTCGACGGCTCGATGAAGCTCAGCCCCTTGACGATCATCGCGTGACCGGCCACGGCCTTCGCGAGAATGGCCGAGTTGCGGGCGAGACGCCGCATCTTGCGGTTGAGCTTCTGGTTGAAGTCGATGTTCTTCTTGGCAAAGGCGTGTCCGCCGCCGACGCGAACCGGCGTGCGAAGATTTCCGGCGCGAGCGCGGCCGGTGCCCTTTTGCTTGTAGAGCTTGCGCGAGGCACCGTGAACATCGGCCCGGCTCTTGGTTTGAACCGTGCCTTGTCGACGATTGGCTCGGTGCGCGACGACAGCCTGCTTGAGCAGGTCGTGCCGGACGCGACCGCCGAGAATTTCGGGGTCGAGTTGCTCGCCGCCGATTCTCTTGCCGTCCGTATCCAGTACTGGTATCTCAATCATGGCCGTCTGGACCTAAGCAACTGGGGCCGCCGCGCCGTTTGGCGTGCGACCCCGGTCTTGAAAAACTCCTATGTTCTTGTCTTCGCTCGCGAGACGATGACGAGTCCGCCCTGCGGACCCGGAATCGCACCCTTGACGAGCAACAGGTTTCGATCTTTATCTACGGAAACGAGCACAAGATTTCGAACGGTGCAACGCTCGTGACCCATGTGGCCGGACATGCGCCGGCCCTTCTTGACGCCGGCGCCGCCGCCGCGCGAGCCGCCGCCGCCGATGCTGCCGGGGGCGCGGTGCTTTCGCTCGGTACCGTGCGACGCTTCCTGACCAGCGAAGTTGTGCCGCTTCATGACGCCCTGATAGCCCTTACCGATCGTCGTGCCGACGACATCGACGAACTTGATCTGCTGTTCTTCGAACAGATCGACCTTCACTTCGTCGCCGACTTTGATCTCGGCCGGATCCGTCAACCGAACTTCGCGCACAAACCGGCAGGGCTTGCCGCCGGACTTGCGGGCGTGCCCGATCTCGGGCCGCTTACAGCGCGTGGGCTTCTTGTCCGCGTAGCCAAGCTGCACGGCCTCGTATCCATCCGACTCCGCCGTCTTCACCTGAAGGACTCTGCAGGGACCGGCCTGAATGACGGTGACAGGCACGGTCACGCCGCCTTCGCCGAAGATGCGGGTCATTCCGACTTTCGTTCCAAGTATCGCCGCCTTCATGGGGCACTTCATCCCTTTGCGGATCGCACGCAGGCACGATGCCGCATGTGGAACAGCCGTCATCGGCTGTTCGCACGCGATGACACTCGCGTGCTTTATCTCAAACTTTCAAATGGAGGGTTCAAAGAGACCAAGCAGAGGAACGGAAGCAAAACGACTGCAACAGTTCATGCCCTGGCGGATGGATGCCTTGCGTAGCGACGCTCAAGAGCGACGCATCCGCGCGGCACGTTCCGCTATGCCTTGATCTTTACGAACACGCCCGCCGGCACAACCAGCCGATGCAGGGCTTCCACCGTTCGCGCGGTCGGATCGAAAATATCGATCACCCGCCGATGCGTGCGCATTTCAAACTGCTCACGCGATTTCTTGTCCACGTGCGGGCTGCGGAGCACCGTGTATCGTTCAATCCGCGTGGGAAGCGGAATCGGACCCCGAACGCGAGCGCTCGTGCGCTTCGCCTGCTCGACAATTTCCTGCGCGGAAGTGTCGAGCGACCGGTGGTCGTACGCTTCCATTCGGATTCGGATACGATCAAGAGCCACGTTGCTACCTCAACTCCATAACACGCCGCGACTTGCCGTGCGGAAACGCCCGCTTCAGCAATTCGCAGACCGGCAATCCTAGCAATTCGCAATCGCTTGTCAACACCCCATTTCGAGGATTTCCATCCAGAACTTTTGCAGCTCCAAACTCCAGAAATTCAGGCACTTACCGGCCCGCCCAACAGCCCGCGGGTCATCGAACCTCACAGCCGGGAGAAGGCATCGAGCGCCCGATCCAGATGCGATTGCTCGTGAGCCGCGGAGACCTGCACCCGCAGCCGCGCCGAGCCTTCCGGCACCACTGGAAAGCCGAAACCGATGACAAAGACGCCCAGTTCGAGCAAACGCCTGCTGGTGGCGATGGCCTTCGACGTTTCGCCGAGGATGATCGGCGTTATGGCACTGGGCGCTTCGATCGCCTCGAATCCGCGCTTCTTGAGACCGTCGCGCATATAGCGCACGTTCACGCGAAGTTTCTCCACGCGCGTCGCATCATGAAGAAGCAGATCGATCGCCTTTGCCGCAGCGCCGGCCGTGCCCGGCGGCAGCGCATTTGAAAAGAGCTGCGGCCGTGACTTCTGAACCATTAAGTCGATCAGGTTGGCGCGCGATCCGATGTATCCCCCTGCCGCGCCGCCGAGCGCTTTGCCCAGCGTCCCTGTCATAACATCAATCTGCCCGAACAGGCCATAATGTTCGGCCACGCCCTTGCCGGTCGGGCCGCAAACGCCGACGCCATGCGAATCGTCAACGACGAGCATCGCGCCATGCTCCCGGCATAGGCGGTGAATCACATCCAGATGCGCGATATCCCCTTCCATGCTGAAGACGCCGTCGGTCACGACGATCTTGTTGCGAACCGACGCAAACTCCTTCAGCAGCGCTTCCAGACCGGCCATATCAGAGTGCTTGTAGACTTTCGATTGCGATTGCTTGTTGATCTGCCGACCCAGGCGAATCGCGTCGATGATCGATGCGTGGTTCAATTCGTCGCTGATGACGACAACCGAATCGCCGCCGGCCACCATCAGCGTCGGCAGCACAGCTTCGTTGGCATTCCAGCAGGAAACATAAGTCGTGGCGGCTTCTGTGCCGGATAACTCCGCGATGTGGCGCTCCAGCGTACGATGATAATCGAACGTCCCGCAGATAAAGCGAACTGAGCCGGTGCCCGCGCCCCACGTCTGCTGTGCCTCGATTGCGGCATTCACGACTTCCGGATCGTTGGCCAGGCCGAGGTAGTCGTTTGAGCAGAGCACGACAACTTCGCCGACGCCGTCGATCACGCTGACCGGGCCCATCGGCTTCTGCAGGGTCTTGAGCTGCTTGTGTTGTCCGGCCTTGCGGAGTGAATCGATTTCAGCATCGATGGCGTGCCAAACGTGGGTCATTGCTTGTTCCTTAAGAGTGTATTCGACGAGAGATGCACCAAGTCCACTGCCGCGCACTTCAGATCATTGATATCGCCGGGTAATATCCGGGATCAGATATTCCTCGAACGCCCGATTCACGTCATAATCCGGACGCCAGCCCCAGTCCGCTCGCGCCGGGCCGTCGTCCACATCGGCCGGCCAGGTGTCCACGATGCGCGCCCGCTGCAACTGCGGTTCGAACGTGATCTCCGCTCCCGGAAAGGCCGACAACACCCGATCGCGAAGCTGCGCCGCGCTCAGACTGAACGAGGTCACGTTGTAAACGCGCTGCGTCATGCAATCGGCCGGCGCCTCCGCCAACTGCACCAGCGCTTTGATCGCATCGGGCATGACCATGAACGGCAGCCGCGCGCCGGGAGGGACGAAACAGGCGTAGGACTTACCCTCCGCCGCGGCGTGCAACATCTCGGCCGCATAGTCGCTCGTGCCGCCGGTCGGCAACGTCTTGGCGCTGATCAGGCCCGGGAAGCGCAGCGAGCGGAAGTCAATGCGTTTCAGATCCGTCTCGGCCGCTAGCTGCCGATAGTGCAGCGAGAAGTATCGACCCAGCATCTCGCAGTAGGCCTTGTTGCATCCGTACATCGTTGACGGAAAGTTCCAGTCGGTCTCACGAACGCGCCCTGCCTTATCTTTTGTCTCAAGATTCGGCAATCCGTATACGGCGATCGAACTTGGAAAGACAAATGTCACCGGATGCCCATGCCAGCGCGTTTGTTCATGCGCCAGCTTCAATAGATTGAGCGTACCTTCGACGTTGACGCGATGGGCCGTATCCGGCGTATATTCGGCGCGCGTGCTCAGCAGCGCGGCCAGGTGGTAGATCGAGTGAATCTCGAACTCACTGACCAGGCGCTGCAGCAGATTATCGTCGAGAATATCGCCGACGATCGACGCGCTGCACCTCGCCTGCAACTCCTCCGGCAGCGGCTTGATATCCAGCGCGATGATGCGCGTATTATCCGATTCGGCGAAGCGCTCGATCAGACCGACGCCGACTTCGCCGCCCGCGCCGGTAATGAGTATGGCGGTTTTTCTCAAGTGGGTGTTCCCTGTCGAACAACACAAGTCCGTCAACAAGCTGCGATTCGACGCTCAGAGACCGTGACGACCATCAGTTGCCTTCTTAACTTTTACTCTTCCGCGGTGTCGGCCTTGGGCGATTCGCTTCGCGCTGCGCGCTGCTTCTGTTCAACCGATGCGACCGCATCCACGCGGCGCTTCATTTCGTCGAACAGCTTGTCCAACGGCTTATCAAGTTCGCGCAGAGCACGAGACCGATCCGCGGCATCCTGAATGCCGCGGGCGCGATCGTATTCGGACTGCTTGGACTCACGCCAGGCTTCGGCGCGACCTTTGCAGCTTGCCAGAATTCCCTGGGCCGTCTGTGTTTGTTCCGCCGAGAATTCGTACTTCTTCGCTACCTTCATCATCTCGTTCGTCCACTCGGCAATCGGCGGCGCAGCAGGCAACGGCGGTGGCGGCGCCGGCCGTCGATCCAGCGCCGGCGCTGGAGGAGCCGGTGAAGGTGCTTCCTCCGACGGCTTCAAGGTCGGCTCGGAAACCGCCGAACCGTCGAGCGGGGCATTCTCCGTTGGCTGTTCAATCGAGCGTCGCTTTGCGTCGAACGCGCGAAGATCGCGATCACTGGGCGATGGCTCAGGAGCGGCCGCTGACCGTGCTCTGGCCGTCGCCATCTGCAACGGATCAGGCCGCGTTCCGATCTGAACCGGCGGCACGAGCAGCCGATCAATCTTGCTGATGTCTACTTCGGCCCCGCCCAGCAGGTCAGAAAACGTCAGTGACACCTCGGTTCGACCCTGGGCCGCCTGAAACGGCGGCACAAGCGCCTCGGCCTGCCGCAGTACGCCGGCATAGCTCAGCGGCGCCGCGCCGAGAATGTCGTAGATCTGCAATTGCATTCTCTCGGCAACGGCCACGCGCGTTTCGTCCGTAACATCCTTCATGCGAGACAGCATGGACGAGAGCGCCGTTTCGCGTCGGCGAAGCGTAACGGCGTGGCGATCCATGTAAGCCAGATGACTCGACGTTTGAGCATTGGCCCAGGCGCGCAGCTCGGCGACGGCTTCATCGGTCAGATGGTACATATCGCGCGCAAATTCGAGGCGTTCCTTTACGAATGCGTCAAACTCCGCTCGCTGCCGCGGAGACATGCTCTCAAGCGTCGTCACCCGAATCGGGGCAGCCGCCGAATCGGAAGCATCGAGTCGTGCAGTCGGCTGGGCGATAGAGCGGCTCGGAGCAGCACAGGAAACGGCAACAAGCAGGCAGCACAGGGTAATTCGCATGATGACACATACCTCGCGGATTTCGACTAAACTGATACGACCGAGTCCATCGACGATGAAAGGTACGCAGGTATTTTCAGTTCACCCACGTTCAGCGTCAACCGATGTCGCGCGGCCTGCCTCGAAGTTGTCCGGCACTCGTCGAAAAGGCACGTGTCATTTTTTCTTCTTCGCGCCGGATTTCTTCTTGCCGCCGGAGAGACGGCCCTTGATCGCTTTGATCGCCA
Source organism: uncultured Planctomycetaceae bacterium (assembly GCA_964599535.1). Classification (GTDB taxonomy): domain Bacteria; phylum Planctomycetota; class Phycisphaerae; order UBA1845; family UTPLA1; genus JADJRI01. Next base: position 6,167 of record CAZRFP010000082.1, read on the forward strand.
GATCGACCTCCTCGGTCGTCTTGAACGCGAGGTAGAATGCATTCTTCTTGCCGATCGATGCTGCCGACGCTCCACGGATGTTGATCCCCGCGGCGGCGACGGCGCGCGTGATGTCCGCCCCCAGGCCCGGCCGATCCGGTCCATCGATGCGGATCGCGTTCATGCCGGTCGCCGGCACCAGTCCCACATCGGAGGCAGCCTGCTTTTGCTTCTTCCCCACGATCGGCGCGACAAAGACGCGCGACGTCGTATCCGAAACGCGGCGCGCGACGAGAAACTCAAGCTCGGCATCAACCGACGCGAGGGCTTCCAGCACCCGGGCGAGCTTCTCCGGCCGGTTCATGACGTCGCCGGCCCACACTTCCACCTTCTTGATTGCGTATGACATGATTCGACTCCGATGATGCCAAGTATAATCGCCAGCAAGCCGTCGTGCGCGCGGCAAGCTATACGATCAACTTTTAAACACGATGCAGCGACGGTGCGTAGCATACTCCGAATCACGCCCAACCGCGAGATTGTGCATGCACCCGCCAAACTCACGCATCGACTGCATCGAGCGGCATTTTCGCTTACCGGTGCCGACGAATCGATTCGGCCTCCTATCCGCCCGTGGCGGAACATACGGCATGGGCGTTTTACCTGTGTAACCACCGCCCAGACGGCGGTGCCGCAAGAGACCTCGTGACTTTTGCCACGGCCAGCTAACTTGCCAAAACCGGCCGCTGAAATGTGGTAACCGTCAGAATTCCCAAAAAACTTGAAAGCTTGGTAGTGGAATCCCGTAGCGCTAGGATTCGGCAAACCGAGCCGATGAAGTGTCGGCGCGAGTTTCGCGATTGAACAGGAGCAACTTTGCCATGATGGCCCCCGCGCCCGAAATCAGTGAACCGCGCATTGGAAGACGATTCGCGCGGGACGTCGTTCTGATTACGCCTTCTTCCGCGCGGCCAAGTTCGTATCTGCTGGAGACGGAATGCCTGATTCGGCGGCCCATCGAGCAGGTGTTTGAGTTCTTCTCAAATGCCAGAAACCTGGAGCGAATCACGCCGACCTGGCTTCGGTTCGAAGTACTCACGCCGGATCCGATACGAATGGCTGCGGGAACCCTGATCGACTATCGCCTGCGCGTGCGAGGGCTACCGCTGCGCTGGCAATCTGAGATCACGACGTGGGAGCCGCCGTTTCGATTTGTCGATGTGCAAAGGCGCGGCCCATATTACCATTGGAATCATGAGCATGTGTTTGAGTCGGTCGAAGACGGAACGTGGGTTCGCGACGAAGTGACGTACAAGACGCCGGGCGGCTCGATCGTGAATCGCCTGCTGGTCGCGCCGGACCTCCGCCGTGTGTTTGAGTATCGGCGAAAGGCACTGATCGAGACGTTTGGGAAATGACGCGCGAACCGCTAACATGCCGCCCGGCGGGATGGCCGATCGCGTCGAGCGCGGGGCGCATCTCGTCAGATGAACGAAAGGCGCGCCATGCCGTCAGCTTCCGACAAGATCATGTTCGAGATATTTCGGGAAGCCGGCTACGACCGGCAATTCCGAGTCGTGTTCTTCACCGAACTGGACGAGCACAACAAGGAGCGCGAAATCAACAGAGCGCTGACCGGCGAACATCTGTTTGACGGATTTATCGCGGAGCTTCACAAGGATGAGGGCAAACGACGAATCGACACGCTGCTGCGGCGATTGAACGCAGGCGAACCCATCGGGCCGGCCGAGATTGAAGCGGCGCTGGGGGAAGTACTCGTTTGAAGTGATTGATTTGTGAAGCGATAGACAACAGACTCACGTCGCAGGAACGAATGGGCCGACGACACAGTTTCAGGTTCCGAATTCTCCTTTCTCAATTCAATCGCCGCTCCGTGCTTCGCCTGTTGCAGCCGACTTAATGCCCTGCGCCACCGGGAGAGTGCTTCGTGTCGTTGGGAGCCATGTCTGCGCGGACCTTCTGGATGTAGTCTTCGATTAGCTGCCGGCGATACTCGAGAATGTCGTCGGGCAAATCCTCCGCTCGTATCAACATGTCAAACGAATAAGAGCCGTCCGAGGCGGGAATGGTAATCTTGGCCACATAGCCGCCGGCGCGCCGCGCGGCGGTGCCGTCGCCGCCGGCTGAGGCTTCGCGGGCTTCTTCGGAAAGGCCAACCCAGATGACTTCGCGGCGGATCTCATAGCGGATCCCGGTCTCGGCCTGCAGAAGTTCGAAGGCCTGGCGGATGGATGATTGATTAAGGCTGACCGAAGTTCCCTGAGCTACGTGAGGCGGGAGCTTGAGCATCATGCCGGGTTCAAAGTCGATGGCGGTTTCAGCGCGATCTGCGAGGTCGACGAGGATTCTGGATAGCGGCTGGTTTTCATATCTGAATGTGACGCGCCGCGACAGGCGATTGGCGATTTGGGCCTCCATCGTGCGGATCGCGACGTGATCACCATTTGGAAACCAGACCCAGCCGAGCGATGCGGTGGCCACTTCGAGAATCTGTGCGACGGTGCCCTGGCCTGACTTGGCGAGCTGCGCATGAAGCAGTCCGGGGGCGTCGATCTTGCTGGTGAGGCGGTATTGAATCTTGATATTTGCGATGGCCGCGAGGGAGAATTCTGTTTCATTCAGCTCGCGAAGCAGGCGTAGATCGTGCCACGTTGCACGGCGATTGATGCGTTTGAGCGGCTCGCCGGCCAGCACAAAGATGTCATTTTCTCGGATATCGTATCTCATGCCAAGGGCGCCGAGCACCTGCGGAAGCACTTCGCGCAGCGTCGCGTTTTGCACGACCATCTGCTTGATGCGCGTCTGCTTGCCCCACGGGAGCAGTTCCGCGGAGGCTTCGTCTAGCGTGACGGTGATCCCGGCCTGCCGACCCATTTCAGCGAGAGCCGCAGGCAGTTCCTGTTCGGCGATAGAGAGCCTGGCGAGGGGTGCGTCAAGTGCCTTCGTGATGTCATTCGTGTCAGCGCGAACGTCGGCGGCGATCAGGAAGGCGAGAGTAAGTGCGAGAGCGAGGGGTTTCATGTTGAGACCTTTTTTGAATTCCGATTGGGGACGAATGGAAAAGGGAAAATGGCAAATAAAAAATGCGCGTGCGAGCGAACCATCGATCTCGACGCGTGTATGACTTGCTTTGATCTTCACCGTCGGCATTTCGATCAAATACCCTGCATTTCTCTACCCGAAAGCTTGAATTCGTGATCCGTTCGCGCCATGGTTTACGTTATCATTTTTCGGCGTGGCAATGGATCGATATTCATGGCTTATTCTGAATTTCGAATAATCTTCTGCCGCTCGCGCCTACCCCTATCGGGCCGGGCTAAACGACGCGCGATTCAGTATCACGACGGTTCGGTATTCCCCTATTTCGTCGTTTCAGCGTTTCCACAAATCCCTATCAGTAATAAAAATCATCATCATTGCCATTTGGCTTAACGACCGGCGAGCTTACGACGTAAGCCGTGCCTGGGCGGATCTCATCGTCGATCATGCCCGGACCGGATTCATCAAAGGCGAAGCTCAGCTTACCCCCGGTTACCGGCACGTCGAGCGCGACGAGCACCATTGACGCAGGCTGGCCGCCGATGTCTCTCGCGGCAGGCGTCGGATCGTACGCTCGGAACACTGCTACGGTAATGACGGCCGCGGCGGCGAGGGGCACAAACCAGCCGACGGCGGCAGGCATGCGATACCGCCGCGCGGTGCGCGAGCCGGACTTCACGGCTTCACTTCGAACAGCATCGGAAACTCGGCTCTTGAACGCCGACCAATCGACTTCAGGCATGTCGGCGGCCCAGTCGCGCAGCGATCGATCAACCCGTGCGTATTGTTCGACTTCGGCGGCGACATATTTATTGTCGTCGGTGTTTGCGTCGACGGATGCCAACTCTTCGTCATGGGCGGCGCGAGGATCGATTCGGCGATCGAGCACGGCCGAGGCCCGGCGGCCGATGTCGTCGGCCACGCTCATAGATACGCCCTGTCGAAAAGCGGGCCAATCCACATCACCAGGAACGCGCCGCCACCGCTCAAGCAGTGCGGCGAGCCGCACATACTCACCGACGGTCGCGGCGGCCTGCGGATCGGCGTCGATCGCGCGGCAGACCTGCTCGCGCTCATCGATCGTCAGATCGGCGTCGGCTGCTCTGGCGAGCAAGGCTTCGAGTTGTTCACGCTTATCGTTCATTCTTCAATCAGCTCCGCGAGCATTTTCTTCAAGGTCTTTCGGGCCTGAAAGACGTTCCATTTCACCATTTCGACGCTGCATTCGAGAATCTCCGCGACTTCCTTCTGCGGAACCTGCTCGATGGCGAAGAGGACCAGCGCGAGCCGCTGCTTTTCAGGAAGCGACTCGATGGCCCGCGTAATGGCGGCTTCGGCCTCGGTCGTCTCCATGAGCTGGTCCGGTCTGTCATGCGTACCCTTTCGTCCTTCGAGTTCACGTCCGTCACGTTCATCGTCGCCGGTGCTCAGCGAGAGCGTCGGTTTTCGCGCCCTGCGGAAGTTCAGCGAGAGGTTGCTGACGATCCGCATGAGCCAGGGTCCGTAGCGCTCAGGCTGCTCCAGCGTGGCGAGCGACTTGAACGCCTTGAGAAACGCATCTTGTGCGACATCCATCGCGTCCTGCATGTTGCCGAGCAGGCGATAGCTCACGGCGACGGCTCGGCGCTGATATCGTTCGATCAGTGCGTCGTATGACGCGAGATCGCCCGTCAGCGTTCGAGCGACATCATCGGCGTCGCGTTCGGCGGCCTCCCGACGTTCTTCGTCGGTATGCAAGGTCGCATCGCTCATGGGTTTAGACTCCGGCCGGGGCGTTTGGTTAGTCGGCATGGCGAAATGTGGACTGGCGGCGACATTCAAAACGGCCGGCGTTTTCCTAACTCGATTGTTGCGCGTATGTTACACGCTGTGCTTGTGGCGGGCAATTATCGGGCGAGGGTCGCGCCCGAGGAAGAGCTTTACGGTCTCCATCGGTGTGATTGCAAAGCAGACCATCGCGGTCGCTGTTGTGGGAACGCCCAAGGGGGCTTTGCTTTACCGGGGATGCGCGGGATTGTGAGTTTGCGTTTGTTCGGCTAAGACGACGCCTTATGTAATGAATGCATGGCCCGCATCGAAAACAGACGGATACTCATAGTCTTGTGGATCAGCCGAATCCGATGATCGGTCGGTCCCCTGAGGAGGTCGAGGAAGCATGTCGAATCATGACGAATTGAGCCGGCGCAAGTTCATGCAAACATCGGCAGTGGCGATCGCCGGTGCGGCAGCGCTGAGTGCTTCCGAATCTGGCGCGGAAGCCGCAGGGCAGCCGAGCTTGGACGGTCTGGACGCCACAGAACGGAAGCGGGCTTCGCGACCGGTTGTCATCGCCAGCGCGAACGGCGCTACTGAAGTGAACCAGCGAAGTTGCTTGAGCATCGCGATGGAAGAATTGCGAAAAGGTACCGATCCGCTGGATGCGGTGATCGCGGGCGTGAATCTGGTCGAGGATGATCCGACAGACAACAGCGTAGGCTACGGCGGTCAGCCCAATGAAGACGGCGTCGTGGAACTAGACGCATCGGTCATGCACGGTCCGACACACAAGGCCGGCGCCGTTGCGGCACTCCGAAACATTCGCCATCCGTCACGGGTGGCCCGGCTGGTGATGCAGCGGACGGATCATGTGTTGATCGTGGGCGAAGGCGCCTTGCGGTTCGCGCGGGCGCACGGCTTCAAAGAAGAGGACTTGCTCACGGAGAAAAGCCGGCGAGAGTGGCTGGAGTGGAAGGAATCGCATTCGGACGAGGACGACTGGCTCTCTCCGGAACAGGCGGCGGGAAAAAAAACAGCGGCGCTGCGCCAATGGTCGCAGACGTACGGCACGATCAACTGCTGCGCTGTCAATGCCAACGGCGACATCGCAGGCGTGACGACGACAAGCGGGCTATCGAACAAGATCGCCGGCCGCGTAGGCGACTCGCCGATCATCGGTGCGGGGCTATACGTTGATAACGCCGTTGGCGCGGCCGGCTCGACGGGCCGCGGCGAGGCGAACCTTCAAAACTGCTCGTCGTTCGCGGTGGTTGAACTGATGCGCAACGGGAAAACGCCTGAGGCGGCGTGCCTGGAGGCGATGAAACGAATAGCGGATCGATGCGAACCGCGACTGCGCGACGCCAAAGGTCGGCCGAAGTTTGATTTGAAACTGTATGCACTATCGAAAAGCGGCAACTACGGGTCGGTGTCGATGTGGAAAGGCGGTCAGTTTTCCGTGCATGACGGCAAGTCGGTTCGGACGCTCGATTGTGCATACCTGTTTGAAAAGGACGCGAAAGGGCTGGATGGATAGACCGGAAACTCAGGGATTATTCGTGCAAAGGACAACGGGCGCGGCGATTGAGTGTTCCGTGTGCGGCACAGTCTCAGGCTGCCCGGCGCGTTCGCGTAGATGAAGCAGCGATGACACCGGCGACGAGAAGCGCGGGGGCGAACATCATCAGCGCAAGCGCGGTTGTGTGATTGTGACGACCGTAGTGCATCTGCGAGTCGGTCCAGACGGCGATGCTTCCTCCACCCCACTGCGGCGGCTGCACCAGGCTGCTGGCGGCGATGTCGGTAAAGCTAAGCCCCGCAACCAGAACGGCCGCCCCGATAAGCGGCCTGCCGAGCAGCGGCAGGCTGGCCCGCGCGAGAGACTGAATGGGCGAGGCGCCGTCGATGGCGGCTTGTGCCGGCAGCTCTTCGGGAATCCGGCGGCTCATCACTTCGAGCACGAAAACGGGAATGAATGCATATCGGCAGAGCATCGAGGCGATCCATGCGATGGGCGTGTGGTCATAGACGTTCCAGCGGTCCGCGGGGCTGACCCACTCTGACGAAAAGAACGTGACGAACGTCGTGCCAATCATCGGCGGCGGCATCAGCGCGGCGGCGGCAACGGCCGTTAGCGCGGCGCCTCGAAGCGCGCACGCTAACCTTGACGCGCCTCGTCGGCGCAAAAGCGCAACCGCCAGCGTCATGGACAAGGCACTCGTCAGCGCGGCAACGAACAGCGTCGTCGCCATCGGGCGGCTGCCGGATCGCCATGCCTGCGCGAAGGCCTCCGTAATCGTATAACGGCCGTCAAACATCGATATGGCGTAAACCAGGATCGGAGCGGCGGCGATGGCGGCGACCATCGCGATCAGGGCGACACAGAGCAGACGCCGCGCGGCGGGGTTTATTCCCGTCTCGCCGTGATCGGGCGGGTCGCTCCAGTTGAGCATGTTGCGCACGGAAGGGGCGGCGACGGCTGCGAGTGCGACGACGATCAAAACCAGCGGCCACGCACGATAAAACACATATGCGGCCGGCCGTTCGGTTCCAGTGGCTTCTACGGCGTCGGTCATGAGTTCAACGCCCCAGACGCGCGAAGCCGCGACAAACGGCGCGACCGTGGAATCAATCGCGGTGAGGATGAAGACCACGACAGCGGCAGCGACGATCGGTCCGCCCATCGCGGGCAACGCCCCACGAATGAAGGCCCGCAGCGGCGGCGCATCGAGCGACGCGAGTCGATAGACGCCTGCTCCGGCGTGTCGGAACGCGGCGGCGGTGATGACGGCGGGAATGGGCCAGAGCCAACAGGCCAGCAATACGCCGGCATGAAACGGCGCGAGACTCGTGTCGTTGAAGCCCATCGCATTCATAACGGAGGCGACAGCCGGGATCGGCGAGGTTGAGAGGATGAGTAGTGCATAAGCATGAACGCTGGGCATGATGACGACCGGGAAGACGGTCAGCGCGAGAATGAGCGATCGGGCGCGGTGCCGAACGAGCGCCATGCCTGCGGCCGCCGGGAGTGCGAGCGCAATCGAAGCGACAACGGCAGTCGAAGCCATCCAGATCGTGTCAATCAGGCTGCGCCGAAGCGCCGCGGAGGGCAGCAGCGATTGGCCGGGCAACGGACCGGCGGGAAGCTGTGCCAGCAGTGTCATGCACATGACGCCGAATGACATCAGGAAAGCGGCAAGACCGATCCAGCGTACGGCTCTAACGAAGGCGACGAACATGACGGAATGTTAAGCGAAAACGACGCGGGTCCAAGCCATTCTGAATGGGCTTACCGCGCTTTCGAGTTCGCTCCTCGATCACCTTTGAAGTTCGCGGATTCGATCTCGGTATCGCACGGCAAGGCCTGCGTATGCAACGGCGTCGGCACGTTCGGCGGCAGCGGCGAAAAGAGCTACGGCCTTCAGTCGAAGCGCGCCGGGCGTTTCGGCGGCATCGCCTTGGCCCGCTTGCTGAACGAGATCGGCCAGCGCAAGGAGCGCCTCCGCATGATCCGCAAGGAACTCGGGATTGGACGGGACTTCGCCAGGCAGGGCCTCAAAGATGCGCCGGGCTTCGCTAAGCAGATCGTACACATGACGGGAATCGTGACCCGGATCGAGCAGGCGCGCGCGAGCTTCGACGGCGAGCGCGGAAGCCAGCGACACGGCGATGGCACGATTTGCTGGTTCGAGCGCTGCCGTGTCCTGCAGCTGCGCCGCGGCTTCGGCCGCGTACGCAACCGCCTGAGTCGCGTCGGATTGTTCGAGGCTGACTCTCGCGAGCTTTAATGCGGCATCACCGAATATCGTTCGATAGGTGGGATTGGACGGATCACGCTCCGCGAGAGCCTTGTTCATATCGTACCTGCGCTGCATCCAGATCGAGGCTTGAAGGTCATCTCTTTCGCGGAGGGCCATGCCGGTGAGTTCCGAACAGACCGCGGACAGAAGTAGAGGAAATCGCGCATCACCGGGATTGGCGCTCGCAATAGCGGCGGCATCTACGTACAGCGCCTCGAGTCTTCCCCGGGCGGCGGCAACGCTTTCGTTCGCAAGTTCGATGCTCGCGAGACGATGTTCACCAACGAAAACATAGTACTGGAAATCGGGATTGCCGGGATGCTTTTCGACAAGTTCGCGTGACAATTCGTTGGCACGCGTGATCCAGTGAACAGCTCGTTCAGTGTTGGAATCACGCTGTGCAAGCGTAGCGAGACGGCCGCAACTTCCGGCGAGGCGCTGAATCGAGCTGATGTTTTCCGGATCGAGAACGCGAATTCGCTCGGACAGCATGTTTTCTCGTTCATAGCATGCACGGGCAGCAGGCAATTCATCTGCTTTCTCGTGCATTTGGCCTCCAGCGGCCAGCAATCCACACATCAGCGCGAGGAATTGCGTATTGTCAGGCTGGTCGATGATAAGTTCCTCGACGATTCGCGTCGCGGCATCGAGATGCTCCTGGGCCGCACGGCTGTCGGCGCGTTCGTTAGCGGCAAAGTGGTGAAGTCGCAGGCGCGTCTTGGCGATTTCGTAGCGAAGAATGGGATCACTCGGCGCGTCTTCTGACAGCGCGGCAAGTTGCTCGTAGGTCCTGGCGAGAAGTTCCTTGCGAAGCTCCGACGCGCCGGCAAGGTTGAGCAAACGGCGGCCGACCTGATCAAGCATGAATGCAAGAGAATCACGGGCCATTTGGAAGCGCGCTCGGGCCTCGTCTGCATTGCGTTCGGCGCGATCGCGCTCTTCGAGGGCGATGGAGGTTTGCTCTTCGGCGCGACGCCATTCGGATTGACGGCTTTGGTACAACACGCCGAGCGTCACGGCTGCAACGGAGAAAAGCGCGACGAAACCGCTCGCGACGATGATAGCGGCCCTATAGCGGCGAAGCGTCTTTCGCAGGACGTACATGGCGCTATCACGCCGCGCGGCGATCGGTTCGCCCGCAAGATGGCGGCGAATGTCGGCCGCCAGTTCGGCGGCGCTTTGGTATCGGCGCGCCGGCTCCTTTTCAAGGCACTTGCGAATGATGGTCTCGACTTCGGCGTCGATGGCGCGGCCGTCGTTATTCATCGGCCGCGGGGCGTCGTTGGCGATGCGGCGCGTGACGTCGTGCCAGCTTCCGGTCGTGTCATAGGGGAGGCGACCGGTAAGCATCTGATATGCGACAACGCCAAGGGAGTAAACATCCGTACGAACATCCAGATCAGCCTGGCGACCCTCGGCCTGCTCGGGACTGGCCCAGGGCAGGGAACCGACGAATTGCCCGGTCTGAGTCACGCCGGCGGCGTGTTCGTCTTCCGCCGTAAGTTTCGCGAGGCCGAAGTCGAGAATGTGAGGCTTGTCTTCCGTGTCGATGAGAATGTTGTTCGGCTTGAGGTCACGATGAATGACGCCGCGAAGATGAGCGGCAGCCACGGCATCGCAAATATCGGCGATAATGTGCAGGGCGCGCGGCGCTTCGGGTCGCTCGTGCCGGGCGAACTCGTCAACGGGAAGACCGTCGATGTAGTCCATGACATAGTAGAACGAACCTTCGGCGACGCCGCTGTCGTGAATCGTAACAACGGCCGGATGGCGAATATGGCCGAGGATTTGAACCTCACGCTCGAATCGGGCGCGCTCGGCCGAGCCGGCGAGCGGTCCGCTGCGCAGAAACTTGATGGCGACCTTTCGTCGCGCGGCTTTCTGCGTGGCGAGAAAGACGACTCCCTGACCGCCGCGATGAAGCTCGTTGTGGATTTCATATTTCTGAAGGGGTGGCGAGGTGGTGTGCGCATTGTTAACCGCTGACGCGAATGAACGGCTCTGCTCGCGACGTGCATTCGATTGAGACCGCGCCTTGGCGCTCATCCGACGCGCCTGTTCGATGAGTTCAAGATCGCGGTCACTGGACATAAAACAGTCCGGTCGCATTAAAGCCGACGCCCGTGAGAATCCCGTTCGCTCGCGAGCGTACCATGTGCATGCGCGGCGCGATGAATTCGTGGCCTTCTCAAAGAAAGCGGTGATATCGGGTCTTTGCTCACGCTCTATCCGAAAATGCCGGAATGCTGGGCGAAGCTCTCGCGCAAACGATCGTGGGCGCGGGCGCGGAGCATGTAGACCGCCCCTTCCGATCGGCCGATCTCCGCGGCGACATCGGACACGGCGCGGCCTTCAATATCGTATAGGCGGATGACCCGCGCGTAGTCGTCGGGCAATTGCTCGACGGCGTTGAGTACGGTCTGGGCAAGTTCACGACGGCCAAGGTGGCGGCTGGGCGTCGTCGTCGTGCAGCCAATTTTGTCGAGCAGCAGAACGGCGGATTCATCCGCAGCGACGATGCGCCGGTCGGGGTGAGGCCGTTTCTGCCGGCTCAACTCTTCAATGGCGTCGCGGAGATTGTTCTGGGCGATGCGTGCGAGCCATGCGGAAAATGCCCCGTTGCCGCGCGGAACGAACCGGTGAATCGTGAGGAAGGCCTCCAGAAAAGTAATCTGCATCACGTCGTCGGCGTCGATAATGCTCTGCCACTTCGCACCGATCGTCGCGGCGATGCGTTGCCGAGTGTCAGCGGCGTAACGCTGAAGCAATGCCGTCAGCGCGCATTCGTCGCCGGCGACGGCAAGCTTCGTCAATTCCGCCTCGGTTGGCTCGTCAGGATTCATAGTGCACGTCTGGCGAGGACAGGTGGTATCTCTTGCGTTTTCAATAGGTTATAATTTTATGGTCGTGAAAGCAAGTGTTATGCGTTGAAAGACCATGTCTCGGGTTTCAACGCTTCGGCGCAACGTCACTTGAAGGGTCGCAATGCACGCCCTACCGCCGGACATCCTGATCTCCGCCTATGCCCAGGGCATTTTTCCCATGGGGTTTGGACGTGAGATACGCTGGTACTCGCCCGATCCTCGCGCCATCCTCCCGCTGGACGCCTTTCACATACCAAAGTCGCTCGCCCAGACCTGCCGGAGCGGCCGATTCGAGATACGCGTCGACACGCGCTTTCGCGAACTGATGCAGGCGTGCGCAGATCGGGAGGACGGCACTTGGATTACGCCGGCCATCGTTACGGCATACGTGCGACTTCACAAACTTGGCGTTGCCCACAGCGTCGAAGCCTGGCATCAAGGAAAGCTGGCCGGCGGGCTGTACGGCGTCTCGCTGGGCGGCGCGTTCTTCGGCGAAAGCATGTTTCACGCGGCCAGGGATGCCAGCAAGGTGGCACTTGTGGCTCTTGTCGAACGGATGAGGTCGCGCGGTTTTGCGTTGCTCGACGTGCAGTTCATGACCGGCCATCTCGCACGATTCGGCGCGATTGAGATTTCTCGTGAGGATTATCTTCGCCGCCTTGCCGCGTCGCTGGAAAAAAAATGCACGTTCGTCGACATGAACGATAAGCCGGGCAACGCGCCGCCAAGCAGCTTGTAGCGGCGGGCGATTGCCGGGAAGATGTCGGTTCGCGCGCCGGGTGCGCTGAAACGGGTGTCTGAATGGCCGTTGAAAAAACGGGCGATCTTGAGCGGCTGGAACAGTTGATTCGCGGGCGACACCCGTGCATCACGATCGCGACGATGGAGGAGGAATTCGCTCTTTCCCTCGTTCGCGATGCCGTCATGCGAACGCCGTATTCCCTGAATGTCTGGTCTATGAATGGCGGCCTAAGAGACGGGCTCCTGGCCGACCATCCCCCGGCGCCTGAAACGGAGCATCCTGCGGCCGCACTGTACCACCTGCTGAAACAACCGAATCCGCAGTTGAGCGTATTTCTGGACTTATCGCCGCATCTGCGCGACGAACGAACACTGCGACTATTACGCGATCTGATCGAGCACTGCCGTCGAACCGAAGCCCACCTTGTCTTGATCGACCGCGTCGGGGATTGGCCCGACGTCATCTCGGCCGATGCGACGGACTTCGAGATCGCCCTTCCCGACGAAGCGGAGATCGAGACTATTGTTCGCGGCGTCATCCGCACGATGAATGAGCGAAATCGCATCCAGGTCGACATCAATCGCCGCTCGTTCCAGCTTATTCTGCAGAACCTCCGCGGGCTGACACGCCGGCAAATCAGCCGGATCATCCTCGAGTCGATCGCCGACGATCGGCGTTTCGACGCAAATGATCTGAACACGGTTCTCGCACGCAAACGCCAGATGATTGGCGGTCGCGGACTGCTGGCCTTTGTCGAAGCTCCGCGAGACCTTTCAGAAGTCGGCGGCTTGTCGAATTTGAAGCGCTGGCTTGAAAAGCGTCGCGAAGTGTTCAGCGAGTCGGCACTGAAGTTCGGACTTGAAGCGCCGCGCGGAATCCTGCTGCTCGGCGTGCAGGGAGCCGGCAAAAGCTACTGCGCCAAGGCCATCGCGACAGCCTGGCGGCGACCGTTGCTGCGCATGGATGTCGGCGCTCTGTACGACCGATTCATCGGCGAATCAGAGCGCCGGCTGCGAGAGGCCTTTCGACAGGCTGAGATGATGGCCCCTATCGTGCTGTGGATCGACGAGATCGAGAAGGCGTTCGCATCGGCCGCCAG
>CAZRFP010000083.1:0-1701 GCA_964599535.1 uncultured Planctomycetaceae bacterium
TTTGGGGCGCCGTACTCGCGGCAATACTTCTGCTCGCTGCCGGGCGCGATGCCCTTGCCGTCGACGGCACGCCATTCTGGTTCTTTTCGCAGGTCGCGGCGCCCTCGACAAACTACCAGATCACGTCGCCCAGCCTGGCGTTTGATCATTACGGCGTGCCTTCGGTCTCGTGGTCGGATGTATCGAACACCTCGTCTCCGAATTCCGTCTATCGCTCGGTCAATACGGGCCTCGGGTTCTGGTCGCACCATCTGGCGGAATCGGGCGTGGGTGTCGGCCTGCTGACATCGCTGTCGTTCGACCGCGCCGAACGGCCGACCGTCGCCTGGCTGAACTCGAACGGCGTCGTGCGCACGCTGTTCAACAATACGACTTTGCAGACCGTCGCCGCGAGCGGTGCGAACGCCACCCGCCCGGCGCTGAGCATCTCGCACGATCTGACCGGCACGCTCCGCGGCGCTTATTCCGGCTTACCGACCGGCAACATGTTCGATATCAACGGCACGCTCGGCAGCCACACCAGCTCGTCGATCGGCTCGCTGCCCGGCGTCAACAACGTCTTCGATCTGCGGATCACGACCGATCACATCGGAAGGAGACATATCGCGACGCGCGTCGGTATTTCAGGCGGGCAACAGGCCGTCATGGTCTCGTCGGAGTCTTTCATCGGCGGGCCATGGCTGACTTCCACCATTGCAACGGCCGACTCGATCAGGGGCGTCGCCATCGCGACCAGCCCGGTCGATGGCAAGATCGCGCTGGCTTACACGACGTATGAAAGCACGACCAGCGTCTCAAAGCTCATCTATGCAAAAGCCACGGGCGTCAGCCTGGATACGACGGAGGTGCAGACGTCGAACACGTCGATCTTTGAAGACATCGATCTGGCGTTTGACCACTCCGACGGCCGCCCGGCGATCGCCTACGAACGAAGGGTGACATCTCCATTCGCGGCAGAGCTGCGATTCGCCTATGAAAACGCGCTGGGCAACTGGCAGACGAGCCTCGTCGATGGCACGATCTCGCTGGACAGCCCATTCGGCCATCCTCGGCGGCCGTCTCTGGCATTCGACGACTACGGGACGAGTTGGCCTGCCATTGCCTATATTGACGCGGACTTCACGCTGAAGGTCGCGTTTGATCCGCCCGCGCCGGAGCCGGCGACGGCGGGAATGCTGTTGATGGCGGGGGCGGTGTTTGTGCTGCGGCGCGGGCGACGAGGAGAACAGTCGTCAGATTGAGGAAACAGAATTCGGGATGTGGAAAAGGCGGCGTGGCCCGTCGCATTTTCCATGTTGCAGATCCTTCATCCGCATTCCACATACGCTCATTACGCCACGGCCGCGCCGGCCTGACGCTCGTCGTCGAAGCGCACGCTGACGCGCTTCGAGACGCCGGCTTCCTGCATGGTCACGCCGTACATCACGTCGCCGATGCTCATGGTGCGCTTTGAGTGCGTGATGACGATGAACTGCGCCAGCTCGACGAACTCGCGCACGACGTTGTTGAAGCGCATGTTGTTCGCCTCGTCCAGCGCCGCGTCGACTTCGTCCAGCAGCACAAACGGCGACGGGCGGCTGCGGAACACGGCCATCAGCAGGGCAATGGCCGTCATGGTCTTCTCGCCGCCGGAAAGCTGGCTGATGTTGCGCGGCTCCTTTCCGGGCGGGCGCGCGGTGATTTCGATGCCGCATTCGAGCA
>CAZRFP010000083.1:1711-19173 GCA_964599535.1 uncultured Planctomycetaceae bacterium
CAGGTCCATCAGCACGATTTCGGCCTTGCCGCCGCCGAAGAGCTTCTTGAACAGCTTGGAGAAATGCTCGGCCACGGCGTTGAAGGTTTCAATAAAGCGCTGCTCTGACTCTTTGTTCAATCGCTCGATCAACGCCGTGAGCTGCTTTTCACTTGTACGCAGGTCTTCGAGTTGCGTGGTCAGAAACGCGAGGCGCTCTTCCAGCTCTTCCTGCTCGCGAATCGCGTCGAGATTCACGTTGCCCAGTCGCTCGATCTTCTGACGAAGATCGTTGATCTCCGCCTCGATCGCGGGCCAGTCTTCCTCGGTGTCGGGCGCATAGGTCTCGTACTGCGCGGCCAGATCGACCGACAGTTCTTCGGCGATGCGCGCGGTGAGGTCTTCGATGCGAACGCGAGCCTCCTGTAGCTTTATCTCGCGCTCGTGCAGATCGGCTTCGACGCTTTCCAAATCGCTTCGCATGCGGCGGGCGTCGCGGACCAACTGCTCGCCGATTTCTCGCAGGCCGTCGCGCTCCTGCCGCAACGACATGCTCTTGTGCAGCAGCGACGCGTTCTCTTCTGTCAGCTCGGCCAGTGTGGTTCTGGCCTCTTCGATCTGTCGCTGCGACTGTTCGATGCGCTCCCGTGCCTCAGTCACATCGCGCTCGGCGCGGCGGCGATCGGCATCGAGTTGAATGGCCGCAGCCTCCAGCTCGCGCAGCGTTTCGGCGACGCTCGATCGGCGCTGCGACAGCTCGCCGACGCGGACGCGCAGCGATGTGATGCGCTCGGAGATCGCCTGTCGCCGCGCGGCCAGTTCGTCCATTTCAATCTGGAGACGGCCCGACAGTTGCTCCGCCTCGAGATAGCGCTGCTCGACGACGACGAGCGACTGCTTCGCATCGGACTCTTTCGCGTCGATCTCGGCGAGGCGGGCACTGAGCGTTTCAATGTCGGCCAGTACGTGCGGCCGCTCGGCATCAAGCTGGCGAATGGTTGTTTCAAGATTGTTGATGGCTGCCTGCACTTCGACGCGTTCGGTGTTGATTTGATACAGCGCCGTTCGCAGGTCTTGTTGCATTTGTTCAAGATGGGAGACTTCCGAATCTCGGCTCTGCATCTCGGCCGTCATGCGCTCGATACGGCCGGCGACCTCTTCCAGTTCGCGCGTCAGTTCGCGCAGCTCGCTTCGCCGGCTGATGAGTCCGGTGTCGCTGCCCAAGGCACCGATGCCTACGCGGCCATCGGCCTCACAAACGACGCCATCAAGCGTGACAAAACGCGCCCCCGGATCGAGCCGCGACATGCGCGCGGCCGCATCGAGCGACTGGACGACATAGGTCCGCCCGAGCAGATGCCGCGCCAGCCGCCCACAGGACTCAGGCACGCGCACCCAATCCAGCATGTGTGCGACGAAGCCCTCCTGCGACGCCAAATCCGGCGAGCCGATATAGGGCGGAATCGAATCGAGACAAAACGCCTGAACGCGGCCGCTCAACTCTTCGAGCCGTTCCATGTCGCCGACGAGCAGCGCGCGCTCCGTGACGACCAGGCACGTTTCCAGGTGGCCCAGCACGGCCTCGACCAGTCGCGCGTGCGCGACATCGGTCTCAAACAACTCGCCCACCGCGCCGAGCACATAGCCGAATGTGGCGCCTTCGCCGTCGGCGTCGCGGCGCTCGAGTATCTCCCGCGCGCCGGCCAGCAGGCCCTCGTGCCGCGCGTCCATTTCCTCCAACAACTGCCGGCGGCTCTCCAATCCGCTGCGATGCTCCTTGGCCGCCGCGATCTGATCGATCAACGCCGAGCGCTGCCTCGCCGCCTCGGCCATGCGGGACTTGGTCTCTTCCAGCGTCTGCGTCTTTTCGCCGACAACGGCGTCGATTTCCGATCGGCGGGCATCGCGCTGGGCGCGCGCATCGTTCGCGGCGTCGAGTGCGGTCGCGATTTCATCGGCCCTGACGGAGAGCTTTGATCGCTGCGCGCCGAGCGACTCGCGCTGAATGCCCATGCCCTGTATTTCATTGTGAAGCTGGCTCGTACGACGGGCCAATTCGAAGATGCTCTCCTTGGCCTCGTCCAGCGCCGACTTCTTTTCGTTCAGTTCGTGCGCACAGGCCGTGTCTTCTTCCTGGCATCGGCCTTGTTCGTCCGATGTGGCGGCCAGTTCCGTCTCGATCGCCGCGGCCGCCTCGCGCTGGGACATCGTTCGCGCCGTCAGCGCGGCCACCTGCTCGTCAAACTGTGACAGCCGCTCTCGTGAGCGGTCGAGCAGTCCCTGCTGATCGGCAATGCGCCGCTCGCTCGCTGCGATGCGCTCCTGATGCGCAGATATCTGCGTCTGAACGGCCGTCAAACGCGACTCGACGGCCTGTATCTCGCGCTCGGCGTCCACGATCCGCACGTTGGTCTCGCTGGTGCGGGCCTCGTTCGATGAAAGGTCGGTGCGGATGGACGTCACGCGATCGTGCAGTTCGGCCGCGGCCTTTGACAGTTCGTCATGCGAGACGCGAAGGCGATGATACTCAGACAGGGCGTGACGGCTGCGCAGCTCGCGCAGGCGGCCGACATACGATTCGTAATTGCGCGCCTTTCCGGCGGCCAGCTTGACGCTTCGCAAGCGCTTTTCCAGCTCTTCGACGACGTCCTGCACGCGCTGCAGGTTCTGATTCACGCGATCGAGCCGGCGAAGGGCTTCCTTCTTCTGATGCTTGTACTTATTGATGCCCGCGGCTTCCTCGAAGATCGCCCGGCGCTCCTGCGGATTGGCCTGGAGCATCAGGTCGACGCGCCCCTGTTCGATGACGCTGTAGGCGTCGACGCCGATGCCGGTGTCGAGGAACAGTTCGCGAATGTCCTTAAGCCGCGCGGGTTGTTTGTTGATGAGATATTCGCTCTCGCCGCTGCGATAGAGCCGTCGCGTGATGACCACTTCGCTCTGATCAATCGCCAGCGCGCCGTCGTCGTTGTCAAACGTCAGATCGACCTGCGCCATGTTGCCGCTTTTGCGCGTGCCGGATCCGTTGAAGATCACATCGAGCATGTTCTTGCCGCGCAGGCTCTTGGCCGACTGCTCGCCGAGCACCCACTTGATCGCATCGACGACGTTGCTCTTGCCGCAACCGTTCGGTCCGACGATGCACGTGATGCCGCGATCGAAGTCGAACTCCGTCTTGTCGGCAAAGCTCTTAAAGCCCGTCGCGGTGAGTTTCTTAAGAATCATGTGAGATGCACGCCTCCTGCGCAAACCAGACGCGGACCGGCATCCATGCCGACCGCCCCCCGCTCCGATCTCTACGCCCGCCGTCGGAGCCTGTTCAACCCCCTTTAATATAAACGGTTACGATTCACGATGAAAGCCCAATGCGACACCAATGCCAACGGCAGACTCCGTCCCCGTCAACCAGCGCCGCCTCATTCCGACAGCAGGCGGTCCCAAAGCGAAGCCGTCCCTTCGATATCCGGCGCGCCGGGCGGATTGGATCGAAGCACCCGCCAGTTCGACAGGCGGCGGCCATCGAGAAACATCGCCGGCGTGCCTTCGACGCCGAGGGCGCGGCCTGTCTCGATCTGCGCCGAGAGCCTTCCACGTGCCCGATCGCCGCTCATCGCCGCCTCGAACGACGCGCGGTTTGCGCTCGTCAGACCGTCGATCAGCGCGGCGTACGGCTGTTCCGCGAATCGCTTGCGATTTTTGAACAATCGTTCGGTGTATGCCGCGCGCGCTTCGGTCGACGGCTCGACCCATGCGAAGGCGACGACCGCCCGTGCCGCATCGCAGGCGAAGACACGCATCGACTGCTTCAGGTTCGGATTGCACGCCGTCGACATGGGATAGTTTCGCAATACGCAGCGAACGCCGGGAAACGTCTTTATCAGGCCGGCCATGTTGCGATGCAATTCGGCGCAGGCGTCGCATTCAAAGTCGGAATAGACGACCAGTGTATGCGGCGCGGCGATGTCTCCAATGACGATATCGTCGGGTTGAATCGGGATGTCATTCGCCGCGGCCCGGCGATGCTGCCAGACGATGTAGTCGATATCGTTGGTGACTCGCAGATACTCGACATACATTCGCGCAGACTTCGTTCGCTCGATGACGGCCCATCCGCCGAACAACACAAAGATCGCGGTGCAAAGGGCCGCCGCGAGCGTCGCGCCGGCGCGCAGGCTGGTCGGCCGCGCCTGACCTTCGCGGTTTCGCCCCGCGATCACGGCCGCATAAAGCGCGAGCAGAAATACGGCCGCATTGACGGCGTGCGCCGCGAGGCACCAGGTACACCAGACGGGCAGCTCGAACGCCATGAGATACATGTAATAAAGCGATGCGAGCAGCCCGGCGGAGGATAGTGCCATTGGCGCGGCATGCCAGCGCCGCCCGGGGTGATTCGGCAATCCCACGGCGACGAACCAGAGCAACAGCGCGGCAAAATAGCCCATGCCGATCAGCGCGACGGGCACGGGGCCGAACTTCGCCGCGTCGCTCGACAGGACATAATCGCAGTTGACGCGAGCCGACGGGGCACAAAAGACGGATGAGATCGATTCGCCGTCCGCGGCGGGCTGGCTCATTCGCGTGAGCACGCCGCAGATGAATACGCCGCCGAGGCAGAGCGCCGCCAGCGCTGCCCGCACGACGCGCGTCGCGCCGGCGCCCGGTGCGCCGGGGGTGCGCGGGTGATTCGTCGCCGGCGCGGCGACGGGCGGGGGGCGGCCTGCATCCGGCAATGTCATCGTGGTTTAGACCTCGTGAATCGGCAGCCGCGTGGAGACCGGCGCCGAAACGCGGCGATGGGATGAGCGAAACTGAAGCTGTGCCAGCAGCAGAAATGCGGCCACCAGCAGGGGACAGAGCACAAATCGAATGAATGCCACGATGCCGTCACCGGTCGTATACAGGTCCTCCTCGCCGAAGAACGCGGAACGGAACGCGGGCAGATGCCGCACATCGGCGCTGACCCACGGCGTCACCATCGCCAGCGCCGCCAGCGACCACACGCAGGCCTTCGCGAAGCCGACGGTACCGCCGATGCGGCCGACAAGACTCACGAGCAGGCAGATGATGTAGGCGCCGGCACAGACGAGCACTGATGCCCGCCCGACAAATCCGACCAGCGTCAGACGCGATTCGATCACCCGCGCGAAGCGGCCCGCGACATCGCTTTCGGGCGCGACGTCGTCGTCCGCGGTTGCGGCCGCTCCTATCGGGCCGCGCGGGGGCGAAGGCTTCGAGCCATACCATGCGAGCATGTGCAGGGCGATCGCGACAATTGCAAGCCAAAAGAAGGCATTCTTGGCCATGCGCAATACGTCGATGGCCGAGAGACATTCGCGTGCGAGGTCGCCTTCGCGCTGTTCCGCATCCATGAGAACTCCCGAATTCGACCGCTTGCCGTTATGCGCCGTCGGCGGCGACATGTTCACGCTGCGGCGACGTGCCGAACGACTCATTGCAACGGCGGATTGACCGAGCGCCGGTAATTCGTCGGCGGCGCGTTGCCCGTCACGGGCACGCGCAGAACTTTTCGCGACGAACTCACCACACGGCCGTCTTCCCGGACGAATTTGATCACGATGGCCACGACATTGCCGGCCACGCTGACGTTGTCGTCCCATCGAAGCCGAAGCCCATAGCCCCAGCCCAGCCCCGTCGGCTTCTTGGCCTGAAACGAGTATGCCACTTCCGGCGGCAACTGCCATTCCTGCACCGGTACGGCCAGTTCGCGCCCCGTGGCGTCCTTGTCGAGCCGGTACAGATTGACCACGATCGTACCGCGGCCGAAGACGCCCTTGCTGCGGCTCGCGGGGCTTTCAAGATAGACGGCGCACTTGAACCCATCGACGCGGCCGGAGCCGTCGGCGCTGAAACTCAGCCAGGGAAAGCTCTCGAAAATCTTATTCACGCGGACGATGTTGGGTTCGAGGTTGTCAGGCGGAACATACACATTAACAACCGGCTTTGATTCCGTCACGGTGGGTTTCGCCTTTTCGCCGCAGCCGATGGGCGCGAACGCAAGCACCAGCAACGCCAAGGCGCGCGCGGAAACGGAAGGTATCGAGCGTTTGGCCATTTGCCCCATCATGCGATCCATCCCCGTGTCGTGTCGCGACATGTCATCAGTTCGTCACGCCCATTACCGCCGCCGCGCAACGATGTCCTCATCTTCTTCCGACGGAATCATCGGACCATACTTGGGAACGTCGGGGCCGTACTTCTGAGTCGGCGGCGCCGTTCTGATTCTCGACGGCTCGGCCGGCGCCGTTCCCGTCGGCGGCGCGTCGTCGTCGCGCGGCAGGTCTTCGATCGAGAGAATCTCATCGGCCTCCTCCGGCGTCAGGCGGATCTTCTCGAAGAACGGGCTGGACTTCATTTCGTCGGTAATGATGCCCGACTTGTCGCGCTCTTCGATGCTCAGGCGGTAGCCGTCTTCGACCGTTCGCACGATGCGCGGCGTGAGCGCGATCAGCAGCTCGGTCTTGCGCTTGTTGCGAACCGTCGTGCGGAAGAGCGCGCCAAGCCCCGGTATGTCGCCGAGCAGCGGAACCTTCGCCTCGCTCTCGGATTCCGTTGTCGTAATCAGGCCGCCGATGACGACGGTTTCGCCGTCCTTGACTGCCACGAACGTCTCGGCCTTGCGATTGGTGAAGATCGGCGCGAAGACGCCGGGGGCGATCTGAATGCTCGAATCGGCGATATCCGAGACTTCGGGCGCGACCTTGAGATACACCCAGCCGTCGGGATTGATGTTCGGCTCGACATCGAGAATCACGCCGACATCCTGATACGTCACCGAAGTCTGCACCGTGCCGGCGACGGCGGCGCTGGATTGCGGAATCGGCACGGACTGGCCGATGGTGATGTTCGCCACCTGATTATCCTGGCACATGATCATGGGGCGCTGGATGACTTCGAGCCGGCTGTCGGACTGCAGCGCCCGAACGAGGAAGTTGAAATCCTCGCCGGTGATAGTGAAGCTGAATCCGCCGAGGCCCGAGCCGGCCGCGCCGAGATCGGTGCCGCCGACGACGTCGAAGTGGCTGCTCTGGAGGATGCCATTTCCGCCGGGAACAGCCGTCTCGCTGAATCGCAGCTCCTGCAGGGCGAATTCGAGACCCATTTCAAATCGGTCGTCGATGGTCACTTCGGCGATCATGACCTGGATCATCACCTGAGCCGGTGCGGTGTCGATCTGTTCGATGATCGAGAGCACGCGCTCCTTCTGGCGCGGGCTGACTGAGACCATGAGCTGGTTCGACTCCTCATGCGCGACAATCGAGACTTCGCGCTCCATCTTCTGCTGCGGTGACACAGATTCGACGCTGTCGAAAATGCCCTTCTCGGCCTGGAAGAACGACTCCAGCGCCGTCTGCATGTCCGGCGCCTTCATGTTGATGGCGGTGTAGACGATGTGCTCGCGATCGGCCACGTCGCGTGAATCAATCTGATCGAGAATGTCCGCGGCGACCGCGACATCCTCCGGCCAGCCGGCGACGACGATCGCATTGGTGCGGGCATCGGGCACGAAGGTGGTCTTCGGCCGCCCGAAGGTGCCGCGCCGCGCGTCGCCACCCTGCGAAAAGGCGGTAGGCACGCCGCCGACGCCGCCGGTTCCGCCTTCAACGTTCATTTCGCGGCCCTGCTGAAACTCGGCCTGGGGACCGGATGTCTCATCCTGGGCAAACATCTTCTCCAGAATTTCCACGGTTTTCGTGGCGTCGGCATGGCGAAGCAGAAAGACCTTGACCAGCACTTCGCGTTTCTGGATGCCGTCGAGCTTGCGGACGAGCTCCTTGATCAGGCGGAGCGTATCAGGCGGCGCCACGACAATGACACTGTTGCTGCGCACGTTGTACGAGATCTGCACGTTTTCGCGCAGGCTCTGGAAGACGCGCTCTTCGCCGGCGCCCTCCTTGCCGCGAAAGGCGACGGCCTTCGACTTGAGTGAGCGGATCGTCTCGTCGTCCATCGCGGCGCCGCCCTCGCCGCCCTGGCCCATCATGATCTGATTGAGAATCTCGGCCATCTTCGAGGCGTCTTCGTTTTCGCACGGGACGATGCCGACCTCGACAATGCCGCTCACATCGACCTGATCCAGACGGCTGATAATCGTCTCGACGTTGGACAGTTCGCCCGGCGGCGCGGCCACGACGACGGCGTTGGTGCGCTCGTCGGCCACGACGGCCACGGTCTGCCCGCCGGTCGTGCCCGACTGGGCGGACTGGTACACCTCGTCGAGCATCTGCTTGACGCGCGTCGCGCGGGCGCGCTCCAGCGGAAAGACCTTGACCATGTCAATCAGCGCGCTGGGCCGATCGAGCTGCTTGATCAGATCGGCAATGAGTATGTGGTCCAGCTTTGAGGCATTGACCACGAGCGTACGCGCCGCGTCGTTCGTCTCGATCGTCACGGGGATATCGCCGACCGTCGCGCCGGTTTCGCCGGAGCGCGGCTGGCCGCGCTGCTGGAAGATGTTGCGGACCATTTCGCCGACTTTCTGTGCCGGCGCTTCGTTCAGCTTGTAGACGCGGATGAGCTGATTCGGTTCGCCGGGGGGAACGTCGAGCTTCTTCACGAGTTCGACGGCGCGGTCAATACCGTCCTTGCTGCCGCCGATGATGACGCGATTGCGGTTCTTGTCGGGGATGATGCGAACGCCCCACGCCGCCGCGGCGTTGCCGCCGGTCTGGCTGCCGGTCTCGCGAACCTCCTGCAGGCGGTTGAAGTAGTCTTCGACCTGTGCGGCGATCTGCACGCAGTCCGCGTGTTCAAGCTCGATCATCGTCGTGATCGCCGCGTCCCACGGCGTCGTGATGCTGTTCATCCGGCGGTGAATCTCGCGGATGATCGTCATGTTTTCCGGGCTGGCCGTGGCGATGATCACGTTGGCGCGATCGTCGATGACCGTGGTCACTTTTTCCCGAGCCTCGGCGCCCTGAGCGCCGGAAGTCGCGCCGGGCTTGTAGAGCCGCTCCTGGAACAGGTTGTCGAGCACGTCCTTCACGCGGTAGGCGCTGACGTTATCGCACGGGAAGAACTCGATCTGCCCCATTACGCCCACTTCCACGTCCAGCTCGCGCACCTTCTCCAGCAGCACGTCGTAATTCGTGCGCGAGGCGGCGACGAGTAGGGCGTTCGTCGTCTCGTCCACTTCAATCGAAACCTTGTCTTCCGGGCGAATCTGTCCGCTGATGCTCGCCATCTCGGCCCGCGCCTGAAACAGGCTGGTCAGCGCCGATGAAAGCTGCGACGCCGAGTTGAACTTCAGCCGGACAATGTAGATGTTCGCCATCGGGTTCAGTTCGAGATTCTCGATCTTCTCCACGACGCCGCGAATCGCCTCGAAATCGCTCAGGCTGGCCGAGACGATCAGCGAGTTGCTGCGCTCGTCGGCGACGATCGCGGGAATCTCAAAGCCCAGCCCGCCGGCCGTGCCGCCTTCGCGCTGATCGCGCGTCTGGGTCCAGAGGTCCTTGAGCTTCTGGGCCAGATCGTTGGCGTTTCCGTTTCGCAGGCTGATGGTGCGGATGTTCTCGACAAGTGCCGACGTTTTGACATCGAGCTGCTTGATCAGATCGCGCAGTTCTTCCATGCGCTCGCGCTTGGCCGCGATGATGAGCGACTGCGATCGGGCGTCGGGAGTGATGATGACCGTCTCGCCCTTGGTGACGGCCTCGTTCGCGCCGGGGATCGTCTCTTTGCGCTTGTCGATCATCTCGGTCAGCGCCGTGGCGAGTGCCGTCGGGCTGGCGAACTCCAGTCGAACGATTTCAAACGGCATGACGCCGCGGCCCTGGACGTCCAGCGACTTGATCAGCGATTCGAACATCTCGACCGCTTCGGGCCGGCCGACGACAACCACCTGGTTCGTCCGCGGATCGGCCTTGACGACGGCCTTGTACACCAGCGCGCCCGCATCGCCTTCCGGCACGCCCTTGGTCTCGGTCTGGCCGGGGCGGCGCGTAAGCTGTTCACTCTCGGTGAGCATCTCGTTGAGTCGCGTGGCGATTTCTGTGGCGTCGGCATACTTCAGGTCATACACGCGCGAGGCGACTTCGGCCTTCGACGGTTCCTTGTCGAAGGCGATCGCCACCTGCTTCATGATGAGGCAGTTTTCAACCGTGCTGGCGATGAGCAGTGCGTTCGAGTCCGGCTCGCCGAATACGAAGATCGGCTTGTTCAGATCGACCGTCGCCAGCGGATTGCCGAACTCGTCGAGCAGGCGCAGGCGGCGGATGAAGTCCTTCATCGGCGTGTCGCCGGTCGCGGCCTTCTGCAGCAGTGTTTGAAGCAGCGTCGCCAGCGAGTCGGCCTTGGCGACGCGCAGCGGAACGACCATGATGTCGGCGCGGCCCTGCGCGCCGGGGCGTGCCGCATCGCCGTCCTCGGGCGTTTCGGCATCGAGCAACTCGACAAAGCCCGAGACGATGTCCAAATCGCTCTCGCCGGCGGTGACGAAGGCCGTATTCGTGTGCGGATCGATCTCAACCGAGATGAGCGACGTATCCTGCTTGCGCTGTCGCAGATAGGACGTGATCAGACTTTTGAGTACCTCGCCCGACTCGCTTACGCGGCGATTGCGAAACGTGAACGCCTTGACCGACTTGCTGATGTCCAGCGGCGTATCGGCCTGCGAGATCAAGTGCCGCGCCTGGGCCATCTTGTCTTTTGACGCAGCCACGTAGAGACCGTTCGTTCGGGCGTCGGGAATAATATCCACTTTGTCCGACGGCAGGGCCTGCCCGGAGCCTGAGGTTTCGAGCTTCTGAAAGACCTGCGTGAGAATCTGTGCCAGGTCAGCGGCATTCGCGTTGCTCAGCCGGAAGTACTCGACGCCCTTGTCGGGCACGGACTGTTCGAGCAGGCGGATGAGCGCTTCGATCGTGTCCAGATCGGACGCCAGACCGTCCAGCACGATCATGCCCGGGCCGGCCTCGGTCACGGTGACCTGCGCGCCGGTGAGCCGCATCGCGTCGATCGCGGCATCGGACCAGTTACTGAGGTCGACGGGCTGCGTTGTTGCGTCGAGCATTTGATCGACCGTAACGCCGCCCCGGGGCGCTTGCGGCTGAGTCGCGGTGCGGCCGCCCTGTTCGCGCGGCTGATTCGCAGCGAGGGTCGAACTGCGGATCGACTCGCTCAGCGGCACGCCGCGCGTCGTCGTCGGCTTGCCCGAAGTCGCCTCGGTTTTCTCGTTTGCGGCCGCGTCTTTCTTTTCGGCCGGTTGCGTGGCGGCGTCGCGCGGGCGGATGCGCGCGACCTTGGGCCGATTGGCGTCGGCTTCCGGCGCAGGCGCATTTTGAGCGACAGCCGTCGAAAGCATGAGTTGCATCATCAGCACCGGCATGGTCGCGGCCACGGTGGTCGCCCTGTGTCGCTTGCTTGGCACTTGACTATTCCCTTCCGAAGTCTGTTGTGAGGCGTCGTGTTCATCCCCTTCGAGCGCGCGCTCATATCGCCGCTGGTTCGTCCAGCCTGCATCGCCGCGCCGGCCCCCGCCGCCGCGGCCGCCACGTCCGCCGCCGGTCGTCGTGCCGCTCTGGCCTTGCTGCATCTGGTTGATCAGTTCGCGAATCTGCTGGGGCGAGAGCTTGCTGCCGATCTGAATGACGCGCGTGCCCGTGCCGCCCTGCGGGCCCATCGCCACGAGTTCATCCACCGTTCGCTTTACTTCCGCCAGATTCGCCTTCGACGCCGAGACCATCAGCACGTTGGCCCGCGTGTTCGCCGTAATTGTCACAAGATCGGCCTTGTAGCCCGAGATTCGCTGGGCCTTGTTGCGCTCGGTTTCGTTGATCTGGTCCTGAATGTCGCGGGCGATCTGTTCGACGTTCTGTCCGAGCGGCACCTGCACCAACTGGATGCCCACCGAGCCTTGATCGATGCCCGAGTCCATTCCCTTTGCCGAATCGATAACCATATTCACATCCGACGGCTTGCCGCGAACGATCAGGGAATTCGCCGTCTCATCGGCGACGATCGTCAGCTTCTGCGCCTGGGCCGCGCCGCGTGGCGTCTCGCGGCCTTCGATGAACACTTTTTTCAGTATTTCCGCCATATCCGTTGCCATACCCCGCTGCACGACGTATGTGACCGGCGTGTCGGCCGCCGTCGGAATGTCCAGTTCCTTGATCTTCGCCACCGCGTCGGCGACCGATGACCGCTTGCCGCTCACGATGATCGAATTCGAAGACTCGATCGCCTTAAGACGCATGCCGCCCGCGAGCACGGCCTCGTCCTGCCGCTCTTGGCGTCGGCCGTCAAACCACCACGGAACGAACCGGTCTTCCTCGGCGCCGGTGCTTCGCTTCTGCACCTTGAGCACCTCGGTCATGACTTCGAGCACCTCTTTCGCGTCCTGATACTGCAAAGCGACCATCTCGATCGTCTGATCGGTGATGCGGTCGACGTCGATGTCCTCGATCAGTTCGTCGATCAGCTTCTTCGTTGTCTCGGTCGCGAAGATGAGCAGCGTGTTGCTGCCAGCCTCGGCCATGACCGTCACCTGGTTGTCCTGCGCTTCGGACGTGCTCTGCGAGCGCATCCACGGCGGAAGATTGCGATTGGTGGAGATGCCCGACTTCTTGTCGAAGAACTGCTGCAGCGTCTGGGCGACGTCGTCGGCCACGGCATACTTCAGCGGAATCTTGTAGAAGTTCAGCACCTTGGTGCCCGGCGACTGGCCCAGCGGCTCGATGATTTGCTTGTTGATCTTGTCGAACTCCGAATCGGTCGCGCTGACAAGCACCGTGTTGGTCGGCTCGTGATACTGCGCCTTGGGACCGTCGCCCGCCGCGCCGCCGCGAGAACCGAAGAGCTGGTTGATATTCTCCGCCACGCCACGCGCCGGCACCTGCTCGGGCATCGTCACGGTGTGAACGATGCGCCCGCCTTCGATGTCCACCTTTTCAACGAGCGTTTTGATCTGTTCAAACTCTTCCGTGTTCGCAAAGGTGATGATCTTCGTCGTGCCGGGGATCGCCTTGATCGTCGGCGGCGTCTGTTGGCGGCGATTGCGATACATTTCCAGGAAGACGGCCTGCACGGCCTGCGCGATGTCGTTCGGGTTGGCGTTTGTCACTTCGATCACGCGCTGGACGCGCGTGTCTTCGGCTTTGTCCATCTCGGCGATCATCGTTTCGATCTTTGCCATGTTCGCCGACGACGCGGTCACGAAGACGCTGTTCGTTGTCCAGTTTTCGGCGACCTGCACAATGTCGCGCGGCGAGGGATTGCGATTGGGCGTCGAGAAGCTCTGCCGAATGCTGTTCGCCACCGCCCACGGATCGGCAAACGTCAGCTTGATGTTCCTGCGGATCACGTCGTCCGTGCCGGCCGGCTTGACATCGAGCTTCAGGATCAGCTCTTCGATCTCCTCGAAGAGATGGCTCTCGGCCGTCACGACGAGCGTGTTCGACGCAAGATCGGCCGTGATGTTGTAGGGATACTGCCCGCTGCGCTGCACCGGCATGCGCCCGCGAAGCGATGAGTCGAGCGCCCGCTGCAAGTCGTCCGCGCGGGCCTCCTTAATCTGGTAATACCGCGTCTCCTTGGTCTGGCCGGGCTTGTCGGTCTCCTCGATCAGTCGGGCGACCTGCTCCATGTTCTTCGTGTTGGCCGTGACGACGATCGACAGTGTGCCGTCTTCAAAGGCCGCCGTGACGCGCTCATTCGGATTGCGCGTCGCCGCGCCATACTGCTGATTGATGATGCTCGCCATCGTCCACGGGGCGACATACTTCACCTTGAAGGCTCGCGTTGTGCGATCCTGCGGCGGCACGTCGAGCTGCTCGATCCACGCAAGCACCTTTTCATGGTTCGACTCGGTCGCGTTGATCAGCAACGTATTTGAGCCGTCGTCGCCGGTCACATTGACCGGGAAGCGCCCGAGCACGTTAGGCATCGTCGAGCGAACCTGCGTCATGAGTGTGTTGGCGAGCTGCGTGGCCTGCGCGTTTTTCACCTGATAGACATAATCGCGCTTGGCCGTGCCTTCGGCGCCTTCAGTGTCCATCATACCGATCAGTTCGCCGACCTTGTCCTGATTGAGGTCATTGGCCTGCACGATCACCGTGTTCGTGTTCATGTCGAGACTGACGGTGACCTGGTCTCGGCTGGCCATGCCAGGGCGGTTCGGAAAGTTGGTCGTGATGGCCTGCTGCACGGCCTGCGGATTGGCATACTTCACGATATAGGCCTTCGGCTTTCGATCGCCCTGAATGGCGATGCGATCAGTGTCCATTTCGGCCAGCTTGCGATCGAACTCGTCCTTCACGTGGGGCGCGCAGTTGACCAGCAGCATGTTGCTGTTCGGATCGGCCGTGACGAAGAAAGCGTCCTGCGGTTTATTGCCACGGGCCTGTCGCCACTTGTTCATCGACTCTTCGATGATCGGTCGGATTTCATCGGCACGGGCGAAGCGCAACTGCACGTTGTAGCTGGCGGGTTCGCTGCCGACGTTTTCGAGGATCGGATCGATGAGCGAGTCCTTGATCTTCTTGTGCTGCTCGGCGTTGGCATCGACGATGACCATGCTGGCGGCGACGTTCGCCGTCACGCGCGGAGCTTCGACGCCCGACGACTGGACGCTCACGCCCTGAAACATTGCGTTGATATTCTGTGCCACCTGGTTGACATCCTGCCCGGTCGGCAGCTTGTACGAAACGCTCGAGCGCTGCAACGGCGTCTCCGGCGGAACGTCCACTTCTGCAAGCATCGACTGCAGCAGCATGATCGACGTCGGGCCGCCCACGAGCACCAGCGAATTGGTCCGCGGATCGGGCGTCAAACCGACCAGATCGATGTTCAGATCGGACCGCGAGGAGATCGCCGTCGCCATGAGCGCCTGGATGCGCTGATGCACGTCCTGCGCCGCCGCGTTCTTCAAAGGGAATCGCCGCACCTGTACGTCCGTCGGAGCGGTGTCCATCGACTCGGCGATCGACTTGATGGACTCGAACATGTCGTCCGGGCAGCGCACATACAACGTGTTGTTCGACTTCACCCCGCGAATCGACACATCGCTCTGCGCTCGGCCGCGCCCGCCGGCCTGCTGGCTGAACACGTCGGTCAGCTTCTGGGCGATGGTCTCGGCGTTGGCGACGAGCAGCTTGATCGTGCGAAGCTGCTGCGCCCCTTCGATCTTGGCATCCATGTCTTCAATCTGGCGCTGAATCTCCGCCATCTGCGGCGCGGGCGCCTTGACGAGAACTGTCTTCGTCGCGTCATTGGCCGTGATGATGACGTCGGAGCTTTGACCGCCACGACCGGGACCGCCGCCGCGCATCGTCACGAAGAGGTCTTTCAGCGGCTGGACATACTCGCTCGGATTGCCCTTGACGGTGAACTGCTTGACGCTTTCTTCGCCCGCGTCGACGTCCAGATCACGGATGATCCGGCCGACCACTTCGCGATCCTTCGCCTGGCCGGCCACGATGACGCTGTTCGTCCGTGAATCGGCCTCGACCAGCACGCGGTTGACGCCGGCGCGCCGCGGGCCGCGTCCCTGTTGGCCGGGCTGCTGGGCTGCGCCGCCGCCCGGAAGCAACTCGCGCGCGAGATCGTCCACGATCCCCGCGATGTCGGTCGCGCGGGCGTGGTTCAGCGTGAAGCGTTCCATGTCCCACTGCGTGGTGTTCGTGAGCGTTTCCAGCTTCTCAATCAGGCCTTCAATCAGATCGAGAGTGTCCTCCGGAGCCTGTGCGATGACCGTGTTCGTCTGCGTTTCCGCCGTCAGCTTGATCTTGTCCGCCGAGATGGTCGCCGCGCCCGCCTGTCCGGGCAGACCGATGATCTGCTGTTCCCCTTCCGCGCCCTGTGGAGGTTGCTGACCGCCGCGACCACCGCGCGCGCCGCGCGCCGCTGCCGCCGGCATCGGCTGCTCCAGCCCGAGAATGTCGCGAAGGTTTTGAACGACCTGTTCCGCCTCGAGGTTCTTCAATTCAAAGAAACGCAGGTTTTTGGAATCCACGACGCGCGTGTCGATCTTCTTCAGCACTTCCACGATCAATGGAATGTCCACGAGCCGCGCCACCACGAAGAGTGACTTCGTCCGTTCGTCGGGAATCACGCGCATGATCGAGCCGCCCGACGAGCCGCCGCGACGACCCACCTGCGGACCCGTCGGCTGAGGCACGGCTTGCGGCTGCTGCTGGGGAACAGGCTGACCGGTGCGCGGGTCGATCTGCACCGGCTGTTGCTGCGGCTGTTGGGGCTGCTGCTGACCGCGGCCGCGCGGCTGGGCGACGGGCTGCGCGGCGACCTGCTGATTGAAGACCTGGTTCAGCGTCTGTGCCGCCGTGTTGACATCGCAGTAGCGCAGGGGGAATACGCGAATCACCGTCGGCGAATCGGCATCCTCTTTGATGATCTCCTCGATTTCCTTCAATTCTTCCGGCGGGCCGACAAGGATGATCTGCCCCGTCACCGGATCCTGAATCACCGTCACGCGGTCGTATGTCGTGCCGGGCGCGGTGCGCAGCACGTCGTCCCCGATGAGGCGCAGGCCGAGGTTCTGCTCCGGCCCCTTTCTGTCAGCATCCGACGATGTTTGGCCGAGGGCCGCCGCCACCTGAGCCTGCGCCAACCACAGAGGCAGGCTGACCGGAGAAACATGTGACGCGCCTCGGCCGAAGGGCGCGGCGTTAGAGGTCGGATTGGCGGCCGGCTTTTCAGCGGGTTTTCCGGCATCTCCGTCAGCCGGATTCGGTCGCGCCGGCGGGGGCGCGTCGTCGTCCTCTTCATCCGCGTGTATGTCGATGACCTGCACGCGCCCATCCTGCGACGAACGGATGAAGTCAACGGGCATTCCACTTTGGGTGCGATTGCCGATCAGCTTAAGCTTCATTTGAATCTGCTCGGCCGTGAGCTTGCCGTCGTCGTCACTCAGCGTGAGATAAGACTTGCCCTGGTTCTTGCCAGGAACGTCGAACATCTCGACATATTTGAGAATCGTCTCTTCCTGCCCCGGCTTGTGGCCGCGGACGATCAGGTCCTTCTCCGTCGGTCCTTCGATGAATTGCACCTTCGTGCGGCTGTCGACGTTGACCATGTCATCCAGCGTGAACGACATGTCCCACGCGGACTTGTATTTCAGCCGCACGATGAAGAATTCATTTGACTTCGGCTCGGTGCCGACGATCGTTCGCTCGGGCGGATCGACCAGGATGATCCGAAGCATATCTTCGATTTCCGCGAATTCCTTCGGCAGCGCGCGGATCAGCAGCGCGTTTCTGTACGTGTCCGCAAAAATCTGAATGCCCGCATCGCCCTGTGCCGTCGGGATGGTCACTTGCTGGATATTCTGCCCCGGTTGCTGCGCCGTGGGGCGGCCCGGCTGCTGCCGAGGCGGCGTCCGCGACGCGGCAACGCGGCCCGCCAGCATGGCGCGCAGCTTCTGTTCGTCGGTCTCCGCATCGTTGACCGCGTATTGCCGCGCGATCGGCGTCTGCTCGGGCACATCAATGCGCTGGATGATCATCAGC
>CAZRFP010000084.1:0-18964 GCA_964599535.1 uncultured Planctomycetaceae bacterium
GGCCCGCCAGCGGCGGTCATCGCCGCAATGGGCTCGAAGACCGAGGCGCGGGCACTCGCCGAGAAGGCCAACGTGCCGGTCGTCCCCGGCGCACGGCCCGATTCGCAGGATGAAGCGGTCATTGCCGACGCCGTGCGCAGGGTGGGCCTGCCGGCCCTCATCAAGGCGGCCGCCGGGGGCGGCGGCAAGGGCATGCGCGTCGTCCGCGACGAAGACGAGTTGCAGCAGGCGCTCGAGGCCGCTCAGCGCGAGGCTAACGCGGCATTCGGCGACGCACGCGTTTTTATCGAGAAGTACATCACGCGACCGCGCCATATCGAGTTTCAGATTTTCGGCGACATGCACGGCAACGTCGTTCACCTGTTCGAGCGCGAATGCAGCATTCAACGCCGCCATCAGAAGATCATCGAGGAGTCGCCCTCGACTGCACTCTCTTCCGAGCTGCGATCGCGCATGGGCGAAGCCGCCGTTCACGCCGCGAAGGCCATCAGATACTCCAACGCCGGAACGGTCGAGTTTATCCTCGATGAATCCGGCGCGTTCTACTTTCTCGAAGTTAACACGCGCCTTCAGGTCGAACATCCCGTCACGGAGATGGTCGTCGGCCATGATCTTGTCCGCGCTCAGATCATCGTCGCCGCCGGCGGGAAACTGCCCTTCGAGCAGAACGAACTTCGCCAGACCGGCAGTGCAATCGAGTGCCGCATTTATGCCGAAGACGCCTCACGCGGCTTCATGCCCTCCACGGGGCGCATCGAACACTATGCCGCGCCGTCCGGCCCCGGAATCCGCGTTGATAGTGGCGTGCAGGCCGGCTCGGAGGTGACGGTGCATTACGATCCGATGCTCGCCAAACTGATCACCTGGGGGCGATCGCGCGATGCCGCGATCGACCGGATGGCATGGGCGCTGCGGCGCTTCGTCGTGCTCGGCGTCACAACAAACATTCCGCTTTTGCAGCGCGTCATCACGCACTCTGCCCATCGCGAAGGACGCCTGCACACGCACTTTCTGGAGGAACATGCGGATTCGCTCGCCGAAGCGGCGAAGTCGCCGCCTGATGCCGCGCTGGCCGCCGCGGCATTCGCCGTGCAGCGAGCGGGCCGTCGACCGGATGCCACCGGTGCGGCAACCAGGTCCGACGCGGCGCATGCTGTCTGGCAGTCCGGCGCATGGCGCGCGTTTTAGAAACGAACCACACACACGATGCACCCGCGTCAGATGCCGTATGCGTAGAAAATGACGGTAAAAAGAACGTCGGCCGTGATCAACGCAACGATCGACTTCACAACCGTATTCGTCGTCGCAAGCCCGACGCCCGCCGCACCGCCGCGAACATTCAGTCCCTCGTGACAGGCGATGATGGCGATCATCGCGCCGAAGAAGCCGGCCTTGACGATGCCGCTGAGAAAGTCCTTGTTCGTGACGGCGATTCTCGTCGCCGCAAGATATTGCTCCGGCGCGATGTCAAGCACAAATACTGAAGTCAGAAGCCCACCCGCCACGCCGATGACATCGGCCAGAACCGTCAGCATCGCCAGCATGACGACCGTCGCGACAAAGCGCGGCACAACCAGAAACCGCACCGGATTCAGCGCCGTGGCACGCAGCGCCTTGATCTCCTCACCCTCGACCATCGTGCCCAGTTCGGCCGCGATGCTCGCGCCGGCAAACCCCGACAGAACGATGCCCGCCATCAGCGGACCGAGTTCGCGAAACATCGCGACAGCCACGATGTCAGCCACGCGCTCAACTTGTCCATATGCCGCCAGCGTCGGGGCCATCTGAAGGCAGAGAATAATCCCGATGAATATCTCAACGAGCGCGACGATGGGAATACTCTTGATTCCGACGCGCACCATCTGAGCAAACAAGTGCGAACGCCCCAGACGAGCCTCGGGGCGAACGAACGAGCGCCCGATCCAGCGAAAGACATCGCCGGTCAGCGCGGTCGCGCCGCCGACGAACGCCACGACGCCCGCGGACTTGTCGATCTGATGCTGCGTGAACTGTCCGATACGCTCAACGAAGCGAACAATCAATGAGGGCTTGCCACTTGGCATGAGATCGCTCATAAGTCGCCCGATCAGAGCCGCGTGATCAGAGCCGCGACCGTAAGGAAGCGGTGGCGTTCACAACGAATACCGTCCGCAAGAAATAATAGTATTCACTAACAAAAGCGCTCAAAACGTCGCACACCATTCGACACCACAATAGCCATGCCGCCCGCCGCTCCCTATTGGTCACGGCGCGGTACTTTCTACGTTCGCGCCCCCTACGGATCGATCGCCTTTAACACGTCGCGCAGCGCCTGCGGCGACCAACTGATCACGACGTAACCCGGTATCACTTTCAGCGCCGGACCGAGAATGCCGGCCTGCAGAAACCACACATCATCTTCCGCATGGCAGACGCGCACGCGAACCAGCGAACTGCTGCTGCGCTTGGCTCGATCGTCAAGATACTGCCCCCACGCCGTCAGTATGGCGTCAATCGCGGCCTTCACGGCCTTCTGATCTTTAACCTCAATGGCCATCGAATAGGCCAGCGGAATATCGAGCGGATGCGGCGGATAATCGAAGATCACAATGTGATTCGCGAGATTATTGATGAGATTCGAACTCAGATCGATGCCCACTTCCTGCTCGAGGCTCTCCCATATTCTCGTCCAGTCCTGAATATGCTGCTCCGACTGCGCCGCAACCCAGCCACGCGGAACATTATCCACCAGCCAGCTTGTCGGCACGTTGATCACCGCGTAGCGCCGCGCGTCTTTCGGAACGATTCGGGCGTGCTTCTTCGGAAACGTCGCCGGATCGCTGTACTTGTGCAAGACGTCCTCGCCGTTGCGGCGATAGAGGCGATAGCATGACAGCGCCCGGCCATCCAGACCGATCGTCCACAAGTCATGGCTCAGATTGTCCGCGCCCAGCGCGGCCACGACTTTCTCGTGCCGGCCCTTCGCGATTTCCTTGAACTGCTCTTCGATTCGATCCAGCGCGATAAACCATTTCGCCAGCGCCTCATCGCCCCTCGTCCGCTTCATCGCGGGACCAAACCATGAATCGTCCGTCAGTGCCGGGGCCTCTTTCGAGTAGGACCGTGCGAGCTTCTCGAACGAACCGCGCCCGAAGCTCAGCGCGTAGAAATCGCCCAAGCGGCCCCATTCCCAAATCGCCCAGCCGGGCATTCGGTCATCCGCCAGCCGTTGAAACTCCAGCCCGCACGACTTCTCCGATGTCAGCTCTGCGACTTGATTATTCGTATAGCGCCCGACGATGCGGTTGATCTGTTGCAAGACCGCACGATCGTCCTTTTCAGTCCGAAAGATGATCGCGGCCTGCATGTGGCGCAGCCTCAGACTGACCTGTGGGGGCGCGTCGGTCGTTCGGCCAGGCCGTTGCACCACTTTGCTGGAAACATCGAGCAGCGCCAGGGCGTGCTCATATCGCCCCAGTAGCGGCAGCGCCGCTGCGATATCCGCAAAAACCTGCCCCTCATCCGGCAGCAGTCCGCTTGTGCTAAGCAATGAGAGAATCGTCCCTATGGAAACGCCGGGCGCAGGCTGGGAAGACGCGGTCGTTGATGACAATTCGGAATAGGGCTTGGCTGTGAATACGATCAGGCAATCGGCCGGAACGGTGTCGGTGATCGGCCGCGCGGCGGCGCGGTCGGACTGCCCGGGCATCGCGGAGGCCAGAAGCAAGAGTACGGACGTCGTGAAATGCGCCATAGTGAACCGAACGCATCCTTCAAGTCGTATTCACGCCGGCGGCCGACCCGTATATGACAAGCCGATCGATCTCTCGCCGACGCAAACATCCTATCGAGATTTCGCATCGACGGGAAGAATGAAAGGTGGGCTGCGTTTTGAGGGGTTCTTTTACTTAGCGCGTCTTTGGCGGCGGCGATGAGCCGCACGCCGTCACTTGCCCCAGAAGCTGCGCTTGGTTGGCGACGAAGTCTTCGCCGCAGCCGCTTCCTGCTTGGCCCGCATGAGTGACGTCTGATGTTGTTGGTGGGCTTCTTCGATGAGTCGCTCGACGCGCGTCATGTCCCGCCGCTGTTCCGGCGTCATGTGCTTCGCCAGTTCATGGTGAAGGCGCTTGGTCATATCCAGCGCGACGGTCAATGGCATGGGCGACGAGTGCATCATCTCAGGCTAAACTCCTATCTTTGAAACGAACCACCAGCGTCCGTGGTTCGCACGGAGATCATTCCTCGACTCGGGAATTCGGTTTTCAGTTCATCGTCGGCGCGGCCGACAGCCGAGCATCCCTGTCTCGGCACCCTTCTCAATCCAGGTGGGCAGTAACGAGGCATCGGCCCAGCGGAGATCCTTCCGTGTGCCGACACGGATATTGTTATGCGCCTCTGATGCCGATGTCAACATGTATAAGCCGAATTCCGACGGCGCTCGACGCTGTACGCCGTGGAACCGGTCGCATTCAAGAGCAGGGCTGCTATGATTCCGGCATTACCGGTCGCACCACCGCCGAAACGCCGCGCGGGACAAGGCAACGACGCGAAGGGCACTGACACTCGCGAAAAGGAACCCCTGCCGTTGATGGAAGAGGTCGCACAACGCAGCCTGGTGCTCCGCGCATGGTCGCGGACCAAGCGTATCGTGATTGACCGCATTCTCGGTCTGCACGATACGCCGCATCGCATCGCATTCGGCGTTTTCCTCGGATTCCTGATCGGCTGGTCGCCGACGATGGGCCTGCAGATATTTTTCTACCTCGTCGCCGCGTCGATCCTGCGCGCGAACTGCATCTCAGGCATTCCGCCCATTTTGCTGACAAACCCCCTGACTGCGTTTCCCATCTATGTCTTTAATTGGCGCATCGGGCGATGGCTCCTCAACAGCGCCGGCGGCAATGCCGACGCCGCCGCCGAAGCCATGGAACGCGAACGACTCGACAGATTCTTCGAGGAATTCAGCATTCGTAACATGTTCGACGGCGACTACTGGACCGACCTCGGGCCGTCGCTCAAGGCCCTCGGCATCGAACTGCTTTTTGGCTGTTTCATCGTCGGACTGGCCTGCGGAATCCTCGGCTATATCGCAACTTACTATGGCGTGCTGGCCTATCGCAGGCGAAAGGGCCACCTTCACGATCACCCCGCGAACATCAACTCGTCCATGCCAAGTGTCTGACACCCACGGCACAAATGCGTCGAACGCCCCGCCACGATCAGACGCTCGATCGATCGGCGGCAGCGCGGGCATGGCTGGCCTTCCCGGCCGTAAACGCGGTGCAGCCGTTGAAATGCCCCCGCGCGTCCATCGGCGCGAACATAATCGCGTAGCGTCGAGCCGCCAAAGCGAAGCGCCCGATTCAGCGTCCGCCGCATTTCGCGCCGGAGCGAGCGAACGACCGCCTCCGCAAGATCGCTCGCGATTGCCATCGGATGCACGCGCGCCCCGAACAGTGCTTCATCGCAGTAGATGTTGCCCATGCCGCTGATCAAATGCTGATCCAGCAGAAGCGCCTTGATGCGACGCTTTCGGCGGCAGATCGCAACGAGCTGTTCATTCGAAATCGACAGCGCATCCGGACCAAGCCGACCCATACGCAGGCGCTCGACATCGCCGGCGGCGCTGTACCAAACGCCGCCGAAACGCCGAGGATCACACAAACGCATTTCGTCGCCTACACCGTTGAATCGACAAATCAGATGCGTATGAGGCGCAATCACGGCAGACGTCCGATCGAACGTCAATCGCCCGCTCATGCCCAGATGAATGCACATCACCGCGCCGTCGTCGAAGCGAAGCGTCATCCGCTTTCCTTCGCGAACGACCGCTTCAACGCGCCGGCCGCGCAGCCGGCGCGCCAGGCCGCGCGTCGGCGTACGGATGAAGTCCGCCCGTCGTACGCGAACCTCCGATACAACAGCCCCGACAATGCGCGAACGCATCTCCACAGCGATCGTCTCAACTTCTGGAAGTTCAGGCATGCCTATCGATTCCCCCTCGTCACCTCAGCCCCCCTGCTGTTGCATCCACCACTTCCGCCACGCCACGGGGTCAAAACCAAAATTCTGACCGGTAATGGCGATCAGCGCCTCCTGAACCTCGGTCCGATGTATCAGCACCGTCTGCGTCTCAACGTATGAAATCGTCCCGATCATGCTGCCAGGCCCCAGTGAGAAAATGCCCGTCGGCTGATATCGAAGATAACGCTGCCCGTGTCGATATCGACTGTAGCCGCAGAAATCAGACTGAACGCCGTCCAGAAAAGCCGGCCGCGATACGCGCACCCTGGCCTGCACTTCCTTTGACAAAACATCGATGAGATCATCAACGGCCGACTTCGCCTTGAGCACGCCGAGCGCCGTGGCGGCGTTGCGAAGCAGCGCTTCCTCTTCGCTGTAGAGCGCCGACGCCAATCGTCGGACGATGCGCTCATCGCGACGCGTCAGCATGACCTGCGCCGCGCTACGCCGAATGCGATCCGAAGGATCGAGCAGCGAAGCCACGAGCAGATTCATCGTCGCCTCATCCTCCTCAAACTGGCCAAGCGCTTCGACCATCAGCAGCCGTGCGTTTTCATCTCCGGTGCTCAGAACACCGGCGATGGCGGGAATCGCCAGCGGATCGCGGATCGAGAGAATCTGCTCTCGACCCTGGGCAAACTTGTCCATGCCGCCGCGACCGGATAGGCGTCCCTTGTGGATCGCCTTGATCTTGATAAACCACTCCGTCACGAGCTTTCGCAGCAGCCGCTCTTCCTCCTCGATCGCCCGGCGCGCGGCACGCTCCTCCGGTGTCGGCGCCTTGGACGATTTCGGACGCACCCATCGACCGCGCTTGTCCTGCACATAGCCCAGCGCTTCGCGAGCCGGCGCATGGTTCGGATCAAGCTGTATCGCGCGCGCTAATTCGTCGCGTGCTTCGCTGTCAAGGTTCTGACGCTTGCACCAGAGCGAAAGCGCGTAATGCGCGTCGGCCGTTGGCTCGCACTTTCGCCGTCGCGACTCGTACTTTGCCCACGGCGAAACCTTCTTAACGACTCTTGCGACGCGCTCTTTTTCCAGATCGACGATTCCGATATAAGTCCGAATTCGATAGGCGTCCTTCAACTCTTCGATCAGTTCTCCCTCGATCTCGTCGCCCGTCGTTGTCACGAAAACGTCGGCGCTCACCGATGCAGGTGACGATGTCATCGCCAGAATAGCGACGGCGACCGTCACAAACGCAAGCCGCTCGATTTGTATCGTTGTTCTCGATAGCATGCCCCATTCCTTACGCATTAGGAATAAACGATGCCAGCCCTCCCGCTTCTCGCGGATCCCACACGCTACCGACCCTGTATCCAGGACCTGCTTCGAGACGGCGAATCCGTGCAGACATACTGGCTGGACCTTTTCGAACGCCACCTCGAAACGCTCGCCGCCCTGCCGGTCAATGGCGGCAGGCTCGACGAGCATCCGCGATGGATCGGATTCCGTGCCGACTACCTGGCCGAACTGTCCGACTTACGCCGGCAGCC
The DNA here is from genome assembly GCA_964599535.1 of uncultured Planctomycetaceae bacterium. Classification (GTDB taxonomy): domain Bacteria; phylum Planctomycetota; class Phycisphaerae; order UBA1845; family UTPLA1; genus JADJRI01. Next base: position 7,500 of record CAZRFP010000084.1, read on the forward strand.
TGACCTGCGAGGTCAACTTACGGTACTCGAATTGACACGATTTCGCGATGAGAAGTTAGCGGTCCATGCCCTCGGCGACCCGTTTCACGACCTCAAGCAGCGTGAAAACGCCATCGCCTTGCGTCAGTACCCTTCCGTCATAAAAGCACTGGACGCCCTGCCTGACGACGCACGCATCGACACCCTCGTCGCAGGCCTCTTCGCGGGAAATCTCTTCGACATGGGTTCCAGAGCGGCCGTGGAGGCCTTTGAGGCGGGCGGCGGCAACTTTGCACAGGCCAGAGCGCGGGTTCGACCGCGACCTTGGCCGGTGGATGATCTGGACCGATGGCGCGAACGGATGGGAGTTCATCGACGTTGCTTGTTCTTTGTGGACAACGCAGGACCGGATATCGTTCTGGGCGTCATTCCGTTCGTTCGCGAGATGGCCCGACTCGGCACGCGGATCATTCTCGCGGCCAACAGTGCTCCGGCGCTGAATGACATCACGGCGGTCGAACTGTCAGAATTGCTCTTGGATCTGGCGAAGCTGGATCGGCAGCTCAGCGATCTACTTGCATCCGAAACGAAGCCGTCCGGGCGCGGCCCGAGGATTCAGGTCGTCGCGTCCGGCTGCACATCGCCGTTGATTGACTTGTCGGATGTGTCGGAGGCCTGCCGCGCGGCGGCGGCAGATTGCGATTTGCTCGTGCTCGAGGGCATGGGGCGGGCGATCGAGAGCAACTACGACGCGCGCTTTCGCGTGGACACGCTCAAGATAGCGCTGATCAAGGACCCGATGGTCGCGCAAATCCTCGGCGTCGAGTTGTTCGATCCGATCTTTCGATTCGAACCTGCCGAGTGACAGCGCTCCGGAATGCGTTCATCGCACGCGGCGAATGAAGATGGCGATACCCGCAAGACCCAGCATGGCCAGCGTTCCGGGTTCCGGAATCGGGGCAAACGTCGGCACCGTATCGACGAATCCGTCGATGACAGAGGCGAGGTTTTCCGTGTAGTCCGGAGCATTCGTGCGCACAACAAGCAGAGTGGACTCCTTGCCGGGGCCGATCAGTCCGGGGCCGATGATATCCATGAAGGTAAAGCCAATGACATCACCGACCGGTCGATTGATGAGCGCCGGAAATACGCCGGAAATGGGTGTCTCATAGCTGGCATCCGTCAGCCAGCCGTCATAACCATTGACTGTAAGGCGGCCGACGGGATGCGTGCTCGTCACGTCGTTCTCAAAGTGGTATGTGAACGTCAACCCGCCGAGCGCGTTGTTGATGTCGCCGGCGATGACCGTAGACGTTAGCGTGCCGGTGAACGACGGGGTAACGACGGGAACCGACATCGTATCGAGTACCACGCCCCCGCTCGGTCCGGCTTCCGCCGGTGCGGGGAACAACGTGCCAAACGGATTAATGGGCGCGGCATATGTCGCGGCAGATCCGATGAACGCGCTCACGGCCAATGCGACCGCAAGTAATTCTGTGCGATTTGAGACGGACATCTTAACCCCCCGGTCAGATGATGGTGAAACCACTCCAGCCCGAAATTCGAACACAACGCGTGTCGGCTGTTGCGGCACTGTGCTTGGTCATGATCGAATTCGCGCTGTCTCGCTTCGGCGCGGCGGCGGCATTGAATGCCGTGCCATGCGTACGGCAGTGACGCACGCTCGATACTGACTACTCTGATGAGTTTATGCAGATGCCCGGAGAGATTACAATTCGGGACTTCGCCTGATTTTGCAATTTGTTGCAGTCGCTGGTGTTCTCGGTCCAGGATGCTGCATCCGAAAATTATCGGAGCGAACTCCCGGTAAACTGCGCTTTACTGCAGTGCTTTGACTGCAAAATCGTAAGAGTCGTCGCGAGAATTTCCGCTCGTGCAGGGAACAAACCCGACGCTCAGATCGCCGAGTCGCGCGTGACGCGATCACGAACCCAGTCCAGCGTCACGCCCTTTTCAGTGAGCATCCTGGCCACGAACGAATCCGGCTCTCGGAGAAGTGCCAGCAGCAGATGTTCGTCCTCAATCTCGCCGTGACCCAACCGATTGGCCGAGTCCACCGCCAGAATCAACCGATGCCAGAACCGAGGCGATCGAAACGCCTTGGCGAGTTCCTGCTGATGCACCCACTCGTGAGGATCGTGCCCGGTAACGGCGCCGACGTGATCGTCGCCGGTGCTGGATCGGAGCACGGTGAGGATTTCATCACGGATGCGCTCGATCTTGATGCCGCGCTCCATGATGATCTTCGCGGGAATGCTGTTGCCTTCGCGCATCACGCCCAAAAGCAAATGCTCCGTGCCGACGTATTTGTGGCCGAGTTTGCGGGCCTCGTCGATGGCGAATTGAATGACTTCGCGCGTGTCGTCGCGCTGGGCCAGTTTCGTCTGGTGAAGCTCCTTGGTTCCCGGTTCGATCTGGCGGCTGATGTCGGCGCGAAGCGTCTCGGATGTAATATCCAGATTATGCAACACGAGCGTGGCCACGTTGGATCCCGACGCCAGAATGCCGAGCATGATGTGCGACGGTGCGAGATAGTCATGATGAAGCCGCACGGCCTCCTGGTTTGCAATTGCCATCGCCCGCCTGGCCCGGTCGCTGAATCGTTCGTGCACGTCAATTCCCTCGCTGCTGTTAAGAGCCTATCCCTATGCCCCGTGGCATCGGCGTCTCGCCGGTGCACGTTCAGGGTAAATGAAATAGGCCCTTAGTCAAAATTCGTCATCCATGTCCGCGCCGAGCCGCGACGCCGACCTTACCATTCACCGCGCCAAAACGCGGGCTTACTTCTTCGCCGCCGCTTCCTTCGCCGCCGCCACAATCTCTTCCTGAATCGTCTTCGGAACGCGCTTGTAGCTGTCAAATTCCATGCTGAAGCCGGCCTTGCCCTGTGACATCGACCGAACATCCGTCGCATAGCCGAACATCTTCGCCAGCGGCACCAACGCCGTGATGACCGTGTTCGGACCCATCGACTCCGTGCCCTGAACCATGCCGCGCCGCGAAGACAGATCACCGATGACTGAGCCTTGAAACTCCGTCGGCGTCTCAACGACGACCTTCATGATCGGCTCCAGCAGAATCGGGCTGCTCTTCATGAATGTCTCGCGAAACGCGTCGCGAGCGCAAATCTGAAACGCCATGTCAGACGAGTCTACCGCGTGGCTCGACCCGTCTTCCAGAATCATCTTCACGCCGATGATCTCGTATCCCGCCAGCGGGCCTTTCGCCAGCATCGACTGGAAGCCCTTGTCGACCGACGGAATGTACTCCGTCGGAATGCGCCCACCGAAGACCTTGTTCTCAAACTCGTAGTTCTTTTCGTGGCCTTCCGGAAGCGGCTCAAGCTTGCCGACAATGTGGGCGTACTGGCCCGAACCGCCGGTCTGCTTCTTGTGCTTGTAGTTGTATTCGACCGTCTTCGACGGCGATTCGCGATAGCTCACGCGCGGCTGGCCGACTTCAAGCTCGACCTTGTACTCCCGCCGAATGCGCTCGCAATAGACATCGAGGTGCAATTCGCCCATGCCCGAGATGATCGTCTGACCCGTCTCGGGATCCGACGACAGTTGAAACGTCGGGTCTTCCTTCGCAAATCGCGTCAACGCCTTCGACAGCTTGTCGCGATCGGCCGTCTTCTTCGGCGCGACGGCAAGCGAAATGACCGGGTCCATGATGTGCATCGATTCCATCGACAAATTCACACTCTCCGAGCAGAACGTATCGCCTGAGATGCAGTCGATGCCGACAATCGCCACGATGTCGCCCGTGTAGGCCATGTCCACGTCTTCGCGGTCATTGGCGTGCATGCGCAGGATGCGACCGAATCGAACGCTCTTGCCCGTTCGCGTGTTCACATACTTGTCGCCGCGCGTGATCTTCCCCTGATAGATGCGCATGTACGTCAACTGCCCGAACGTTTCATCAACCAGCTTGAACGCCAACGCAACCGTCGGTGACTCGGGGCTGGCGTCGAGCGGCGTCTCAGCCTCGCCGTTCGATAGGTCGAGGGCATACACTTCTCGCTCAAGCGGCGAAGGCAGATATCGAACCATCGCATCCAGCAGAAGCTGAACGCCCTTGTTGCGATAGGCCGAGCCCATCAGCACCGGCGTGAAATCAGATGCAATCGTGCCGCGGCGGATAATCTGGTGGATGAAGTCCTCAGGCACTTCCTTGTCTTCGAGCATCATCGCCAGCAATTCGTCGTCCCAGAGCGATAGCGCGTCCAGCATCCCGATGCGGGCATTCTTTGCTTCTTCAGTCAGGCGATCCGGAATCGGCTCCCAGCGGATGCGTTCACCATTGTCGCCATCGAAATAAGCGGCCTTCATTCGAATCAAGTCGACGATGCCTTCGAGCTGATCGCCGACTCCGATCGGCAACTGGAGCTGAATCGTCGTCAGGCCGAGCTTCTGCTCGATGCCCTTGATCGCATTGACCGGATCAGCGCCGGTGCGATCGAGCTTGTTGATGAAGCTGATGCGCGGAACGCCGTAACGCTTCATCTGGCGATCAACCGTAATCGACTGCGACTGGACGCCGGCCACGCCGCACAGCACCATGATCGCGCCATCCAGCACGCGCAACGAGCGCTCGACCTCGACCGTGAAGTCCACGTGACCCGGCGTGTCGATGATGTTGATGCGGTTGTCATTCCATTCGACCTGCGTCGAGGCCGACGTGATGGTGATGCCGCGCTCGCGCTCCAGTTCCATGTGGTCCATGGTCGCGCCGTCGCCTTCCTTGCCTTTGACCTCCTGAATGCGGTGAATGCGGCCCGCATAGTAGAGGATGCGCTCGGTCAGCGTCGTTTTGCCCGAGTCAATGTGCGCGGAAATGCCGACGTTTCGAAGTCGGCCTAGCGGTGAGTTGCTCATCGAAACACTCTGGTCCTTATGCTGCACTTTTGTCAACATCGACATCTGTCTCATACTCCCGATCTCACTCGACATTCGACCATCGCCACGCATTGCGGGCGGCGGCCGCGCGAGGATCATGCCCCTACCCAGCGGGGCGCGGCCTACACGGCGCTGCGACCTATATCGTGCCGACCGTATCGGTCCTTGACCGTACGAATCGCGCAAAATTCCTGTGAGATCTGGACTCGCCGGACGGGGACTGCTCCCAGATCGGCGAATTCAATCACCTTCTTCGCGTAGCCGCCAGCGGCCGCACTCCCACCTAACTTATTCTCAGCAAGGGGGTTAAGACGAATCTTGCCCGGTCATGCCGAACGCGAGCCACTCTTTATAGCGTGCTGCACCCGATTTTGTCAACAACTTTTTTTGCAAACGCAAAAAATGTGACAATTCCCCTTCTGAATTGGATTCTTATACGAGTCGAAATAAGCCGGGGCGATGGCCGGGCGATGCCTGTTGAGGTCCGCGGTCGCTTTCGCCTCGATGGACAGATTGGGGGATGCCTCGATGCCAGGCCGACGCGACCTCGTCATATTGATGATTCTCTTCGCCGCCGTGCGATTCGGTTCGGCAGGCCCGCAGGAAGCCCGTGGCGACGAATCAAGCCCCACGATCGTCACCTTTGGCAGGTCGGGTACGTCCATTCCCCGGTACGCCGTGCAAAGTGGCGCTAGCTGGACCGCCAGCAGCGTCATGCCCAACATCGGCGCCGTAGCGCACTGGGTGGTCGCCAAAAATTGCCCGACACGAAACGAAACCGCCTTCGGTGCGCTTGACGCCGATTCCGATGTGAACATTGCCTTCTTCAACGGTGCGACATGGTCCAGCGTGGCCGAAGTCTGCACCAATACCGGCCAATACGAAAAACGCGCCTTTGATCTGGCCTATGAGCAAACTTCGGGCGATCTGCTCATCGCCTACTGGAACGATGCCGGAGGCGTAAAGAAGATCGGCTACCGCACATTTAACGGTGTCTCCTTGTCCGCCGAGTCGCTGCTATCGCTTCCCGAAAACAATCAAGTCTGGTACCTGAGCCTGACGCCCGATGCGAACAGCGACACCATTATGTTGCTCGCCGGAAATTCCAACGGCAAGCTTTACGCCACGGCGTGGGACGGCATTGCATTCGGCGCTGTCACGGAGTTGGAGTCCAATTCGGTAAAGGACTATGAGAGCTTCTCCGCGGCCTTTGAGGCACAGGCTGGACGCTGCCTCGTCGTATATGCCAACGCAAGTAGCAATCAGCCGCGCTCTCGAACATGGAACGGCTTGACGTGGTCGACAGCAACCAACATGCCTTCCGTCGGCTCTCAGCCCCGCTTCATCAGGCTGGCGTCGAAATCGAAATCTGACACCGTCATGTTCGGCTGCCTGGCCGGCAGCAACACGTTTAATGCGAACATCTGGAATGGCTCTTCCTGGAGTTCCAATAACACAGTCGACAATCTCGCGCCCGCCAATGATCGCCGCACCTTCGACATCGCATTCGAACCCTGCGGAGGCAATGGTCTGTTTGTTTATTGCAAGAACGCCGGCGCAACATCGTCGCGACCGCGCTTTGTGACATGGAACGGAAGTTCCTGGTCTTCGTCCGGAACATCGAGCATTGACGCAAGCGATAAGCTCCAGATTGTTCAGCTCGTGCCTGGTTCCCAGCCCGGTGAGATTCATGTGGCCATTTCGAACGAATCGAATGTACTGAACATGTCGCTTTGGTCCGGCGGGTCATTGTCGGTTTTTAATGAAGTCGAAGGCAGTTTAAGCGGTAACTTAAAGGCCGAGTCGTTTATGGTGGTCGCGCCGGCGGCGTCATGCCTTGTGCCTGCTGACACGCCGTACGTCAACAATTTCGAAGGCGCGGTGGGCGATGAGTGGTCAACTTCCACCGTAACAAGCAACGCCACGTACACGAAATTCCTGGGGCGGTTTCGAAATTCGTTCGCCAAGCTGGCGGTTAAGACAACTCCGGGTACGACTTACTCCCTCACGTTCGATCTTTATACGATCGACTCATGGGACGGCAACGCCGCACCCTACGGCCCCGACGCCTTCAAGGTCAGCGTGGACGGCGTCGTACAATTCGACCACACGTTCATTCATGACTCTTCCTGGATGAACAGGCAATACACCTATCCCTATCCGCCTGATGCATCCGCCCATTTCGGATTCAACGGCATCCACAAAGACGGCATCTTTCGCGCCGTTGAGGTCGTCTTCGTCGCTTCAAATAGTGTCACAACTCTGACGTTCACCGGCTCGCTGACCGACGAGGGAAGCAACGGGATTGACGACGAATCCTGGGGCATTGACAACCTCAGCGTCAAGGAAGCCCGCTTCATCGATGTCTCCGCGAGCGTGGGTTTCAACGTGCTTACTTCGACGGACCCCGATCTCTATGCATCCGCGGCCCACTGGGGCGACTTCGACAACGATGGCGATCTCGACGTTATCCTGACGGGCAACGCGGCAAAGCGCCTCATAAGCAACAATGCCGGCTCAAGCTATTCAAGCAGCAGCTTTGGCGGAGGCATGGTCTACCGACAAGGTGCGATACTTGATATCAACAACGACGGCGCACTCGATTTCTGGACTTCTTGCGCATCTTCCGGCTATGACACCGAACGCCTCTTTACAAACAACGGATCGGCCGTTTTCACCAGTGCAGGCCATGCAGGATTCGGCAATCCTTCGAACAACGAAGGCGTTGCCGCGGCCGACGTCAACCGCGATGGATGGATCGACGTCGTTCATCTGTCAGAAAACGGCAACTGGATCGGCCACAATCAAGGCGGATCGTCCATTTCGCTCGTCGGAACGAACGCGTCGTCGTACGGCCTACATTCCTCGGGCAACCACGGTAACGGCGACTTCATCAGCAGCGGCGATGTCAACAACGATGGATATCCCGACTTCTTCTATCACTACAACGGCGGTCGCCTGTTTCTCTCCAACGCCAACGGAACTTATACGAGGAATAACTACGGCATTTCCGTCGTTACGGCCAACGACAAAAAAATGGGGTCGGCCTGGGCCGACTATGACAACGACGGCGACCTCGATCTCTACGTCGCGCGCTATGAGCTTGGCCGCAGCGGCTATCTCTGGCGAAACGATGTCAGCTGGACGGCATCATCCGGCACGTTCACGAACGTGAATGCCTCGTCCGGCGTGAATCTGAACCCCGGCTATGCAACGCCCGGCGCGACCGGCATGAGAACCTGCGCCTGGGGCGACATCGACAACGACGGCGATCTCGATCTTGTCGTCGCCGGCCCCGGCGGCAAGCTTCTGCTCTATGAAAATCAAGGGAACGGCACGTTCAAACGCATCGGCGCGGGTCTCAACCCGACCGGCGACATCATGGATGTCGTCTTCGTCGACTACGACAACGACGGCGATCTCGATCTGAGCATCACGCGGACAAACGGCACCGCCATGCTTTTTCGCAACCAGACAGACGACTCGAACTACCTGAAGGTCCGCCTCGTCGGCCGCGGCAAGGGCGCGACCAACACGGCCGCCATCGGCGTTCGACTCGAACTCTGGGACGCAGCGGGCACGACGTTTCTAGCGCGGCGTGACATCGGCGTGGCACGCGGCTTCTCCGGAACAGAGCCGCTCTGGGCCCACTTCGGCGGCGTCAACCCCAACAGCGCCTACCTGCTAAGAGTTTACTTCCACGGACGAGCAAACGACGCACCCTATGAAGTGAACGTCACGCCTGCCGCCGTCAGCACCACCATCGGCACAACCTTGATTCCTCAAATGATCACGATCGAAGAGCCGCCAAGTAAGCGAAAAGTCGTGAAATGGGCGGAGTTGCGGAATTAGGAGCAAACAACTTCTGTTCCACGATAATCTAGCTTATTGAATCTCAACGCGACGGCGCACCAGGCAACAATGTACAACCATAATGCACTGTTAAATAACAATTTAGGCGTGACGCCCCATGCTCCGATCCCCTCATGTCTACCCCACCTTGAAAGCGTACCAGAATAGTGCTATATTCTCCCGGATTCGACCCAAACAGGGTTGAAACGATGGAGAAACCAAGGCGTGCTTTCACTCACGCGAAAAGCAGATTACGCGATCATTGCGCTGGCCCATCTGGCCAAAAGCGATGGCGAAGTCTGCACAGCGCGTGAAATCGCACAGAAGTTCCAGGTGCCGACCGCCCTGCTGATGAACGTCCTCAAGACGCTCAGCCACGGCGATCTCGTGCGTTCCTCTCGCGGTGCGCGGGGCGGATATGCCCTCGCACGACCGCCGGAGGGCATCACGCTGGAAGACATCTTGTCGGTCATCGAAGGCCCGCTGCGCCTGGCGCTTTGCTCAGGCACGAATCAACACGAAGAAGATGCGTGCGAACTACTGCACGTTTGCCCGGTCAAGCGGCCGGTCCAGAGGATACACGAGCGTTTGCAGCAGTTTCTACGACAGATCACGCTGGCGGACATCGTACGCGAATCGGCCGATCCGGTTGCTCGCGTACCACTGGCACTTCATGCCGATTCGTGCCACTCCAGCGGATGCTGCGGCTCGACCTCGGCCGGCGGCGCTGGATGCGCCCAGCCGGTCTGACGCGCGGTGAATGACGAACATGGGACTTTGCAGAGGAGATTACATCACATGCCGGTAAACCTGACGGAACGAGCGGCCAGCGAGATCAAAAGCATCATCGCCGATCAGAAACTGGATGCCGACAATGCGTATCTTCGCGTCGGCGTCAAAGGCGGCGGATGCAGCGGCTTTTCCTATACGCTCGATCTGACCGAAGCGCGCTCGGAAAACGACGAGGAATGGGAAATCCACGGCGTCAAGGTCATTTGCGACCCCAAGAGCAACATTTATCTCGAAGGCACGCAAGTCGACTTCAAGGACGAAGTCATGGGGCGCGGCTTCGTGTTCAACAACCCGAACGCGACCCACACCTGCGGCTGCGGCAGCAGCTTCAGCGCCTAAGCAGTGCCCAAATGCCGCCACGGCGGCAAACGGCTTGTAATGCCGGAACTGTGGCACCGTTGTCTCGCTCTGTGGGGACAGAAAATACCGCCCGCGCCAAGACAGCGAGGGAAAAACGCAACGTCAGCCGCAACTCCGGCACGATGCCGGAGCCATAACAAGAGTCTCCGGCAGGATGCCGGACCTCAAGAAACTCGCTCCGGCCTCATGCCGGAGTCACACGCAGGAGCAAAAGCGCAATGAGCAGCGCTTCAACCGACACGCTGAATAAGTGGGCCTCGCAGGAGTACAAGTACGGCTTTGTCACCGACATCGAAGCCGACGCCGCTCCCAAGGGCCTGAACGAAGACATCATCCGCTTCATCTCCGCCAAGAAGCAGGAGCCTGATTGGCTGCTCGAATGGCGCCTCAAGGCCTATCGCCACTGGCTCACCATGACCGAGCCGACCTGGGCTAACATTTCCTACCCGAAGATCGACTATCAGAACATCATCTACTACTCCGCGCCCAAGCAGCAAAAGGACCGCCCGAAGAGCCTCGACGAAGTCGATCCGCGCCTGCTCGAAACCTATGAAAAGCTCGGCATCCCCCTGAACGAACGCGCTGCGCTGGCCGGCGTCGCCGTCGATGCCGTGTTCGACAGCGTTTCCGTCGGCACGACGTTCAAGGAGAAGCTCGCCGAACTGGGCATCGTCTTCTGCTCGTTTTCCGAGGCCGTCCACAACCATCCCGAACTCGTGAAGAAGTATCTCGGGTCGGTCGTGCCCTATACGGATAATTTCTTCGCCACGCTCAACAGCGCCGTTTTCAGCGACGGCTCGTTCGTATTCGTCCCCAAGGGCGTCAAGTGCCCCATGGACTTGTCGACCTACTTCCGCATCAATGCCGAAAACACCGGCCAGTTCGAGCGCACGCTCATTGTCGCCGAAGAAGGCGCGAGCGTCAGCTACCTCGAAGGCTGCACCGCGCCCATCCGCGATGAAAACCAGCTTCACGCCGCCGTCGTCGAACTTGTCGCGCTCGACGACGCGTCAATCAAGTACTCCACCATTCAAAACTGGTATCCCGGCGATGAAGAGGGCAAGGGCGGCATTTACAACTTCGTCACCAAGCGCGGAAAGTGCCTCGGCCGAAGATCGCACATTTCATGGACACAGGTCGAGACCGGATCGGCCATCACATGGAAATATCCAAGCTGCATCCTCCAGGGCGACGAGTCGGTCGGCGAGTTCTATTCCGTCGCGCTCGCCAGCCGCCGGCAGCAGGCCGACACCGGCACCAAGATGATCCACATCGGCAAGAACACGAAGAGCTACATCATCAGCAAGGGCATCTCGGCCCAGCGCGGCCAGAACACCTATCGCGGCGGCGTGAAGATCAATAAGGGCGCCGACAACGCACGCAACTTCACGCAGTGTGATTCGATGCTCATCGGCAGCGATTGCGGCGCCCACACGTTCCCGTATATCGAAGTGAAAAACAGCACGGCCCACATGGAGCACGAAGCAACCACGTCGAAAATCGGCGAGGATCAGCTTTTCTACTGCAACCAGCGCGGCATCCCGACCGAAGCGGCCGTCGGCC
>CAZRFP010000085.1:0-18624 GCA_964599535.1 uncultured Planctomycetaceae bacterium
TTTCAGGCTGGGCAGTGTCATGGCACTGGCACTTTCGCAATGCGAAGGTCGTGGGTTCGAACCCCATCGTCTCCAATCCTTTCAAGCCCTGCCATTTACTCCGCCTTTTGATGAAACGCCTCGCTTTGGCTATAACCCTCTCGCATGAGCGCGAACGAGACGTACCATCATCGTCGGCTGGACTGCGGAGCCGAGTTTGCGGCGCTGGAATTGCCCGGCCGGCGCACCGCTTCTTACCAGATTCGATTTCTCGCGGGACTCGTGGATGAACCGGCCGATAGACTCGGTTTGGCCCGCATCTTCAATGAAACGGTTGACAAGGGCACGGCCAAGCGGTCGGCCCAGGATCTGAGCGACGCATTTGATGCGATCGGCGCGCAAGTCGGCAGCGGCGTGGGTCGCGAGACGCTTGTTTTTCGCTGCAATTGCCTGCCCGAGTTTCTCGACGACGCGCTGATGCTTCATGCCGAGATGCTCCGATCGCCCACATTTCCAACCGAGTATTGTGATGTGGCCGTCAAGCTTGGCTTGCAGGAGTTGACGGCGCTGGAAGACGATCCCTCTGAACTGGCAAGCAGGCTGATCGCGCCGCGCGCGTATGGCGAGCTTTTGGGGCGTCACGAGCTGGGCACGAGCGAGTGCCTCGAACGAATCACGCGGGACGACGTGGTCGGTTATTGGGGCGGCCAACTCGCGGCATCGCGCATGCAGTTTACCATCGGCGGCGCGATCGACGCCGATCGCTTTGCCGCGCGTGTGAATGAGCTGTTCTCCGGCTTTGGTGAATCGGCTTCGCCGCGAAATGCCGCCGTGCCGCTCACCTTCACGCCCGGCACGCATCATCACCCGAAGGAGACCGAACAACAGCAGATTCTGCTCTGTTGGCCCGGCGTGGCCGTGACGGATGACGAGTATACGGTCGAGCGCGTCAAGCTGGGCGTGTTGGGCGGGGGCATGAGTTCGCGGTTGTTTACGGAAGTGCGCGAAAAGCAAGGCCTGGTCTATTGGGTCGGCGCGTGGGACGAACACCCCAGAGGCTCCGGCATGATCTTTCTCGGTGCGTCCACGACGCCGGCCCGCAGCGAACAGACGATCCGCACGCTGCTTCGCGAAGTGGAGCGCCTCGGCGAGGACATTACCGAGGCCGAACTGGCGCGGGCGAAAGTGGGCATCATCGCCAAGACGCAGACGCACGGCGACATCACGCGGGCGCGCGTCTCGGAATTGTCCGCCGACATCTTTCATCATGGACGGCCGGTGACGACGGAGGAAAAGAATGCCCGCGTCGAGGCCGTGACCATCGCGGATATCAGCCGCTATCTGGAGCGCCATCCGCGGGATCGACGCTGCGTGCAGACGCTCGGCCCGGGCGCTCAGGAGGGAGTGACATCATGAAGACTTCCGGCGGCAACGGTTTTGTCGAGCGCGTGCTATCGAACGGTCTGAAGGTCGTCATCGAAACGATGCCGGAGACCCACAGCGCCGCGGGCGGATTTCTCGTGCGCACGGGCGCCCGCGACGAGACGTCCGAGCTTGCGGGCGTCTCCCATTTTCTGGAGCACATGTGCTTCAAGGGGACGCAAAAGCGCGACTGGCGGGCGATCACCAACGACTTCGACGACATGGGCAGCACGTACAACGCTTACACGTCCAAGGAGCGCACGGTCTATTTCGGCTGGGTACGCGTGGACGATCTGGAAGAGCAGATCGAACTGCTCGCCGACATGATGCGCTCGGTCATTCCGCCGGAAGAGTTCGAGATGGAGAAGAAGGTGATCCTCGAAGAGATCGCCATGTCCGAAGACTCCATCGAGCGCAAGGTATACGACCTCATCCATGACGCCGTTTACGCCGGACATCCGCTCGCGTGGCCGGTGCTCGGCACGAACCAGACCATCGGCCGGCTGACGCGCGACGAATTGCACGGCTACTTCGCGGATCGTTACCATCCCTCGAACATGGTGCTGATGATCGCCGGCGCGGTCGACCCAGAACGTGTCATCGATATGGCACAGCGCATTTGCGGCGATTGGCCGTCGCGTGCCCCCCGTCCGGATCGCGCGAAGCCCGCGCCCGCGCGGCAGGGCGTGCGAAAGATGATCGCCGATCGCTTCCAGCGACAGGCGATCGGATTGATCCACCCCGCGCCTTCGGCGCTGCACGACGATCGCGACAACGGCGACGTGCTTGCCTCGATCATCGGCGGGCAGAACTCACGCTTCTATTGGAACATCATCCAGGCCGGCGTAGCGCCCCATGTCGCGGCGGGCCGGTTGGACTATTGCGACGACGGGATGATGCTGGCGTACGGGTTCACCGAGCCGGATCGGGTGGAGGCGCTTCTTGACGCGATGCGGAGCGAACTGAACAAGATCATGCGAGACGGCGTCACGGATGAGGAGGTGCAGCGCGTCAAGAATCGGACGCGCACGGCACTGGCGGCCGAATCTGAAGCGCCGTATTACCGCCTCATGCAGATGATTCAGGACATCGACGATTTCGGCCGCCCGCGCGGCGTCGCGGAAAGGCTGGCGGCGATCGACGCCGTTACGCCCCATTCGATTTGCGGCTATCTCGAACGATGGCCGTTGTCGGGGGACGGGTTGCTGGTGAGCCTCGGACCGCGAGATTGGCCTTCCTGATGAGCACCATCGTCGTGCGATCACTAAGACAACCCGGGCTGCATGTTCGTCCGATAATCCGCTGAATATCAGTACGCGCTCTTATAATTCAATCTTGCATGCGGCATCGGGTGCCGATCGGACTGTATACGGTCATGACCGTTCCGCGGCGAGGGGATCGGACTGCGCTTCGGTTCAGCAGGTGAGATCAACGGAATGAACGACCAGCCCAACGAATCGCATACCGACAGTCGCCAGGAAGCGCCCGCTGAGGGTTTATCGCATATCAAGCTGGAATCGGCGAGCGGACCTCCGCCTGTCGTCCCAAGCACGCAGTTCGCGCCCGCGCAGCCGGTCGTTCCGACGATTCGCGTACATGCTGAAAGTCCGCACGGCGTCGTATCTGATCGGCCCACCGCGTTCAAGATCATTGGTCTGATCCTCTTGCTGATCGGGGCGAATGTCTGCGCGTTCTCAGATGAAAGCTGGGATCACTTTATCCGCCCGATGAATGGAGCATCCGGGCCGACTGTTGTTGGCGGGCAAGCCGCCGGCTCTGTGATTCAAGAGCGTGCTTCGGGAACGACCGACAGCGCTCCTTCGACGGCCGCAGCCGAAGCGCCCGCCGCCTCTTCGTCGTGGATCGACCGGCAGCGCTCGCACATGAAGAACATGGCGGAGGAGTTGAAGTACCGATGGCGTTGGCTGCTGATCGGCGGCGTGTTCGTGGGCCTGGCGCTGGTGTGTCTCGGCGGGAGCCAGAGGGCATTTCTCGGCACGGCCGTTCTCGTTGTTGCAACCGGTCATGTGGCGGCCGGTCTGTTGGCGACGAAGCTGCAACAGTACTTTGGCGCGGTTCCGACCACGATGCAGATCATCAACGGCGGGCTGGGGCTTGCTTACCTCATCCACGCGCTGGGGAGCGTTCAGCCGCTGAAGTTCTCTTCTCTCGTTGGGAGTGTGTTGACGCTGGTGGCCGGTGCGGGCGTCCTACATGGCTGGTTTGAATACCCGGGCGTCGCGGAGAAAGTCGGCGGACAACTTGAACAGACGATCAGCAACTGGCGCCCGGAGTTTACATGGGGCACGGTTCTGCTGCTGACGATGATCGGCGTCATCATCTCGCGCAATCGGACGACGCATTTTCTCAATGCCGTGCTGCTGGCGGCGCTGGCGTATTACTGCATACACGAAGGCAGCCTGAAGGTTTTTGACTATCCGGGCACGGGCTGGGCGCCGATCTCGTTGCGGGATATCGATCATGTCCCGACGTGGCGCTGGGTGCTGGTTGGCGAGTTGATCTTGCTCAGTGCCGTGCTGCTGCATTTGTCGTTGGGTGTCGGCACGTTGGCAGTGGTTTTTGCGTGTGTGTGGCTTGGATGTGTGCTGCATGTGGACAAGGAAATGGGGCGCGACGCGCTTGTGGCGTATTCCCAGGCCATGGAGCAGGCCATGTCGCGGCCCGAGCCGACCGGCATCGGCGGAGAGTCTCGACGGCAAGGTCCGGCCGACATCCTTCCCGGCTTCGGCGGCCGCAAGAATGACGAGCCACGCCCCGTATTCTCGAACGAGCAGAAACAGGCGCTGCTTCAAAAGGCGCAGATTCGCATCAGCGTGGTGTATGCATGGGTCTACGTGACCGCGCTGTTGTCGGGCATGATTGCGGCTTGCGGTTTGCGCATGCTCATTCCCGAAGCGCGTCGACGCCAGTGGGCCTTGTTGGCGATCTGGCTCGTCTTCGGCGCAGCAGGATTCTGGCTATGGAACATCTGGCCTGCCGGTCAGAACTGGGAAAGCCGCCTCACAGCGTTTGTTGTGCCCCGTACGCATGTCTATGGCATCGTCGTCGGCGCAATCGCCATGCTTGCGCTGGTCGGCGCGGTCATGCTACGATGGAACAGCCGCTACTCCGCCTCCGCATATACTGCCGCGACCGTGACATTCATCGGGACGGTCTTTACGCTGATCGGCTTGGCGGTGCTGA
Source organism: uncultured Planctomycetaceae bacterium (assembly GCA_964599535.1). GTDB lineage: Bacteria > Planctomycetota > Phycisphaerae > UBA1845 > UTPLA1 > JADJRI01. Next base: position 4,606 of record CAZRFP010000085.1, read on the forward strand.
TAAAGTTTACGGGCCATACGCAGATGGCGGTGTGGAAGTATGCGGCCATCGCGCTGGGTCAGTCGTCGCTGATGTGGGTGTTGCTCATCCATCAAAGCGATCGCGCTCGACGGGGCGCGCTGGACTAGTGGGCCGAGACACCCGAGTCTTTGGATTGTTGTGATTTGGTCCGTGCGCACCGGCGAGACGCGGATGCTCCCCGGCCCGCAAAGTCGTTTGTCTCGACCGACCAGGAGCGATTCATGCCCCTTGCACGGAGGCTTGGCTTTGTGAGAATTCTCGCAAGCTTTGCCCTATGCTCGACAGGCGGGTGCGGATTGGACCATCTCAAGACACGCGATCGGCTGGAGAAAGGGCTGGTCATTGTCCTTCCCGGCATCGAAGGCCGGAGCATCTGGAACACGAATCTTGCCGCAGGACTGGCGGATGGTGGCGTCGATTGCGCTATCGTACTCTACGAATGGGGAACACCCGTGCCCGGCGGCTTCCTCATCAACCTGACCGATCACTCACGAAACCGGGCTGAGGCGCAGAAGCTCGCCGATTATGTTCGGAGCTACCAAGATTCCTTTCCAAGTCGGCAGGTGCATCTTGTTGGGCACTCCGGCGGCGCGGGTATGGCATTGATGGCCGTCGAGCTACTCCCCGACGATTGCCTGGTGGAGAGCTTGACGCTGCTTGCAGCGGCGGTCAGTCCGACCTACGACCTTCGCCCTGCACTTCGGAGCACGCGCTGGCATCTCTATAACTGCTACTCTGCCCGTGATTCATTGCTGTTGGGCCTTGGCACAACCATCGCCGGCACGATCGATCGAGAGCATGGTAAATCCGCCGGGATGACCGGCTTTCGTGTTCCGGACCATCTCGCGCCGGCGGATCGGGCGATTCTGTCGAAACTGCGACAACGTGAGTGGCATCCGGAGCTGAATCGACTGGGGAACGATGGCAGCCATATGGGATGGACGAATCGCGAGTTTGTTCGGGATTGGATAGCCCCGGTTATCGGCCGAATGCTGCGAGAACAGATGAGCAAAGGCTCGGATTTCCGAGTTTCGATTGAGGATTGTGAGCACGGGACGGGCATTCTCGAACCGCGCCGCCGGTCGACGATTGCTCTTGCTGAATTATCGTCAGGACTGCCTCGATCAGGCCGGGAAATCGCCTTCCCTTTGAGATCACGGGGAGCCGTCTGTACAGCGCACACCCCCTCTGATTCCCAGGCTGATTCGCGCATCAACGGGAACCGCTCCCCGACGGTCACTGCTCCCATTCGGTCGCGGCTCAGATTGGGTGGAACAGATCGGGAACAAGCGATAGCTCATCTTGACTAGGGAATTCCCGACCCTTGGATTTTGCCCGTCCGAAGCGATAGAATAAAGTGAGGGAAATATGTGAAACGTTTTCTGCCGATCAGAATCATGTTGGCATGATTTCGGGCGGTGGGGGCTGTGGGAGTGTAGGCATCATTTATGAATGGTACGGCGACGCGCCCGAAGATCCTCTTGTTATCAAAACCCGGTTCGCGCGGCGGCGCGCTGATCGCCCGGCTTGGTGAAGAAGCTCAGGTTCGCGAAGTCGAGTCTTTTAGCGACGCGATGAGCGCTCTGCGGGACGGTCATTACGACCTCATCATCAGCGACCAGAGCGACTTCATGGCGCTCGAGCGCAATATCGTCGAACAACAGGCGACGATGATTCTCAACACAATCGGCCAGGGCGTCTGTATCGTCGATCTTCAGGGCCGAGTGATATGGTCCAATCCGAAAATGCAGAGCTATCCGGAAGAACTGATGAAACAGGTTCCGGATTGTGCCCTGCGAACCCGAAATCAATTCACGAGAGAGCCCGGGCGACCTGCACATGCCCGGGCTCGTCGTTTCAGCATTACCGCCGGAAGCGATCAGTATTTTGAATTGACCATCACGCCCATCGTCGATGCGCAGACCGACGAGGTCGCGCAGTTCACCGCGGTCGTCTGGGATGTCACGCACAGCCGCCGCCTCCAGAAGAAGCTCGATGCCATCGATCTTGCCGGCCGCGAACTCGTGCAGCTTGATGCCCAGACGCTTTCGACGATGGATGTCGAGGATCGCGTCGCGTTGCTCGAACAGAAAATTCTCCGTTACATGCGCGACCTGCTGCATTTCGACAACTTCGCGGTGCTGCTTATCGACAAGAAGACCAATCGGCTCGAAATCGCGCTTCAGCACGGCATGTCGCCCAAGAGCCGCGATCTCGACATCTTTGCCTCGGCGGAGAACAACGGCATCAGCGGTTTCGTCGCCGCGACCGGCCGCAGCTATATTTGCCATGATACATCGAAGGATCCGCGCTATCTGCAGGGTCTTGAAACCGCCAAGAGTTCGCTGACGGTCCCGCTTCGTTTGAATGACAGCGTCATTGGCGTTTTCGACATCGAATCCGAGCAACTGGCCGCCTTTAATGAAGACGATCGACAGTTTGCGGAGATTCTCGGCCGCTCGATCGCACTCGCGCTTCACATGCTCGATCTGCTCACGATCGAGCGCTATGAGGTGCGCGGGCGCGTCGCTGATGATGTGCTCGAGGAAATCTCCGGACCGCTCAATGACATCATCACCGAAGCCTCGACGCTGAAGGATGAGTACATCGGCGAAGACACGTTACGCCACGGTCTGAACAACATTATCGACAACGTCTCGCGCATCAAATCGAAAGTGAAGGAAGTCGTCCGCCCCATTGGCATCTTCGGCCGACAGAGCGAGTCTACTCAGGTCGATCCCGTCCTGAACCTGAAGCGCATTCTCGTGGCCGACGATGAGGAAATCATCCGCGAAACCGTGGCCGGTGTTTTGAAGAAATGCGGCTGTGCCGTGGATACGGCCTGCGACGGGGCGGCCGCCATTCAGAAGATTCAGCACAATCACTACGATCTCGTCCTCGCCGACATCAAGATGCCCAACAAGACCGGCTACGAGGTCTTTGCGACGGCGCGGGATACGAATCCAACGTGCGCGGTGATTCTCATGACGGGCTTCGGCTACGATCCCAATCACTCGATCGTCCGCGCTCGAAAAGAGGGGCTGAATACGGTTCTGTTCAAACCGTTCAAGGTCGATCAGCTCCTTGATGAGGTCCGAAAGGCGTTTCAGCCGGTAGAAGGCTGAGGCGCTGCATTCCTTGCAGTAATCCCAAGCAAGAGCGTTGGTCATCGTAGAGCTTGCCTATCTCAAGCAGCCTCCCCTAATGTAGAGCTTGGCCGCTTCCGAAGAATCCGGACATAGCGGACGTACGCGCCGGGGCGCGTTGCTGTTGAAGCCTCCAGTCTATAAAATAGGCTTGAACGGAAACCTGCCTTGATACCGCGAGTCTCACGCACATGAAAATCCGCTGTCCACGTTGCGAAAAGCTCCTTTCCATTCCCGAGAAGTACGCCGGGAAGGCGATCCGATGTCCAGGATGCAACCAGGCCTTTAAGGTGCCGGCTTTAACAGCGGCGGTCGGCAGCAGCGGAGGCGGCGGGGTGGACCTTGAAGACCTCGCTCGCCTCGAACGCGGAACGTCACAGCTCTCCGAAGAGGAACTGGCCGCGCACGCAGCGCAGCAGGCCGGAGAGATCGACGCGGAGGCAGAGGCCAAGTCAGGCTTCCGCACATGCCCGCATTGTCAGAAAAAGACCAAAGCGACAAATACGAACGTCGATCTGCTTTGCTCGCACTGCTGGAAGCCGATCCCCGCGCTGGGTGAAGGCGGGGGGCTGGGTCGCAAGGCCATCAAACAGGCTTCGCACGAAGTCAAGGCGACCGGCAAGGGCGGCTTTTATACGGAGATCGGCAGCGCCTTCGCCTATCCGATTCCGGCCGTCTCGTCGATTCTCAGTGCTTCGGGTATTGCATTTCTGGCGGCGATGCTGCCGGTGCTTGTCATCACCGCCGGTTCAAACCTCATGGAGCAGAGCAACGTCGGGACGGTTGAAGGCGTACAGGAGGCTGATCTGTCCGGCGTTCAGATTTTGCTCATGGGCATCTTCGCGGTCGAAATTTTTCTCTTTTCGGCCATCGCGATTCACTCCTTCTTTGACGTGGTGCGCACGACCGGCGTCAGCGATGACCAGCCGCCCAAGCTGACTTTCAGCCCGAACCAGTGGAGCAAGAGCTTTCTGTCTTATCTCATTCTGTGCGCCTATTACGCCGTGATGACCTATCTCGTCAGCGTCCTCACATTAAAGGAAGACTTGATCGCATACATCACAGAGGGGCGCATTCAATCGCTGCTTGAAGACAGTGGAGCGCCGTTCGCGGTCGGAATGTTCATCGTGTCGTTCTTCATTCCGATGAATTTGATCGGCATCAGCCTTGGCAACATTGGCCAGGCGCTGAATCCCGTTTATGTGGCCAAGTCGGTCGGCTTTACGCATGTGCATTACATTTTTCTCGTGCTGATTCTCAGCGTGTACGGCGGTTTGTTCGGTTACTCATTCTCAGCCATTCTGTTTGATTGGTTCATTCCACAGCTCAAGGGCATGCAGGAAAGCTCGACACAGGGCAAGCTGCTCGACGTGGCGCTGCCGCTGCTGGCGTGGGGTGGTGTCATGACCATCTTTTTCTACGGCACGTATGTGCTCGGGCGGCTGCACGGGCTGTTTGTTCGCTCGTTCCGCAAGCGGCTGTTGTTCGGAACGACTTGATCCGTTGGCGCGTTTCGTCCGTTGACGTGTTAGACGATTTTTGTGAGGCGCGGTCTTGAAGCCAGGTCTGGTTCCCGGCGTTCAGAGAGAAGTGTCATTCGTCGTTCGAGAGGACATGTGCCCGGCTTTCGACGGCGTCGTCGTGCATCGTGTCTGCGCGACGTGGACGCTTGTGCATTATATGGAAGTGGCCGGCCGGCTTGTGCTGGTTGATTTTTTGGAGCCGCATGAGGAAGGCGTCGGCAGCCACGCCTCCTGCGACCACATGGGGCCTGCGCGCGTGAGCGCGACGGTTCGCGTGATCGCGACGGCCACCGACGCGACGGACCGCGAGTTGGTCTGCGACGTTGCCGCCTTTTGCGGCGAAAAGATGATCGCCGTGGGCAGGACGGTTCAGAAGGTCTTCCCCCGCGAGGTTCTCAGGCGGCTGCTAGGTGAGTCTTGAATGCGGGGTGCGGTTGTCAGCAAGGAACACCGTGAAGATATTCGATATTACGCCGCCGATCAGTCCGTCGCTCGGCGTTTGGCCCGGCGACACGCCGCTGGCGCGCGAAGTACTGCTCGATATGGCGCGCGGCGACAATCTGACGCTCTCGACAATGCGGACGACGGTGCATCTCGGCGCGCATGCCGATGGCCCGAATCATTACGGTGCCGAGGCGCCGGCCATTCACGAGCGATCGCTTGAGTATTATCTCGGACCGTGTGAAGTCATTCGCGTTCGTGTCGCGCGGAAGTCTCGCGTGACGATCGAGGATGTCGAAGCGGCGGCTTCGATCGGCGGGCGCGCGATTCCTCCGCGGGTGCTGATCGCCACGGACACGTTTCCCGATCCGATGCACTGGAACGACGACTTCGCGGCGCTCGAACCGTCGCTGGTCGACCGGCTACGCGAGCGCGGCGTCATCACGATCGGCATCGACACGCCAAGCGTCGATCTGCGTGACTCGAAGGACCTGCCGGCGCATCATGCGTTTCTGCGAAATGACATGGCGATTCTGGAAGGATTGGTTCTCGCGGATGTTCCGCAGGGGGCTTACGAACTGATCGCGCTGCCGCTGCTGCTCGTCGGCTTCGACGCCAGCCCGGTGCGGGCGGTTCTGCGCTCGGTTTAGGCGGTGCCGGCGCGGGCTTCACTTCGCGGCGTCGTCCATTACTGCAATGACCTTCAACTCGACCGCGATCGGTGTCGGCAGCGCGCCGACTTCGACGGTCGTGCGTGTGGGATTGGGCTTGCCCGGCCCGGCGAAGTGCTCGGCATAGAGCCGGTTGAACGCTGGAAAGTCGGCCTTCATGTTCGTGAGAAACACCTGCACGTCGACGATGTTCTCCCATCGCGAACCGGCGTCCTCCAGAACGAAGCGAACGTTCTCAAAGACGGCCAGCGTCTGAGCAACGATGTCGTACGCCGTGATGTTGCCCTGCGCGTCGAGCGTGACGCCGGGAATCTCGCGGCTGCCGCGCTTTCGCGGCCCGATGCCGGAGAGAAAGAGGAGATTCCCCACGCGCTTGGCATGGGGGAATGCGCCGACCGGCTCGGGCGCTCGAGTGCTTTCAAAATCCATCGGACTGATCCTCACAATGCCGACTTGGTAAAATGGCCGAGTGCCTCGCGCGATTCGGAATAGAGAAACACCTTCTGTCCTTTTTCGCCGACACCGATCCAGTCATAAAACGCCAGCCAGTGCAGTGTTTTCCCCAGTTTTTCCGGTGGCTGGCCCGGCGTCATGAGTGATTTGATCGGCACGGCGGACGAGACGGTAAGCACTCGTGCCACCAGCAATGCGGCAAAGTCCTGGTCGATTTCCTTGAACGAACGGCGCGCCCTCAGATGCCGGATGCCCGGCACCAGAAAACGCGGACCCGTCAGAAATAGCTCAACAAAACCGCTCGTTGCGGCGCGAGGATTTGACGCGCTCATCGCCGCCGAGGCGCCCAGGCTGCCTCCGATCGGCACGCCCACCATTCCCAGCGCATCGAGAGAACCGTCGGTGACAAAGTCGCGAGACGCTTCGCCGAGGAAATTACCCCCGGTTCGAATTTCGAGCCGTATCAGCAACGGAAAGATGAAGATCGCGCAGCCCCAGAAGTACCAGATCCAGGGGTACCAGCCGACGAGTTGCCCCGCGCTGAACCAGAACAGCGATGCCAGCACGAATGGGCCGACAAAACACAAAGGCAAGCCGAAAACGATGCCGGCGCTCGCCTGTAGCCACCGACGCCGTATGCGACGGCTCAAGGCGGAGCGAATCGACTCCTGCATGGATTGAGACATCTGCATGCACTCCTGCACCGAGTTCGGTGCCCTATATTCCATCAGACTTGATCGACTTGCAACCTTTCACGGCGGCGGAAAGAATGCCCGGCATGACTGCTAGGCGAGCACAAGCCGCAACGATAGCTTTGGAAAATGACATGTGGCCCCCCGAATCACTGAATGACGGCGCTACTCCGCGCAGGTTTGGTTGCTTGGTTGTACAGCAGCGATTGACCTGTTACGGCTTATTGGCGGTTCTGCTCGGTTGCATTTTGAGCCTCGCCTGCAACGGCGGCATGCACCATAAGGGCGAGCATCAGATCGGCGTCGTCGGCTCCTTTGGCCACGCCATCAAGGGGCAGGCAATCTGGCCCGACGGCGACGGCCGCGCCGACAACGCGGGCGTTACAGTTGACTATCATTACTTCGTGACAGATCGTCTGGCGCTTGGCGGGGCGGTCGTGCCGTATCGAAATTACAACATTGCCGGTCGCGACGCTTACGCCGGCGAGTTTCAACTGGGTCTGCGATATTACTTTGCGGAGTTCGACCTGTTCGACAAGCCTCTCGGATTTTACGGCGAACTCAAGGGCGGCCTGATGCAGAGCAGCCGGAGCGTTCCGGAGGAGGGCACGCACACAAACTTCTCGCAGGATTCGACGCTGGGCGTGGAATGGCGGCTGACGGAGAATGTGAGCTGGCAGACGGGCTATCGATTGCGTCACATCTCAAACGGGTACATTTTCGGCAGCGAAAACCCCTCGCAAAACGACCATCAGGTCTTCACGGGCATCGCGATTACATGGCGTTGAGCCGCGGCGCGGCGACGACGTTTCCCTGCTGATACGCGATGTTTTCACCAAATCGCGGCCGTGTGGCGGCGGTTTACCCTTTGCAGCGCTACCGCTAGAATCACGCCTACGGTAAGACTAACTACGCCAAAAACGTGAATCTCAGGAGCCGACATGAGCATCCTCGTCGATAAGAACACCCGAGTCATCACCCACGGCCTGACGGGCAAGGCCGGCGCGTTTCATAGCCAGCAGTGCATGGACTACGGCACACAGGTCGTCGGCGGCGTCGTCCCCGGAAAAGGCGGCAGCAAGAGCGAGCACGGCCTACCGGTCTTCGATACCGTCGAGCAAGCCGTCCGCGATACCGGGGCGAACTGTTCGCTGATCTTCGTGCCCGCGCCTTTCGCGGCCGACAGCGCGATGGAGGCGGCAGCCGCCGGCATCAAGCTGGTCGTTCTCATCACCGAGGGCGTACCGACGATGGACATGATCCGCGCGAAGAAGTTCATCGAAGACGCCGGCGCACGGCTCGTCGGTCCGAATTGCCCCGGCGTCATCACGCCCGGTCAGGCCAAGATCGGCATCATGCCCGGCTACATTCACATGCCCGTCGCGGCGGGCACGAAAAATGTCGGCATCATTTCCCGCAGCGGCACGCTCACGTATGAGGCCGTCTGGCAATGTTCATCACGAAAGATCGCCCAGACGACGTGCGTCGGCATCGGCGGCGATCCGGTCAAGGGACTGAACTACATCGAACTGCTCACCCTGTTCAACGACGATCCGGAGACACACGCGATCATCCTCATCGGCGAGATCGGCGGCAACGACGAAGAGAACGCCGCCGAGTTCATCAAGAAGCATGTCAAGAAGCCCGTGGTCGCGTTCATCGCCGGTCGCACCGCGCCGCCGGGCAAGCGCATGGGACACGCCGGCGCAATCATCAGCGGCGGAGAAGGCACGGCTGAAAGCAAGATCGCAGCGCTTAAGGCCGCGAACATCCGCGTTGCTGAATCACCGGCCGACATCGGCGCCAAAGCGGCGGAAGCGCTTGGAGTATGAGTGCATACAGGTGATGCCGTCGCTGAGTCCGTTTCATTTAGCGGAAGGTATCGATGGGTCTTTACGAGCCGAGTCGAAACCTTCCGCTTGATCCACCTCTGACCGAGAACGAACGGCGACTTGTCCAGCGACTTGTGCGCCATGTCGATATGCTCGCCGAGTTAATCGGCCCGCGCTGCATGAGTCTGCCGTCGGCGCTCGAAGCGGCAGCGGCCTATATTCGGCGTACATGGAGCGTAGCCGGATATTCCATTGAAACGCAATCTTATCTTGTTAACCGCGGGCGCGCGGAGAACCTGTTCGTTGAGATCGAAGGCCGTCGCCGTCCAAACGAAATCATTGTTGTCGGCGCGCATTATGACACGATCAGCGATACGCCCGGCGCGGACGACAACGCATCCGCCGTGGCGGCACTACTTGAACTCTCGCGCATGTTTGTCGCAGCATCGCCCGGCCGAACACTCCGATTCGTGGCGTTTACAAACGAAGAGCCGCCATTCTTCTACACGACCGAGATGGGGAGCGAAGTTTATGCGCGGTCATGCCGCGTTCGCGGCGACAAAATCGTCGGCATGATCTGCCTGGAGATGCTCGGCTATTACGACACGTCACCAGGTTCGCAGCGGTATCCGGACAAGATTCCAGGGTTGCTGACTCGCTTTCTGCCACAGCGCGGCGACTTTATTGCGTTCGTATCCAATCTTCGATCCGTGAAACTGCTTCACGAGGTGCGGAAGGGCTTTCGTCGCGCGGTGCACTTTCCGTTGTTGGCGGTGCCGCTGCCGGAGGCGATCCCGGAGATTCACTTTTCCGATCATGGCTCGTTCTGGGCACAGCATTATCCGGCGCTGATGGTCACGGACACGAGTTTCTTCCGTAATCCGCATTACCACCAGCCGAGCGATCGGGCGGTGACGTTGGACTTCGGGCGACTTGCGCGCGTGACGCAGGGGCTTTCAGGCTCGATCGGGCGAATCGCGCGGTGCGGATAGCCCCGATTGTAGATTCCAGCGGAATATTACTCATGGAACCTGGCCGTAGGGGCATCCTATGGCCCGTGATCGGTTGCGCCTCTTTGCATAGGAATTCGCGGACCTGTCTGGGCGGGGCGGGGTGTACTTCATTTCTTCGCGCATTTCCGTGTGAGAATTGGGGCGGCGGTTGTGTATTCCCAAGGGGGGATGTAACCGCCCGTCGAAACATTGGAGGCCTTGTCACATGTTCACCAGATTCAACTCAATACGTCGAAGCACCCGTCGCGGCCGTCTGCCTATGTTGTTTTCTTGCCTGTCGGTGTTGAGTTTGATGGCAGCCGCAGGCGGGTCGTGCGATTCAACCCTTCCGCCGCCGGATACGCTCGCACCCGGCGAGTTCACGTATTACCCCAACCCGACCGATCCGCTCTTGCTCAGCACAAAGACCACGGATGGCGGCAGCCTTGAGATCTACGGTGAAAAGGACGAGGACGGCATGCCGATCGGCGCCAATGCCTTCCGATATCAGACGCCGCAACAGGTCGGTACGGAAGAGGGTACATGGGTCGAGTTTGACGAACAGGGCCGTGTTACGTCGATGCTTGGGGCCGATGGCAGTGTCATCCGTCTGGTCTGGGAGTCGGACACCATTGCGACCGTGTCGGCCGTGCAGGGCGACGGCGTCGTGCAGTTCAATTTCAAGCTCGATCTGGACAACCCCGGCGGCTCGGACGGCCGCGTCAAGACAAGCGATGAGCCACTGACTTCCGAGCGGCTGGGCATTCCGTCGCAACTGACCGTGCTTTCTCGCGATCATGAACCACGTGTGTTGGACGCGGGGAAGTCCGCCGTTGTCGCGAAGCCGAGCGATGCCGGGCGCATCCTCGTCGATGTTCGACGGTGCGGGGTGCTGGTGGATGGTGCGAATGTGTTCGTGTCCTACCGCTTTCCCAATCGCCCATTCGCGGAGGTATACCTCGCCCGTTCAACGGGCATCGCCGGTGAATACGCGGCGACGCTGCCGACCGTTTTTACGGTGAATGACATTGAAATCGCCACGGTATGTGATGTGCTCGCCTCGATTCTCGGCAACGTTTGCACGGCGAAGGGTCTGGGACCTAACGGCCTGGATCAGGCGCTGTGCCTTCAGTTGTCGCTGTTGATCGACGCGGCGCTGCTGGGTCCCACGGGCGAGGCCGCGGCGATCATGGCGTTGTGTCAGGGCGGCGCGATTGCGTTGGAACGCTATTGCCAGTCGCTGGGCCAAAGCCCGCTGGGCGGTCCCAGTCTGGGCGAAGGGCTGTGCGGCAAGGTGAAAGAGATCGGCGATCGGGCGCCCGCGACCGGGACGGTGCAAGTCGAGATACAAGCATGGGCCGAAATGCCCGGCGTGCCGAAGCAATACAACACTGCGCAATTCGTCTATGCCATCGGCAACTATCCCAAACAGGAGATTGTGTTTGAAGATCAGCAGCCGTCCATCGGCCGATTCTTCACGACGCCGGACAACCCCGGACCGGGCCAGGGCTACGTGGCAAGGGCGGAATTGTCGTGCATCCCTTCGGCGACAGTGATTCGCATCAGCGTGGTGGGTGATGACTTGTATACCGACTCACACGAGATCACCGTCAGCGAACAGGATCCGAACCCGATTATTCAGTTGTCCGTGCCCGGCGCGCCGCAGGGGGTGAAGGATGTCGTGACGGTTGAAGCAGTCGGCGGCATCCTGATCTTGAATCCGCCATTCGGTGCGACGACGATCCAGCTCAAGCGGTCGATACCGATTGAGTTTTAAGCATGAAGTTGGTATGCAAATCGATCGGGAATAGTCTGATTCATCTTAGCCAGAGCAGTGATGAAAGTGAGATGGGAACGATGCGGGGGTCGTGGACGGTCACGTCGTCATGCAGCGTTACCAGGAGACCCAAGGGGGCGTTGTAGACGGTTTTCTCGAGGAATGCGCGCAGACCATGAGTGTCTTCGTGAGCGTCAATTCTCTTGCGGTACTTGACCTCAACGGGAACACGTTTCGTCCCGACTGTCAAGACGAAATCAACTTCGGGCTCCCCGCCTCGCTGAGGAACGTGTGCAACGTCGAGATTCGGAATCGAGGCGAAGTAATAGCCCAGAATGCTCTCCGCAAGGCGACCTGCCATGTCCGCGAGGTACGGTTCACGCGCAAGCCCGTCGGGATCAATCGGAATGAGTTCTTGAAGCCAGCTTGCACGCAAGGCGTGGTCGCACAGGCACACTTTCGCCGTTCGCGCTCCCTTTTTGGTCAGGCGCGCTTCCATAGGGGACACCAGTCGAATCAACATTGTTCCATCAAGGAACCTAAGTATGCGATTCCATCCGATGCTCCCGCCCAGCGCCTGGTTGATTTCCGGCACGAACGCACTTTGTCCCGGAGTCTGACCCGCATAGCGGCAACAAAGACGAAAGACCTCTTCAAGTAGCTTCTCATCTCGCTTTCGACCGCGCTCTCCCATTCTCAAGTCGTGTTGAATCGCTCGTTGAATGACTGTTTCATTAAGGTGATTGGCGATTTCCGGCCACGAAACATCGGCGCGCTCGTGAGCCAATGGATAGGCGCCGCGCTCAGAAAACAGCGCAAACGCCTGACGCCGAAGGTCTTTCTCATTGTCACTGTGTCGGATCGCTTCCTGCCAGAAATTCGGACGAGTCAATCCATCCAACCCATTGTCCGACCAATACGCCGCCGAGGCGGAGCCTAGGCGCATGCCGGAGATTTCTCGAAGCAGGAGCGGCCCCAAGTTCATTGTCGTAATTCGGCCAGCAAGACTATCGCGCCCCGCTTCAATTCGGAGTGACGAACTGCCAGTTAATAGGACGCGCACGCGATGATTGTCCACAAGATGTTTAACCTGCGGCGCCCATGACGCGAGATTCTGCACCTCATCGAGAAAAAGAAAGGCCGGTTCACCTTTTCGATCAGTCGCGTTGAACGTATCCTTGAGTATCTGGTCCTCAAACCAACGCCCAATGGCGAGTATTGGTTCCTTGATGTCCTCGATGGTGGGAAGTTCGTCGAATGACACATAGAGTAGTCGACGGGCGGCAACGCCTTCACTCAGCAGCGACTCAATGATCTGTCGGAGGAGGATGGTTTTTCCGACCCGACGCGGACCTCGCAGCACCGTGGCCGGAGACAGACCTTGCTTCAGCAGATGCAATAGACGTTGAAACGCCCAGCGTTTGTAGGGGGGGATTGCGGGCGAAGCGCCTCCTGACCACCACGGGTTTTCCCGCCTGATGTTTTCGGTCAGTTCCAGCGGCGTTGGGCCGAAAAGGGGATTCTTGCCAAATGGATATACACCCTGGGCCATTCGCTTTCCAGCTCTCGTCTACGACGTGGCGGGCCGGTCGGGCGCCAACTCGGTCTGGAGGTTCACCCCCCCAGCTTTTCCGTAAGGTATTCGACCACGCGCGATTTGTCGATTCGCTCCTGCTTCCCCGTATCGCGATCGCGCACCGTGACCGTGCCGTCTTCCTTCGTCTGGCCGTCGATCGTGAAGCAGTAGGGCGTGCCGGATTCGTCCATGCGCGCGTAGCGCTTGCCAATCGACTGCTTCGCGTCGTACTGAGCGGGCCAGCGCTTGCGCACGTCGCGGAAGATGTCCACGGCGATTTCGGGCATGCCGTCTTTATTTACAAGCGGAAAGACGGCGGCCTTGATCGGCGCGAGGCGTGGATGGAAGCACATGATCTCGGGACTGGCGCGGTCCGGTTCGTGTCGATAAGCCTCACAGATAAACGCGAGCGTGCTGCGGTCCGCGCCGGCCGACGGTTCGATGACGGTGGGTGTGTAGCGCTCCTTGGTTTCGTCGTCGAAGTAGGTCATGTCCTTGCCGCTGTGCGTCTGGTGCTGCGTGAGATCAAAGCAGCCGCGATGGGCGACGCCCTCCAACTCCTGCGGCTCGTCGGCGAAGGGGAAATAATACTCGATGTCGGTGCAGGCCTTGCTGTAGTGGGCCAGTTCCTTGTCGTCCTGGTTGCGCGGCTTGAGGTTTTCCCCGGCGAGGCCGAGCGACTTGTACCAGTTGATGCGCACGTCGCGCCACCACTCCCACCATTTCATCGCGTCTTTATCGTGGCAGAAAAACTCGATCTCCATCTGTTCGAACTCGCGCGAGCGGAAGATGAAGTTTCGCGGGTTGATCTCGTTGCGAAAGGCCTTGCCGACCTGGGCGATGCCGAAGGGGATCTTGACGCGCGTCGAATCGAGGACATTCTTAAAGTTCGCGA
>CAZRFP010000086.1:0-18416 GCA_964599535.1 uncultured Planctomycetaceae bacterium
GTTGCCGGCCCAGCCGTGGACACCCGCGCCGGGTTTGCCGATGTTGCCGGTCAGCAGCATGGGCAGCAGTGCCGCGCGGTTGGCCTCGGTTGCGTGGAACCAGTGGTTGATGCCCTCGCCCTGATGAATCGCCACCGGGCCGCCTTCTCGTGTCGTCTGCCAGATGTCCGCGGCCATCCGCTCGATCAACTCCTTCGGGCAGTGCGTGATCTCCGCGACGCTGTCGAGGTCATAGTCCTTCAGGTGAATTCGGTACATCGACCAAAGCGTCATCACTTCGACTTCGCTTCCGTCGAGCAGTTTGATCTTCCATGTTCCATTGATGACGGGGTCTATTTTCCTCGCCGCCAGACGCTTGCCGACATCGTCGCGCGTGATGGCGGCAGGCTTGTTCGTGTTCTGGTCCCAGACGACGCGATCGCCGATTTTCTCGTACTGCTCTTCGGTCAGCCCCTGCACCTTGAAGCTGGCCCCGTCTTTGGTCAGTCCGCCGCGATAATCGGGGAAGACCTCGTCGGCGCGCAAGCGCTTCAGGTTGTCGGTACGGACCAGCAGCGGAAAGTCGGTAAACTGTTTGACGAAGCGCTCGTCGTACCACTTCTTGTCGATCATCAGGCGCGTGACGCCGAGCCACAGCGCCGCGTCGGTCGCCGGACGAATCGGAATCCAATAATCGGCCTTGGTGCTCGGCGCGCCGTATTCCGGGGCGATGACGATGATGCGCCCGCCGCGCTCCATGCATTCGATGAACCAGTGGGAATCCGGCAGCTTGTTTTCGACCAGGTTCTTCCCGTCCATGATGATGAGCTTGCTGAAACGCAGATCGTTGAAATCGCAGTCGGAATTCTGCAGGCCGTGAACCCACGGCTGCCCCGGCGTCTGATCGCCATGCCACGTATAGTTGCTCCAGTTGCGCCCGCCCCTGGCTTCGTGGGGTCCGACGCCGCGTATGACGTCGTCGAGCAGCGCCATGCAGTTGTTGAGCCGGTACATGCCGTACTTGCCGAGCACGCCCAGGAGGCCCATGCCGCCGCGCATCTTGAAGGTGCGTGTTCCCGCGCCGCCCATCTCGTCGATCATCTCTTCGGGATAGCCCTGCTTGCGCAGCAGCTTGGCGCCATTCTCGCCGCTGTAGCGCCGGGCGATGGCGATGTAGCCCCTGGCGATGTATTTCAGCGCTGCGGCCCAGTCGATGCGCACATGCACGTCCGTGCCGCGGCTGTCGAACTTATATTTTGACTTGATCTCCGGCGTCAGTTCCGGAAAGCCCGCATCGGCCCATTCCTTCCAGCCCTTGCGGATAATCGGATGCTTCAGGCGATAGGGGCCGTAGATCAAACGATGATAGGTGTAGCCCTTCGCGCATTGGCGTGGGTTCCAGTTGGCCGTCGCCTTGTTGCCGTACAGATCGCCGTAGTTTTCGTAGTTGTATTCGGTGCCCATGCGCACGATGACGCCGTTGCGCGTATAGGCCTTCACGCGGCAGGCGTGGGTGTCGTTGGGCGAGCAGACCCAACTGAACGTGCCGTCATAGGCGTACTGATCGCGGTAGATTTTCTCCCAGTCGCGCGCCGGATAGCCGGCCAGCGGGTTCGTCACGTCCGGCCGCGCCGCCAGCGCCTTGAGCGCCCAGCCGAGTATGCCGCTGCCGCCGGCGGTGACGGCGCAGCCGGCCTGGAGAACCTGTCGTCGCGAAAACTCGAATGATTGCGTCGTAGACATGATCGAACTCCGTGTGTCGCGGATGCGCGGCTACTCCATCACCAGTTTCTGCCAGATGCTGATGTTTTTCTGTCCGTCGCGATCATGGGCGCTCCCGTTCCAAATGGCGAACGAGACCGGCACGACATCGCCGGACTTGAAGACGCGCTCATCGCCGAACTCTGGCGCGTGCTGCGCACATTGCAGTGATGCCATCGAGCGGCGCACGACGACCATCCACATGCCGCGCTCATACGTGGCGCTGCCTTGCACGAGCTGAACATTCGGCGGCTTCCCCGCGAGCGTGCCGGGGCCGCGCGCCGTCAGGCACTCGACCGGCGTTTTGAGATTCGGATCGGCCACGAGATTGCCCGCGCCCCAAGCCGTGATGTAGGTCGGATTGTGCTCGCTGATGTCGCCGGTGGGCCAGTCGGTCTTCGACATGTCATCGGACCGGATCGAGCTTTCGTCGTACATGTCGACGGCGCGGTCCGGGAATGCCGCATCGACATCCTGATAGCCCGATGCGATGTTGGTCTGGCGATCGGCTTTCCACATCCAGATGTTGACGCCGCCGCCGTCGCCCGCGGCTCCCATGTAAAACGGCGGATCGTCCGTGAGCGAGAACTGAATGGCCACTGCATCACGAAACTCGCCGACTTGCACGGCGCGATCATCTCTTGACGGATCCTGCCACATGAAGCGCAGGGCGATCTCTTCGCCGTCATGCATCGCCTGCACGACCAGCCCGTCTATATGTTCGTCCGCCCACCACAGCGGCGTCAGCGCGACGAACAGCGAGTCGGCTTCTTTCCACGCCTCGTCCCGGGGATCGGCGGGGAGCCGGCCTTTGACACGCGAAGCCGTGAATGAGCCTTGCCGGAGTTGCGCCCGATCCTGCGACCCGGCGCGGGCGAGCGACTGGGTGTAATGAATGAGGTCCCATAGATCGTCGTCGCTGTAAATGCCCTCGAACGCCGGCATGGGCGTGCCGGGCATGCCCTTGGTGATTCGGCTGTAGAGCGCGGCGCCGTCCATGCCGCCCTTGAAGATGCCGTTGACGAACGAGCGCGGCGGAACCGGAAAGCCCGCATCATCGAACTTCACCGCTTCCGGCAAGGGGTGCCCATCCGGTCCGTGGCAGGCCGCGCAGGCCTCCATGTAAACGCGCCGGCCATTGAACCATCGCAGATCGTCAAATCCCGGCTCCGGCGGGATGACAATGGGCGGCCCGGGTTGGGTTCGTTCGGCCAGGAGTTCCGCGACTTCATCGTCGTCATACGTGCCGTCTCGGACGCCGGCCTGCAACTGCGCGCGTACGGCGTCAACATGCAGTTGGCGCACATAGGCGACGAGCGCGAAGAGGTCTTCCTGCGGCAGGTGTCCCCACGGCGGCATTGCGGAGCCGGGCATGCCGCGGCTGATGGTTCGCAGGAGATCGTCGTCGGACGGGATGAGATTCTGGGTGGAGGCAAGTTTGAAAACACCCTTTCGCAGATCGCGGGGGCGCGGATTCATCAGATAGGCAAACGGTCCGGCGCCGTCGCCGCTCTCGCCATGACAGATGACGCATTGGTTTGCGAAGAGCACGCGGCCGCGCTCGAGCCGCGCGGCGTCCCCACGCTCGTGACCGACGGCCGCCGTGGCTTGCGCGGCATGTGCGACGATTGCCGCGCCAGGCGCTGCCGGATTCGCCCCGCGTGTTTCAGTGCGGGGCTTGGCCGCGCCGGACGATGCACGAGCCGGCTCGGGTTCGTAAAATGTCTGCGCCGCGCAGGCAATGAAGAATCCGCTCATCGCCAGTAGCCAGAGCGCGGGCAGCAGCCTTGAGTTGAAGGTTTTGGTTTTCATGGCCGGTGTCCTCCACGATTCCGTGCGCCATTTAAATATATCTTGATAATGATGTCAATAATAAGTTTCATAAAAAAAAACCGCTGGGGAGGCCCTGGGCCGTCGCATTCCTCGGAGGCCGATATCCGCTCCTGAATCGAGCCGTCCGGGACAAGATCGGCCGGAATCATGGGAGGGATTGCTTGAATTCAGAACCTATACAAGATATATTGATAATGATATCAAGAGTTGTCCGCCGGCGTCGATGAGAATCCCGATGGCGATCATCCGATTTGCCGGCGGTCCGCGCCGATCCAGCAGAGGTTCCTCGGTGAGTCCGGCCCGACCATCCGCGCAGCGCCCCCGAAACTACAGCCGCTGGCGCGCCGCCTCCCTTGCCGGCGTCTACCTTCTCATGACGCTGCACGTGCTGCACTGGAAGTGGGCCGGCAAGACGCTTGCTCCGCTCGAACTGAACGAGGTCATGTATACGCTCGAACTGGGCATCGTCACGGCCGGTTTTCTATTCATGATGCTGGCCGTGCTGACAACGCTCATCTTTGGGCGATTCTTCTGTTCATGGGGCTGCCACATTCTCGCACTGGAGGACTTGTGTGCGTGGCTGCTCGCGAAGGTGCGGATTCGGCCGAAGCCCGTCCGATCGCGCGTGCTCATGCTCGTCCCGTTCGTTGCGATGCTCTACATGTTCGCCTGGCCGCAGGTCTCGCGCGTGGTTCGGGGCGAGCCGATGCCGGTGATGAAGCTGCAAACCGACGCACAGGGGTGGGCTTCGTTCACGACAACAAACTTCTGGCGAAACCTGCCCGGTCCGGGCGTTACCCTTCTCACGTTTGCCGTTTGCGGATTTGCGATTGTTTATTTTCTCGGCTCGCGGGCGTTTTGTACGTATGCCTGTCCATACGGCGCGGTTTTCTCGCTTGCCGACCGCCTCGCGCCCGGGCGCATCGTCGCGAAGGGTGACTGCTCGGGCTGCGGCATCTGCACGGCCGCCTGCCAGTCGCGCGTGCGTGTGCATGAAGAGGCCGTCGAGTTTGGCCGCATCGTTAATCCTGCGTGCCTTAAGGACCTCGACTGCGTCGCCGCCTGTCCCAATGGCGCGCTGACATACGGTTTTTCGCTTCCGGCGATCGTCGAGCGCAAGGCGTCGTCTCGACTGCACGCGAAGCCGTACGATTTCACGCTTGCCGAAGACGCGCTGATCGGCGCAGTCTTTCTCGCATCGCTGTTCGTCTATCGCGGCCTATACCAGGCCGTTCCGTTTCTCATGACGCTGGCCGTGGGCGGCATTCTGGGCTATGTCGCCGTTCTGGCACTCCGGCTGTTTCGCCTGCGGCATGTGAAGATCAACAACTTCCAGCTCAAAATCGCCGGCGGATTGACGCGCGCGGGGCGAGCGTTTGTTGCCGTTGCCATGCTTCTGGCAGTCCTGGCGGCGCATAGTGCATACATCCGCTATCACGAATACGTCGGCCATCGGCTGTATGTCGCCGCTCAAGAGAGCGGCGAGCGCATGGACGACGCGGCGCAAGGCGTAGTGATGGATGCGATCCGTCATCTGGAGCAATGCCGGTCATGGGGGCTGTTCAGGCCGATCAGCCTGTTGCACCGGCTCGCAGCGCTTCATGCCTCCGCCGGTCAACACATGACCGAGCGCAACGCGTTCGGCGCCGCGGTCGACCATCTCCGGCAAGCTTGCGCGCTGGAGCCGAATGTCGCGGTGTTTCAATACAACCTGGGTGTGCTCCTCGCGCATGTCGGCCGATCCGACGAGGCGATCGGCGCTTATCGAAGGGCGATGGCGATTGATCCGAACGATCCCGACATTCAGAACAATTTCGGTTTTCTGCTGGCCCAGCGCGGCGAACTGGACGACGCCTGCGAGTATTTCCGCCGGGCGATTGAACTGAAGCCGGACTTCGCCCATCCACACTTTAACCTGGGGCGCATTCTGCAAATGCAGGGCAAGGCGGCCGATGCGAGCCGGCACTTTGAGACCGCGGTGCGGCTGGACCCGAGCTACGGCGCATTCCTGACTGTGTCGCCCGTCGGTGATGCGCGACACTGACCATTCGGAACGCGGTCGCCCGGGGTTGAACCGCGCGCCTTAGAACAGTATATTAGGATCATCTTATCAAGAATAGCCGGCCCGATCCGCCGCGGAGATCGTATCATGCTGCTGAAACACTCGAACGGTTCTTCAACGCTTGCCCTCTTCATCGCAATTGGCATGGCCCATGCCGTGGCTGTCGACACGCTGGCGGCGCCCGTCAGCGGCATCGTCAAGCGCCAAGGCGATTTGATGCCCGTCGCCAACGCCAAGGTCACGTTTCAGGCGTCGCTCTCACACACCTTCACCGACAGCAACGGAGCTTTCACGCTCGACGTGCCGGCCGGCACAGGCCGCGTGATCGTCGGCGCGTCCAAGGGCTACTTCAACGCGGGCATCACCGTCGCCTCGCCATCGGCCGGCGTGCAGATCGTTCTCGCGCCCGTGCCGCAGGACAACAATCCGAGCTACCAGTTCGTGTCGCCTCAGACCTGCGGCGTGTGCCACCCGAATCAGCTTTCGGAATGGACCGGTTCGCCGATGGCCCGCGCCGGGCTGAACACCTGGGTTCACGACATCTACGACGGCAGCGGCACGCCCGGCGGCATGGGCGGCTTCGTTTACACGCGCGACTCGATCTATGCGCCGACCAATCCCGCCTCGGAGTGCTCGGCCTGCCACCAGCCCGAATCCTGGATCGCCGCGCCCTTCAGCAGAATGGAAGGACCGAATGACGCGGGCTATCCCTCGGAGGCCGCGTTTCACGGCGTCTCCTGCGAATCATGCCACAAGATTGCTGATGTCGACGTCTCAAAAATCGACTTCCCCGGCATCTTCCCCGGCGCGGTCGTTTTCACGCGGCCGGCCGGCGCGATGCCCAATCAGGTGCAATACGGCTTGCTGGGCGACTCGACGTTTAATCTGATGCCGGCCATGATGCGCGCGTCGTACCAGCCGCAGTTGATGGCCGAAGTCTGCGGCGCCTGCCATCAGGATCGAAGCGATCCGCACGAGAATCACACCTACACCGGGCCGATATCAGAGCCGACGTACACCGAGTGGTTCGAATCGCCCTACAGCGATCCACAGTCGCCCATCTACGCCAATTGCGTCACCTGCCACATGCCGCCCACGGGCCAGACGACATTCTGCAACGTGCAAAGCCCCCCGCTGCTGCGCGATCCGAGCCTCATTCGCTCGCACGACATCCGCGGCACGACGCAGGTTTATCTGGAAAATGCCGTCACGATGACACTGAGTGCGAGTGTCGCCGACGGGCAGCTCAGTGTCGATGTCATGCTGTACAACGACGGCACCGGCCATCACGTGCCCACCGGCGTCACGACGCGCAACATGATTCTGCTCGTGGAGGCCTGGCCCGACGGGCAGGACCCCATCGCCGATCTGCTGCCGCACGTCGGCGAAGAGACGGTGCATGAACTCGGCGGCGTCGGCGATCCGGCGCTCGGCTACTACGCCGGCCGGCCGGGAAAAATGTACGCGAAGGTTCCGCACGACGAGCAGAACATCTATCCCGCGTTCTTCACCGATGCCACGGGCAACATCTTCGACAACCGGCTCGAAGCGCTGCAAAGCGACACGACCTCGTATGTGTTCCAGTTACCTCCCTCTGATGGCGACGTGCGCGTTCGGGCGCGGCTGCTCTATCGCCGCGCCTGGCGCGCGCTCGTCGACGCCAAGCAATGGACCGAGGACGGCCACGGAAACCCGCTCGGTGACATCCAGCCGCCGCACTACGGCTATCTGATGGAATTGTCCGAGACGGTCATTCCTTACTGCGCAGCGCCCGGCAATGGCGACGTGAACGGCGACGGTCTTGTCGACGGCCGCGACGTGGCGGGCTTCGTCGACGTCTTCATTCATCACGCCACCGGTCCGGCCGGCGTCGCCTTCTGCGCGGCGGATATCGAGCGTAACGGGCGCATCGACATGTCCGATCTGGCGCAATTCGTACAGATCATGCTGAACCCGTAGAAAACTCAATGCGACAGGATTCGTGCTCGTTCTACGTCAGTGTCTCCGTTCTCAGGGCTTCATGGCTTGCGAGCAGTTGACTGGACCGCGCATGCGATAAAAATGTGATCGTGTGCGGAGAGAGGCCGGTCCGCGCGGGATGGCATCGCGCATGGCCTCGGTTGCCTGTATGTGTACCACTGATTTCAGCACGGGTTCACGCAGACAGTTGTCCGCGTCTGCACCGCCCGGAGCGGCGGCATGGCGTTGCGGCCACCGGTACCGCAACCCGGACCGATCGCAGAACCGTTGACGACGCGCAGGGCATACTCGATCACAGTCCGAATACGGAGTTGACATGAAAAGCGTCAAAAACCCCTGCGGCCTGTTCGCGCTCGGTCCTACATTGTTGGTCACGGTCGCTGCCTACGGGTTTGGTTGCTCGATGGCGTCTTCGACGAAAGAAGATCACACGGCCACTCGGCGAGATCAGGCATCCGCGCAAAGAGGTCAGGCCTCGATGCAGAAGTACCACGGCTCCATGCGGGTTCACTATCTCGAAATCGTGACGAAGGATGTCGATGCGGTCTGTGCTGCATATGCCGCGGCGCATGGGGTGACATTCGGCGAGCCGGATGCCGGGCTGGGCTTCGCGCGGACGGCCGCGCTGCCGGACGGCGGGCTGGTAGGCGTGCGGGCGCCACTCGGCGAGACAGAAGTGCCGGTCGTGCGGCCTTACTGGCTGGTGGACGACATCGAAGCAGCCGTTGCAAAAGTGGAAGCGGCCGGCGGTATGATCGCCCATCCGCCGCTGGAAATCCCTGGCCACGGCACGTTCGCCATTTACTTCCAAGGTGATAACGAACACGGCCTGTGGCAGCGCTAATTGCGCGCCGGCGCTTCGCGCTACCAAAAATATACGGAAACGGCGGGCCGGTGGCCGCTCGCGCGTCACGGTCGTGACTTGATTTCTTCCTCGCGCTTCGGCGACGGGCCGCTCTTGGCAACGGACTCCGGCATGCTGTGCGAGCCTCTGGCGCCGCTCTTTTCTATGGGATTCGCGGGGCTTTGACCGGTGATTGCGCCCGGGCCTGCATCTGCTGGGTTTTGGGCATTCGAGCCGGCAGGAGGGACGGGCGAGCTGCCAGTGCTCATCGGGACGGCGCCCATCTCAAAAGGCGGCGCTATGTCGCGGTGGAAGCGGGCGGTGAAGTGATCCCAGTCGATCACGAGCGAGCCGCCGGTCGATTCGTGCTGCTTCTCCCAGTTCATCAGCAAATCAAGGCAGGCGTGGTCAACATATGCGAGGTCTTCGAAGTGGACGTGCAGCTCGCGGGTGGGTTGCACTTGTTCCAGCACGTTCGCCAGCCTCGGCAGCTTGATGAACGTGGCCGCGCCGCGCAGCCGGAGTATGGTCCGGTTCTTCGCGGGTATGTCTTCCAGCCTCACATCCAGATACGAGAAGGTGTACAGCAGCTTGGCAGCCGACAGTGCGACGCCGACGAGAACGCCGGTCAGCAAATCGGAAATGACGATCATGGCAACGGTGACGACGAAGATGGCGACTTCGCCGCGGCTGTAGTTCGCCAGATCGCGCAGGGCTTTGAAGTCGATGAGCTTGTAGCCGGTGAAGACGAGTATGGCCGCGAGCGCCGCCGTCGGGATCGCGTTGAGAACAAACGGCAGCACTGCGACGAAAACGAGCAGCCAGATTCCGTGAAGTATGGCGGAGAGCCGTGATTTTGAGCCGGCCTCGACGTTGGCGGCGCTGCGGACGATGACGCCGGTCATGGGCAGCGCGCCGACCGCGCCGCAGAGCATGTTGCCGACGCCCTGTGCGGCGAGCTCCTTGTCGTACTTGGTGCGCGGACCGGTGTGCATCTGATCAACGGCGGTGGCGCAGAGCAGCGTCTCCGCGCTGGCGACGAAGGCCAGTGCCAAGCCGGCGAGAATCACTTCGCCTTGCAGCAGCATGCTCAGGCTGGATAGTCCTGGCAGGGAGATTTCGCTCCACAGGTTGGCGGGTATCGTTACCTTGTTGATCGACAATCCGAATATCGCGGTAAGCCCGGTGCCCAGTACGACGGCCACGAGCGGCGCGGGGATGAATTTCAGATATTTGCGCGTGGCGATTTTCCAGATGATGATCGAGAGAATCGTCGTCACGCCGATGATGGCCGCCCAGTGATGGTTCGTATCGGATGTCGGTGTGAAGCCCTTCACGACGGCCTCGCCGAGCGAGAGGATGTTCTTGAGTCCGGTCTCACGCGGGCTGTCGTCGACCATGACGTGAAACTGTCCGGCGAAAATGAGAATGCCGATGCCGGTGAGCATTCCGCGAATGACGGCGGGGGAAACGGCGCGGAACCACTGGCCGAAATGCAGCAGTCCGGCGGTCAACTGGATCGCGCCGGCGAGCAGAACCGCCATCCCAAGCACGACTACGCCTTCCTTCATCACGATCTCGTAGACCATAACGCTCAAACCGGCCGCCGGACCGCTGACTTGCAGCGGCGAGCCGGCCAGCGTGCCGACGATGATGCCGCCGATGATGCCGCTGATGAGACCCGCGGCGGGCGGCATGCCCGAGGCGATGGCGATACCCATGCACAAGGGCAGCGCGACAAGGAAGACGACGATGGACGCCAGAAATTCCCGCTTGATGTCGAGGCCGCCCGTCTGGCTGAGTGCCGCGGCGGCGTTACCGTTTCCAATCATAACAATACATCCTTCATGAGGCGGTTTCGGCGCTCACACGAGTCGAAAGTACATTAGAAGCGACGCTCGCCCGGCTTAGATCACGGCCTCGGGCTTGAGGCGCACGTTGGGATAGGCCGATGTCGGCGGCTTCTCGGATAGCGGCAGGTATTGGCCTTCCGCGGGATCGAACGAGAAGACCTCGCCCGATTCGATCTTATAGACCCAGCCGTGAAGATTGAGCTGTTCAGACGCGAGGCCTGCCGCAATGGCGGGATGGGTGCGCACGTTTTCAAGCTGCACGAGCACATTTTCCTCGACGGTGGCGGTCAGCAGCTCGGGGTCTTTCAGGTGCGGATATTTTTCGTGCATGATGCGCCGCGTCGATTCGGCGTGTACGAGCCAGTTGCGCATGGCGGGCAGTTCGGTCACGCGCTCCGGGTGATTGATCGCGTTCATCGCGCCGCAATGGGAGTGGCCGCAGATGATTACGTCCTTGACGCCGAGCACCGCGACGGCGAATTCGATGGTGGCGGCCTCGCCGCTGGTCGAGGCGCCGGTGTATGGCGGAACGATGTTGCCGGCGTTTCGCATGATGAAGAGATCGCCCGGCTCGGTTTGCGTGATCAGGTTCGGATTGATGCGCGAATCCGAGCAGGTAATGAACAGTGCGATGGGGTTCTGCCCCTTGGCCAGCCGCTCGAAGAGCTTGCGCTGAGTGCCGAAGATTCCGTTCTGAAAGTTGTGGATTCCATCTACAAGCTTTTGCATGACGCTGTTGCTCCGTAGTGTTCGTCTTGACGTTCGTCATGCCTTGCAGGGCGATATGAACAACGATCAAGCCGCATTTCGGCGCCCTTGGGCATCGATGCAACTCGGTTCGTTGCCGCAAGTACGACGGCCGCGAATATTCACTATTGTATATAGATTAAGGTTGACGGGTCGATGGATCGCCGACCAATCGAGAGGACGCGCATCCTCCGCGGAAGACAGCGCGAATCGATCATTCAGGCGCGGCAAAGCGCAAGATCGTGTCGGGGATCAACACAACAGAAAAGCGCCGAGGCCGTTCTGTTTGTCCAGAACGCGCCGCTGGACAACGTCGAGTCGCGTCGGCAGACGCGTTCCGCGTTGAGGCGTGTGAATCGAGGCAGAGGCCAGGGCGGTCGAGCGATGGTCGCGAACCAGCCGTCGCTGCGGGGATTCCGAGATGGCCGTCTGGGCGCGATGCTCTTCCTCGACCACCGGCGGCTTGGTTTCATGCTCGGTGCGGCTGGTCGAGGCCAGCCCGACCATGGCCAGATTGGGGGCGCCGGCGACGGCAAAGAGCGCGACGAATCCGTAAAGGCAGGCTCGATGCAAGCACCGTGAGATACCATTCTGTCCGGTCAGCCGCATGCGCCGTGTAAGCCCCCTGGGCTTGTCCCATCATCGTGCATTTGTGATTTTACGACCCGATCGCTCGGCTCGTTCGCACAGAATCCCTATCATAGTCGATGGCGGTATTCATTCCAATGCCGAATGTCGGAGATGAATGTAAGTTGTTTCCTTCAGGTAAGTTACTCGCCGATGGACTCTGCTCTTATGAGGCCGGCCCCTCCCTGAGGCGGCCCTCCCATGCGGTTTCCTGTTGAACGGACTCTATTCGAGTACGAAGCGCAGGGCCTTCGTCTGTTCCCGATCGGCCTCTTTGGGGAAGCCGTGGCCGACGCCGTCGTACTTCACCAGCTTTACTGCCGCGCCGGCTGAGCTGAACAGTGACACCGCCTTCTCGTTCGACGCGATCGTCTCTGCCTTATCTTCCGCGCCAACCATGATGTACACGCGAAGCCGTTTGAGTCGATCGCCGCTGAAGGGCGAGTCGGAAGACGGCTGGAACCTGCCGGCGACCGGCACTAGGCCGCGAAACGTATCGGGATTTCGCATTGCCAGTTCATAGGCCATGCGCGCCCCCTGGCTGAAGCCAACGATGACGATTCGATCTTCGTCGATCTTGTGCTGGTCCATTGCCGCATTGATGGCGCGCATGATGTTCTTCTCGATCTTCGCGACATCGTCGCCCCAGTGAAAGGCGTCTTCACCGATCTGCGATGTGCCCTGCGGCGCGAGCAACACGGCATTCACGGCCGCCGCGGCATTCTTCCACTGTGTCGTCGTTGCGTTCATGTCCCCGCGAAAGCCGTGCAGCGCGACGATGAGCGGCGCGGGCTTCGATGCGTCGTATTCGTCCGGTGGAGTGATCACATACGTGAACTCGACTTCGCGCTCGACATCAGGGGCTTTTGTGGTCTGGGCGGATGGGGTTGGCTTGTCGGGGCCGGTTGTCTCGTCGGGCCTGGGCTTCCTGCCGTCTCGATCGCGGATGCGTTTGACGATGTCGCGAAACCGTTGTTCGCCCCACATCGTGCGTAAGTCCGCGTCGTTCAGCAGATGGGCATGATCGGCGTAGCCGGCCGCCACCGCCTTGTCGAGCCATGTGTATGCCTTGTCCTTGTCACCAAGCAGGGCGTTCATGCAGGCGACGTTGTACATCGGCAGCGGATGGTCGGGCAGCAGCGCGTGCAGCTTTTCGGCGGCTTCGAGCGCCTTTTTGTAGTCGGCGGCGCGATAGGCCTTGCGAATCTCAGTCGTGAGCGATTGAACCGTCGGCGGATCATCGCTCTTCTCTTTTGCCCGGTCGTCGGCGAATGACTGCGCCGTCAGAGCGAGGAGGATCGCGATCACCATGCACGATGGACGAATGGGGTCGTAAGTGTTCATTGTTTGTTAACTCCCGAAAGCGACAACGATCGGCCGCGAAGCAATGAACTCCGGGCGCGGCCATTTCCAAGGTCGAAGGGTGAACCGTGAGAATTGTAGCATCGCGGCGTCAAAGGCAAGGCCCGTTTCGACCGTTTTCTTTCGCTGTCCGGCGACGATGTAGCCCGACAGGGCGGGAGAGATCGCCGATGGCAGCCCGTTATCGCCTGTACGGGCGATATACACAGTCGGGCGGTTTGCTCATACGATAGCCGTCTGAACTGAGGGGATCGCATCTTTGCGGTCCGCGCAAAGGGGATCGCGATTCTACTGCGTGAGCGCACGAACGTGCGCCGCGCATGGTGTTGCAAGAAGCCGCATGCCACTGTTCTAACTGGAGGACTCCACCGCATGTTTCGTCAAATTGCCGCCTGTCTGTTTTCCGCTCTGACCGCCCTGTCATTCGTCCCGCCCGCGGAGGCCGGGCGTGACGACGGGCATCGACCGCATGGCGGGATGCTGCGCTATCCCGACGTGAGCGCCACGCACATCGTCTTTGTCTATGCGAACGATTTGTGGCTGGTGCCGCGCGAGGGCGGCACGGCGTCCCCGCTTGCTGCTCCCGCCGGTCAGGAATTGCTGCCCAAGTTCTCGTCCGACGGTAAATCGATCGCCTTCGTCGGAAACTATGAGGGCAATCGGGACCTGTATGTCATACCTGCGGCCGGCGGCATTGCCGAGCGCGTCACGCATCATCCGGCGACCGAACAACTCTGCGACTGGTCGCCCGACGGCCGGCTGATTTACATGACCAACGGCTTCGCCGGTCTGGCGCGTCAGAACCAGCTTTTCACTGTTGCATCGAAAGGCGGGCTGCCTGAGCAATTGCCGGTGCCGTACGGCGCAAACGGCGCGATCAGTCCCGACGGCGAATGGCTGGCGTATCAGCCCCATACGCGCGACTTCCGCACATGGAAGCGCTATCGCGGCGGAATGCAGACCGACATCTGGCTGTTCAATCTTCGCACGAAGGCATCGAAGCAGATCACCGACTGGGAGGGCACGGACACGCTGCCGATGTGGCACGGAAAGACGGTCTACTATCTTTCAGATGAAGGCGCGAATCATCGCTTGAATATCTGGGCCTACGACACGACCACGGGCCAGCGCAGACAGGTGACGAACTTTGATACGTACGACGTGAAGTGGCCGTCCATCGGGCCGGGTGCGAACGGTGGCGGCGAGATCGTGTTTCAGCACGGCGCAAAGCTGCACCTGCTGGATCTCGCGACCGGAAAGACACGGCCGGTCGAAGTATTGATTCCCGGCGATCGACCGACGATTCGTCCGCGCCGGGTGGAGGCGACGGATTTCCTCATGTCGTGGGATATTTCGCCGACGGGCAAGCGCGCGATCTTCGGCTTGCGCGGCGACATCTGGACGGCCCCGGCGCGCGAAGGCTCGCCGCGGCGGTTGACGGCGACCGGCGGCGCGGCCGAGCGCGATGGCATCTGGAGCAGCGACGGAAAGCAAATCGCCTGGCTTTCAGATGCGACGGGCGAGTATGAGGTGTATCTGGCGAGCGCCGACGGCCGCGGCGAGGCGAAGCAACTCACGCGCGGCGGCGACTGCTTCCGGTTTCTGATCGGGTTCTCTCCGGACTCGAAGCACATTCTGATGCGCGACAAGAAGGCGGCGCTCTACATCGTCGATGTCGCGACGGGTGACGTTCGACTCGTCGACTCCGAGCCCTATGGCAGCGGACTGAGCGCGAACTGGTCGGCCGATTCGCGCTGGCTGGTTTATTCGAAATCGGGCGACAACCAGAACAGTTCGCTGTGGCTGTACGACTTGGAGGGCGGCGCGAAGCACGCGCTGACCAGCGGCGTATTCAATGACACGTCGCCTTGTTTCGATCGCGACGGCGATTTTCTTTATTTCGCCAGCAATCGGGACTTCAACTCGCCGGTCTATGAAGACCTGGGCACGACATGGGTCTATTCCGACACGAGCCGGCTCTACTGCGTACCGCTGCGCAAGGACGTGAAGTCGCCTCTCGCGCCGAAGAGCGATGAGGAGGGCGCAAATGGCGAGAAGGACGGCGACAAAAAGGATGACAAGAAGGACGACGGCGCGACATCTCAAAAGGCGGACGCCAGGAACGGTGACGACGATTCAAAGGACGACAAGGACAAGAAAGACGGCGACAAGGACGAAAAGAAGAAAGATCCGAAGCCCGTGGTGATCGATATCGAAGGTTTCGAGGCACGGGCGTTTCAATTGCCGGTTGATCGCGGCGGCTTCCGCGAATTGTGCGTGAATGACAAGGGGCAGCTCATCTACGCCCGTTCGCCGCGCCGCGGCTCAGAGGGCAAGCCCGCGATCAAGCTGTTCGACATGAAGGACGACAAGGCAGACAAGAAGGAAGAAAAGACCGTGGCCGCCGACGTCGGTAGTTTCCTCATGTCGGCCGACGGCAAGAAGCTGCTTATCCGCAAGGAGGGCAAGGCGTTCTTCGTCGTTGATGCCGCGGCCGATCAGAAGCTCGAAAAGGCCGTGCCGATGGGCGGCATGTTGACGGCCGTCAATCCGCGCGAAGAGTGGCGGCAGATTTTCGTCGAGGCCTGGCGGCTGCATCGCGATTACTTCTACGTTCAGAACATGCACGGCGTCGATTGGCCGGGCATTCGCAAGCAATACGAAGAGATGCTGCAGGATTGCACCTCGCGCGACGATGTAACGTACGTCATCGGCGAGATGATCGCCGAGTTGAATGTCGGCCACGCCTATGTGCGCGGCGCGGGCGATGTCGAGAAGGAGCCAAGCGTCACCGTCGGCATGTTGGGCTGCGATTTCTCGCTGGAGAACGGCGCATACCGCATCGCGAAGATTCACAAGGGCGCGCCCTGGGACGCCGACGCTCGCAGCCCCCTGCGCGTCGCCGGACGCGAAGTGGCCGAAGGTGAATACCTGCTTGCCGTCAACGGCGCGGCCGTCGATCCGTCGAAGGATCCCTGGGCGGCGATGCAGGGCCTGGCGGGCCAGAACGTCACACTCACCGTCGGACCCAATCCGGCCATGGACGACCAGTCGCGCGATGTCGTTGTGGCGGCACTCAGCGGCGAGGGTTCACAGCGCTATCGCGCGTGGATCGAGCGCAACCGCGCCTATGTCGACAAGAAGACCGACGGCCGCGTCGGCTACATTTATGTTCCCAACACCGGCACCGACGGACAGAATGATCTGTTTCGCCAGTTCCACGGCCAGACGGATAAGGCCGCACTCATCATTGACGAGCGATGGAACGGCGGCGGGCAGATTCCCACGCGCTTCATTGAGCTGCTCAATCGGCCCGTGACGAACTACTGGGCGCGGCGCGACGGCAAGGACTGGACCTGGTCGCCCGACTCGCACCAGGGGCCGAAGTGCATGCTCATCAACGGATTGGCCGGCAGCGGCGGCGACATGTTCCCCTGGCTCTTCCGCTACAACAAGCTCGGCAAGCTGATCGGCATGCGCACCTGGGGGGGGCTCGTCGGCATCAGCGGAAATCCGCAGTTCATCGACGGCGGCAACACCAACGTGCCGACGTTCGGCTTCTACGAGACTGACGGCACGTGGGGCGTCGAAGGCCACGGTGTCGATCCTGACATCGAAGTCATCGACGATCCTGCAAAGATGGTCAACGGTGGCGATCCGCAGTTGGACGCCGCCATCGCGCAAATGCTTGAGGAATTGAAAACGAATCCGTACACGCGGCCTGCGCGGCCGGCCGATCCGGATCGCCGCGGCATGGGTCTGCCCGAAGCGGATCGATAAGCGTCGTCGCGTCCCCAAAGGGTTTTCGCGCGTTTTATGCCATAGGCCCGAAAAGCGATGTCGTTCGCATCTTTGATGTTATAATTCCATGCAGCGCCGCGGCGATGCGGCCGATGGGTTTCGTGTCGAATCGGCTGTTAATCGGTGCGGCGACAAAGGGTTGTAAGGAGTATCCGTGGCGCAATATCTATCCATGCTGCCTTCGCAGCAGATGCGGCTGGAGCAGCGGCTGTCGCCGCAGTTGATCCAGTCGATGGAGATATTGCAGCTTCCGCTGTTGGCGCTCGAGGCGCGCGTCCGAGAAGAACTGGAGTCGAATCCCGTTCTTGAAGAAATTGAGCCGACCGCCGCCGAGGGCAACGGCGAACCGACCGAGTCCGCCGACAATACGCCCGAACAAAAACACGAAGCCGAGGGCTTTGAACGCCTCGATGAAATGGCGCGCACGCTGGAACTGGACCCCGGCGATCAGCCCTATGCCCCGCCCAGCCGCTCTTACGACGGCGAGCGCGACGCAAAGCTCGACGCCATGGCCAACACCGCCAGCCGCGGCGAAACGCTCAACGAAAGCCTCTATCGCCAGTGGGCGCTCGTCGAGGCCGACGAACCGGTCAAGAAAGCCGGCGAAGCAATCATCGACTGGATGGACGAGGACGGCTATCTCCGCACCGAGCGCGAGCATCACCGTCCGCGCGACAACGGCGATGCCGGCGAATCGAGACCGCTCATCGTGCGACGCGCGCTCGAGGAGTCTGATCGGCTGATGGATGAGATCGCCATGTCGCGCAAGCCGCCGATCGATCGCGCCGTGCTCGATCAGGCGCTGGAGCTGGTTCACACGCTCGAGCCGACCGGCGTCGGCGCCCGCGATCTGGCCGAGTGCCTGATGTTGCAACTGCACGCCCAGGGTGATGTCGATCCGTTTCACGCCGAACTGGTGCAGGACCATCTGCTCGATCTGGGGCGAAATCAATTCCCGCTCGTCGCCAAGAAGACCCACCGCACCATCGAGGAGATCAAGGCCGCGCTGACGATCATCGGCAAGCTGAACCATCATCCGGGCCTGCTCATTCAGCCAAACGACGTGCCGCGCGTCTCGCCGGACATCATCATTGACTACGACGAGGACGGCGACGGCTATACGGTGCGCCTGGCCAAGGGCAATTCGCCGCGCCTTCGCCTGTCGAATCACTACCGCCGCATGTTGCAGGATAAGCAGGAAGACCCCGCGGCGCGCGAGTTCATCCGTCAGCGCGCCGAGGCCGCTTCAATGATCATCGACGCAATCCACTATCGCCGCGAGCGCCTTCTTGAAATGGCGAAGATCATCCTCGAGCGCCAGCGCGACTTTTTCGATTTTGGTCCGCAGTTTCTCAACGTTCTGCGCATGCGCGATCTGGCGGAAGAGCTGAACTGCGACGCCTCGACGATCAGCCGCACCGTCGACGGCAAGTACATCCAGACGCCGCGCGGCATCTACCCGATGCGGATGTTCTTCACCGGAGGCACCACCGACGCCGCCGGCGAGACGGTCAGTTGGGATGCGATCAAGTCGCGCGTGAAGGAAATCATCGACGGCGAAGACAAG